>NYVZ01000010.1 GCA_002684895.1 Pelagibacteraceae bacterium
TGCTCTATCCAGCTGAGCTAAGGGCGCTTAAAAAAGTATTATAAAATTTTACAAAAAGTGTAAACAAATTCTTATTTTATATAACGATATTTTATTAATGCTAATAAGCTTATAGGCGTTACTTTAGATAATATTAACATCAAAATTGTTAGTATTTTTGATAAATCTGAAAAAGAGTTAAAGTTAACGCCATCACTCATATACTTTGTAGATGGCAAGGTATTAAATGTTAATAAAATAGAAGTCAAAAAGCTATTTTCAAAACTAATATTTTCCAATGTAAGTACAAATGATAAAGAAACAAATAATAAAATGTATAATAATAATAATAAACTAGTTGAATAAAAGTCCTTAAATTCTATTTTTTCACCAGATTTAAATATTGTAGAGTTAATTACAGCAGAAGGGGTTAAAAGCCTTAATAATTCAAAATAAATTTTATTAAATATAATCAAAACTCTTGTAATTTTAAACCCGGAAGTAGATGAAATTAGACACCCCCCAAAAAAAGAAGCGGTTACAAGTATAAAAGTAATATTTGGATTATAATTATTTGTAAAATTAATGCCAGAGTTAGATATGGCGGATGATAGCTGAACTAATATTTCTGAAAAACTTAAATCACTAGAAAATATAAATAAAATTAAAATAAAAAAAGTTAGTGATATCAAAAAATACTTATCTTCTTCGTGGGTATATGTATTATTTATTCTAAGAATCCCTAATATTAAAAAAATATTTAATGAAGAGAAAATTAATAAAATAGATACTATAATTTGATCAAAACCTCCAAGAATTAAATTTGAAGATTGAAATCCTCCTGTAGAAATAATTGTTAAAGATAAATTAAATTTATCAAACATTCTTAAATCCGTTAAATTTAAAAAAAAAATTGAAATTAAAAATATTATAACATAAGCATATACAGTATTATTAAAAACATTTTCAAAATTTATAGAAAAGTAAACTGTATCTTTTTTTTTAGTAATAAATTTTAAAGGGTAAATATTAATTGCCCTGTTTCCAAAAACAAGAATTATACTCATAACAAAAAATATAGATCCAACGACTTGAGTTGAGCTACGCCATAATAAAATTGGAGGATCTAAAATATTAATTTTATTTGAAAAAATACTTGCTCCAAAGGACGTGAACCCAGAGACGGTTTCAAAGTAGGAATTTAAAAAACTCGAATATCCGCCCAGCCAAAATGGCAATGACATAATAAGGGGTAATATTGTCCATCCTAAAATTGCAAATAAAATTAAATTATTNGTTTTAAAATTTTTTTTAAACTTTATTCTAAAAGTAATTAAATAATANNNAGNAGATATGAATAAGNGTATAAAAATATATTTCTAAATTAATTTTAAANTCAAAATANAANCAGTAAAGTAANTTAATTATACTAAAAAAAACTATTAATNAANTTATCTTACCTAAATAATANAAAATACCACTTAAGTTCATATNTAANTTTTAATAATATTCACTAATCCTNAATANNTGTTCGACTTTTTGAAGTTGNTTTCTAGANGATAANAGAATTACAATATCGTTTAATTTAAATTCAAAATTTTTCTTAGGTACAAGAACTTTTTTATCTCTAATTATTAGTCCAATTCTAATACCATCTGGTATTGAAGAATTTTCAATTGTTTTATTGACTAGCTCTGAGTTTTCTAAAACTTTTGCTTGTATAATTTCAAATTCCCCATCATCTAAAGAAAACACACTGTCTATTTTTCCTTTATGTACATGTTTTAATATTGTTGAAACTGTAGTCATTCGTGGATCTACTATATCGTCGATTTTAAGCGATGATT
Source organism: Pelagibacteraceae bacterium (assembly GCA_002684895.1). Taxonomy (GTDB): domain Bacteria; phylum Pseudomonadota; class Alphaproteobacteria; order Pelagibacterales; family Pelagibacteraceae; genus HIMB114. Next base: position 1,827 of record NYVZ01000010.1, read on the forward strand.
GTAACAAGCTATAATTATGACTATTTGCTATTGCGATTACTCTTTTTATGCCTTTTTTCTTACATAACAATGCGCTCATTAAATTAACTTCATCATCATCTGTAATACATAATACAGTATCAATTTCTTCTAGATTAACTTCCTTTAAAATATTTTCATCAAGGCCGTCTCCTTTGATCACCATTGTTTCGTTTAATTCATTGGCAACAAGCTGGGCTCTCTCTTCATTTTTTTCAATCATTTTAATTCTTGGATTGTTTGAATGATTTTCTAAAGATTTGGCTAAATCCAATCCAATATTACCAGCCCCTATTATTAAAAATTTATTAGAAATTTTTTCATCTTTTCCAAATACTTTCATTGTTCTTTCTACTTGTTTAGAGTCTGTTAAAATGAATGCCTTATCATTTTCAAGTAATGTATCTTTTTTTTTAAGAATAAGAAACTTATCATCTCTTTGAACTCCAAGAACATTTGCGTTTAAATCTGAAAATGATTGAGTTAATTTTTCTAATGGAGTGTTAATTAATGGGCATTTTTTGTCCATATTAATTTCTATTAATCTCACTGAGTCATCCGCAAATGGAAAACTTTCTATAGCACCAGGTGCTTCAATTTTTCTAAGTAATGATTTAGATACTTCATACTCAGGAGAAATGATTATATCTATTGGCAAATGTGATTTACTAAACAAATTGCTGTATGATGGATTTAAAAACTCTTTAGATCTAATTCTAGCAATTTTTCTAGAAACGTTAAATAAAGAATGTGCAATTTGACAAACAATCATGTTTGTTTCATCATTTCTTGTGACAGCAATAATCATGTCAGTATTTTTTGCGTCAGCCAAATCTAAAACACTTGGGTATGTAGCTATTCCAACAATACCTTTTGCATCTAAATTATCATTAATTTTTTGAATATCAGAACTCGTTTTATCTATAACGGTTATAGAGTGGCCTTGTTGCGATAGTTGATTTGCAATAGAATAACCAACCTGTCCTGCTCCACAAATTATAATATTCATTTACGTCGAATGTTTAAAGAGGATAATTTTCTTTGAAGCGCAGCCCTATCCATGCCGACAGACTTAGCGGTATTAGAAACATTACCATCATTTTTTTTTAATTGTTTCATTAAATATTCTTTCTCAAAATTATCCCTTGCCTCTCTTAATGTTAAATCAGTTGACGAAGAATTCTTTTTTTCAATATTAATTTTTGGATTTAAAGTACTATATATTATATTTTCAATTTTTTCCACATTATCTTGACCTAAAATTGCTATTCTTTCTACTAAGTTACGTAACTCTCGTACATTCCCTGGCCAGTTGTAGCTATAGAAAAGATCTAAATTTTTAATATTTTTTTTATAATCACTATTTCCAACAAATATTGAAAAAAAATACTCTATCAAAAGCGGTATATCTGATAACCTATCAACTAAGGCTGGTAAGTTTAAATTTATTACATTTAATCTATGAAACAAATCTTCTCTAAAATTTCCATCAGAAACTTCTTTTGCTAAATTTATAGATGATGAAGATATTAATCTAAAATTAACAGTAATATCTGTGGTGTCATTAAGCCTTTTAAATCTTTGATCTGTTATAACTCTTAAAATTTTATTTTGAACATCAAGTGGTAAATCATGAACGTTATCAATAAATAATGTACCGTTGTTTGCCTTTTCTAAGTGACCTTTGATTAATTCCCCATTCTTAAATATCCCAAATATATTTTCATCGAAATTACTAATATTTATTCTTGATGAATCTAAAATTACAAAATTGCTTTTATTTCGATTAGAGTTTCGGTGGATTTCTCTTGCCAAAAGTTCTTTACCGCTACCACTTGGTCCTTCTATAAAAATTCGCCCATCAGATGTTGATATTTTATTGATTGCTTCTTTAATTTTAACGATTTCTTTACTTTCACCGATAAAGTCAAAAGATTTAAAAAAATTATCATGTAAATCTTTTTTAGTATTTAATAGCTCAGAATACTCAATGCCTCTTTTGATGAAATTTAATAACCGTTCTTGATTAAAAGGCTTTTCTAGAAATTCAAAAGCTCCGTCTTTTACAGAGTTCACGGCTATTTGTATATTTGCATGACCAGACATCATAATAACTGGTAAATCTTTATTTTTGTTTTTAATTAAATTTAAAAGGTAAAGGCCATCTCTAGATTTTTCATCTAACAAAACATCTAACAGTGCGAGGTCAAATGAATTTTTATTAATAAATTCCTCAGCCTCTTTTATAGTTCCCAATGTAATTACATGATATTTGTGCTCATTTAATATTTCCTCTAAAATGAAACGAATATCTTTTTCGTCATCAACTATTAAAATTTTTTTCATATTTTTTTTGGTATAGTAATACTTACAAGTGCACCATTTTCTTTTTTTCTATTTTCATAAAAAATTTGACCATTGTGTTCATGAACTATTTTTGACACAATAGACAGCCCAAGGCCACTTCCATCTTTTTTTGTAGTGAAATACGGATCATTATGTTTAAAATTTCCAGAGTCTTTGAAACCTACTCCATCATCATAAATAGAAATAAAATAAAATTTTTTATCTTCTGATAACTCTGTAATGATTTTGCCATCCAGCATAACGTCTCCTGATTTTTCTTCAATAGACTCAATGGCATTTTTATAAACATTTAAAAGTGCCCTATTAATTTGACCTTTGTCACAATATATCTCAGTGTTTGTTAAGAAATTTTTAAAAATAAATTTTATTTTTTCATAATTTAATTGATACGTTTCAATAGAGCTGTTCACAATTTCAAGTATATCATTTTTTTCAAAAATTGGCTTTGGCATTCTTGCAAAATCTGAAAAACTGTTAACTAATTTTGAAATTTCAAATATTTGATTGTTAATGATTGATAAATGTTTTTTTGAACCCTCATCACCTGAAATTTTGTCTTTAATCCTGTCCAATGATAACTGTATGGGTGTTAAAGGATTTCTAATCTCATGTGCCAGTTTTCTAGCTATAACCTGCCAGGCTTCGAAACGTCCAGATAATATATTTTTTTGTTTTTGTTTTTTTATTTGAGATACCATATCATTAAAAATTAAATTTAAATTTCTAAAATCCTCGTTTTTATCACTCTTTAGTTCAATATCATAATTTCCCTCACTCACGCTTTTTGCTGCTCGAAACAAATTATTTAATGGCTTGGTTGTTTTTGCAGCAAGATTAATTCCAAATATTGCTGACATGAGCACCAGAATTAAAGTAAAAATTATATAAATAATAAAAAAAGAAATTTGAATTTTAAGTGTGTTACTTTTTACTCTAAAATAATAAGTTGAAGCATCTCCAGTTTCCTTCAAAAAAGAATTAATTTTTTTATCAACATTTTGAAAGGAGTATAAATATAGATTTTTATAATTATTTAATCTTATTAATGCGTATGTTTTTTTTTCTAAGGCATTTGAAACAATCAAAGGTTTTCCGTTACTAGCTTGTAATAACATGACTTTAGTAGGTGGATTATATAAGTTTTTATTCATAGCGAACTGAATTAACTTGCCTTTATTATTGATTAAAAAAATATTTTTTATTTCCCTGAAGTTAGCTTGGAACTGAATATATTTTTTGAACTTTTTTTTATCAGATAATAAAATTTTTTTATTCCTGTTTAAATCATTAGCAATTAACTTTAAATCTTTAACAATTGATTGATGAGAATCATTTAGATAATTAATAGCAATATTTCTAGAGTTATTTACTAGTGATAATATTTTATCATCAAACCATTTTTGTATTCCATAATTAAAAATTATAATTGAAAATATCACTATTAGAAAAGAAGGTAATGAGGAAATTATCAAAAAGGATAATACTAGATTTTTACTGGTTTTTCCTCCGAGCTCTAGTGATTTTTTTTTTAAATAGTTTGTATAAATTTTAAGAGATATAGATAATATTAATGTAAACAATAATAAAAGATTAAGAATTAGTAAGATTTCAACATTCATTTGATTTAATTTAAAGAAACCTACTCCAATAAAGGTTTGCAAAGAAATAAAGCCAAGTCCAATTGAAATAATAAATAAAATTGATATTAAGTAAGTATTAGAAAAAATATTTGATAATAGTTTCATGAAATTAGCAGCAATAATTCTCGCAGCAGGAAAAAGTCATCGTTTTAAAAGTGATATACCTAAACAGTTTCATTTTTATAAAAAAGATATAATTTTGAATCATAGTATAAAAAAATTTGACCAAATTAAAGAAATTAAAAAAATTTTTGTAGGCATAGATAGTAAATATCAAAAAAAATATAGCCAATTTATAAAAAAAACAAAAAAAATAAAAATNTTTAACGGTGGAAACCATCGCTGTGAAACAGTAAAAAAAGGAATTGAGCAGTTACATTCAAAATATACCCATGTATTAATTCATGATGCAGCTCGACCAAATTTTTCAATTAAACTTACGCTAAAATTAATTAATGAATTAAAAAAAAATACTTGTGTTATACCAGCTGTCACTTGCTCAGATACAGTGGTTTTTAAAACAAAATATATTGACAGAAATAAAATTAAATTTTTGCAAACACCTCAGGCATTTAAACTTAATGATTTATACAATTTACATAAAAAAAATAAAAACAAAAACGTTACGGATGACTCAACTTTATTTTCTCAAAATAATAAAAAAATAAAATTTATAGCAGGTGAAAATGAAAATAAAAAAATTACTTTTAATAGTGACCTGAGTTATAAAGAAAAATATTATGGCATTGGTTACGATATACATCAAATGGCAAAAGGATATGATTTGTATGTTGGTGGAATTAAAATACCATCAGAATTTGGGAGTGTAGGTCACAGTGATGGTGATAGTCTATTGCATGCGTTGATAGATAGTTTTTTAGGTGCTGCAAAGCTTGGGGATATTGGTACTCATTTCCCTAATTCAAAAAAATACAAAGGTATCAGATCTACAAAATTACTTAAGGAAGTTATGAAAAAACTCAAAGCTATCAATCTAAGAATTTCGTCAATTGATTTGAATATTATTTTACAGTCACCAAATCTTAAAAATTATAAAGAAAACATAAGATTAAATATTTCAAAGTTATGCAAAATAAATAAGGAAAATATAAATGTTAAGGCAAAGACAGCTGATAAAATAGGTATCATCGGCCAAAAAAAAGCATTAGCATGTGAAGTGATTTCTACTTTAGAAAATGTTAGATAAATTAAATATTTTAATTTTTACTATTTTTAATGTAGGTAAATTACCTGCGTCCGGTACTTTTGCAAGTATAGTCACAATATTTTTTTATTATACTATTATTTCTTTTTTTTCAAAAAATATATTTGTATTTATATTTATAACAATCACTATATATTCTTTTTTATTTTTAAAAAATACTTTAAAAAAATTTAATAATAAAGATCCGAAGGAAATTGTCATTGACGAATTTATTGGACAATCTATTCCATTATTAATATGTGGCAAAGATATTGTTCTCATATTATTATCGTGTTTAATCTTTAGAATTTTTGATATATTTAAGATCTTTCCAGCAAATATTTTTGATAAAAAAATAAGTGGATCTACTGGAGTGATTGGTGATGATATAATTGCTGGCATATATACTGTTCTAATAATTTATATTATAAAAATAAATACATGAAAAAAAACAAGATTATTCAAAGACTAATAAAAAAAAATATTACTATTTCTGTAGCAGAGTCTTGNACAGGGGGCTTAGTTGCCAGTGAAATAATATCCACTCCCAATAGTTCAAAAATATTTAACCTTGGAATAATTGCCTACTCAAATAAATCCAAAGTAAAAGTTCTTGGTGTTGATAAAAAAAATTTATTAAAGTTTGGAGCCGTTAGCTCACAAGTATGTAAAGGAATGGTCGAAAATTTACATAAAATTTCCAAATCAGATATATGTATATCAACAACAGGTATTGCGGGACCAGGAGGCGGAACAATCTCAAAACCGGTAGGTCTAGTTTATATTGGACTTAAATTCAAAAAAACATCACAAATATTCATGTTTAATTTTAATAAAAATTTTACAAGAAACAAAATTCAAAAATTGACAGTAAAAACAGTGTTAGATTTAATAGATAAACTAATTTGAATTTGCTAAAAATTTTGCGCGATCTTCAAATGATTTAAGTATCTTTTCGAAGCCGTAATCAAACATTTTACTTAACATTTTATTCAAAATTATATTTTTTAACTCAAGATTTATTATAAACTCTACTTCGCATTCATTATCACTAATTTTTTTTAAAGCCCAAATATTTTCTAAAGTTTTAAGCGGTCCATTTATAGCATTAACTATAATTATTTTTTTTTTTATGTCATATATTACATGGCTTCTATATATATCCTTCGCAAACGAGTAACCAATTTCCAAATCTGCTTTTATATCGATTAAAGTACTAGTATTGTCTTGTGAAATTATATTTGAATTGGTGCACCAGGGTAAAAACTCTTTGTAGCTATCGATATCTAAAATTAAATTTTCAACAAGCTCTAAAGGATAATTAAATTTTTTTATAATTTTTTTTTTTGGCAAATTAAATTAAATTTTTTTGTCTTTTTTCTTTTAATTTTATGAAGTCATCACCAGCATGATAACTCGATCTTGTCATTGGGCTTGATGAAACTTGCAGAAAACCTTTTGAATAAGCAATTTTTTCAAATTTATTGAAATCCTCAGGCGGCACAAATTTTTTTATTGGATAATGTTTCTCCGTAGGTTGCAAATACTGTCCTAGTGTTAAGAAATCTACATGCGCACATCTTAGATCATCCATAACTTGAAAAAGCTCTTCCTCTTTTTCCCCAAGACCTAGCATTAGACCAGATTTTGTAAAAATTTGTTTATCATAATCCTTAACTTCTTTTAATAAATTTATAGATTGAAAGTATCTTGAGCCAGGCCTTACTTTTGTATAATTAGAAGGAACTGTTTCTATATTGTGGTTAAAAACATCAGGTTTAGAGTCTACTATTTTTTTGTAAACATCTCCCTTTCTTAAAAAATCAGGTGTTAGGATTTCTACAGTAGTATTAGGATTAATTTTTTTTATTTCAGAAATTGTTTTTACAAAATGTTCTGCTCCACCATCAGGTAAATCATCCCTATCAACAGATGTTACAACTACATGATTTAGATTTAAATCTTTAGTAGCGTTTGCAACTCTTATATGCTCATTGGGATCAAGTTGGTTTGGCAAACCTGTTTTAACATTACAAAAAGCACAAGCTCTGGTGCATATATCTCCCATTATCATGAATGTTGCATGTTTTTTACTCCAACATTCGGATATATTTGGACATCCCGCTTCCTCACAAACAGTATGCAAGTTGTTATTTTTAACAATTTTTTTTGTATCACTATAAATCGATGAGTTTGTTAGTCTGGTTCTGATCCAATTGGGTTTTCTTTGGATTGGATTTGACGGCTTATGAATTTTTTCTGGATGACGTGGTTTCATTTTATGATTAAAAGTTTTTCATTTTTTTTACCTACAGCAAATTTCTGTCTATAAACTTCATCTAAAAAATTTAAATCAATATTTTGAGATAAAGATATATTTTCATTTATTAACTTTTTATTTTGCATATTTAAGAGCTTTTCAACATTAGTCAATTTGTCGTATTCAATCTTTTTTTTTTGAAATGAAAAATATCCACGATTTCCATCAAAAAAATTTGTAATAAAGTATAAAATTATAAAGGAATTTATTATTAAAAATTTATATGTGATCAAAAACAAATTAAATTTTTTCATTAAATGTTTGACATATTTGGTTTTTTTAAAATCTCTTCTATTCTTATTAACCTGTTATACTTAGCTACTCTTTCAGATCTTGCTAGCGACCCTGTTTTAATTTGATTTGAATTTGTTGCAATAGCCAGGTCAGCAATAAATGTATCCTCTGTGTCACCTGATCTATGTGATATTATCGTGCTAAAACCGTTATTTTGCGCAAGTTGGATGGCTTTTAAAGTTTCGCTAACTGTGCCAATTTGATTTAACTTAATAAGTATGGAATTGGCAGATGCACTCTTAATACCCTTGGATAATCTTTCATAATTAGTAACGAAAAGATCATCTCCAACTATTTGTATTTTTTTTCCGATTAAATCAGTAAGACTAGTCCAAGATTCCCAGTCATCTTCAAAAATGGGATCTTCTATAGATTTGATTGGATATTTTTTTACTAAGTTTTTATAGTGTTCAACAAGTTCAGCGGGAGTTATTTTTTTATTATTTATAATAGAATACTTGCTACCATCATAAAGTTCGTTTGAAGCAACATCTAAACATATGTTAATATCCTTGCCAGGTGTAAAACCTGACTGATCAATTGACTCAAGTAACAGCTCTATTGCCTCTTCATCTGAATTTAGGTCTGGGGCAAACCCGCCTTCGTCACCCACATTGGTACTAAGGTTTTTTTTTAATAAATTTTTTTTTAAATTTTGAATTGTTAAAAAACCAAATTGTAAGCATTCTTGAAAAGATTTTGCTCCATCTGGACGTATCATAAATTCCTGAATATTTAATGAATTATTTGCATGAACTCCTCCATTAATAATATTCATCAATGGATACGGGAGTTTGTAATTATTGTCAGCAGACAAATATTCAAAAACTTCTTTTTTCTTACTTTTTGCAGCTGCTTTGCAATTAGCAATAGATACCGATAGAATCGAATTTGCACCAATATTAGATTTATTCTTCGTCCCATCTAATTCAATTAAAGTAGTGTCAATTTTTTTTTGATCATAAGCATCAAGGCTTTTTAAGGTATTGTTTATTTTTATATTTACATTTTCCACCGCTTCAAAAACACTTTTGTTTAAATACTTTGTATTTTTATCTCTTAATTCATGTGCTTCATAACTTCCAGTAGAGGCTCCAGAAGGTACAATTGCTGACCCGACAGAACCGTCTGATAGAATAACATCTGTTTCAATGGTAGGGAATCCTCTGCTATCATACACTTGTCTAGATTTTAACTCAACAATATGTGCCATTACAATTTTTCACTTTTAACCAAGTTATCAATTTTCTGAATTTTAATTAAAAAATTTTCAAGGTCAGAAAGTTTTAACATATTAGGTCCATCTGATGGGGCATTATCTGGATCGTCATGAACTTCCAAAAACAATCCGGCTATACCTATCGATACTGCAGCTTTAGAGAGATCATAAATAAATTCTCTTTGCCCTCCACTTTGATCGCCTTTTCCACTTGGTTGTTGCACAGAGTGAGTAGCATCAAAAATTACTGGATAATTTGATTTTTTCATAATTGAAATTGAACGCATATCTGAAATAAGTGTATTGTACCCAAATGATACCCCCCTTTCAGTAAGTAAAATATTTTGATTCAATGTTTCAACTTTGCGCAATATGTTTGGTACATCCCATGGAGCAAGAAACTGTCCTTTTTTGATATTAATAACCAAATTAGTCCTAGCTGCAGATTGCAAAAGGTCTGTTTGTCTACATAAAAAAGCAGGGATTTGAATAATATCAACTGAGCTTTTTATAACTTCACAATGTTCAGATGTGTGTATATCTGTTAAAATTGGTATTTTAAGTGTATTTCTAATTTCGTCAAAAATTTTTAAAGATTTATCTAGTCCCAAACCTCTTTTAGACAAGTGACTAGTTCTATTAGCTTTATCAAATGAAGTTTTATAAATAAAATTGATCTTTAACTTTTTGCATATTTTTTTTATTTTTTCTGCAATAAATATTGCGTGGTCTCTATTTTCTAACTGGCATGGACCAGCAATTAGTGTGATTGGTAAATTATTTGAAATTATAAAATTATTTATCTTAACTTGTTTAATCATTTAAAGTTTTGTTTTTAGCTGCTTTTATAAAAGATGCAAATAATGGATGAGGATTTAACGGTCTTGACTTAAATTCTGGGTGAAATTGTACTCCAATAAACCAAGGATGTGAATTTAATTCAATTGTTTCAGTCAATTTATTATTATTTGACATTCCTGAAAATATTAAACCTTTTTTTTCAAATTTTTTTCTAAAATTTACGTTGACTTCATATCGATGTCTATGTCTTTCAGATATTCTGCTAGATTTATATATTGTTTGTATTAAAGACTTTTCCAATAAATTACATTCATATTTTCCTAACCTCATAGTGCCACCTATTTTCTTTAAATCACCTTTTTTTAAAATGCCATCTTTATACCACTCTTCTATTAAACCAATAATTGGAGTACATTTTTTATTAATTTCAGTTGATCCTGCGTTTTGAATTTTTAAAATATTTCTTGCAAATTCTATTAACGATAATTGCATTCCAAAACAAATACCAAAAAAAGGTATTTTTTGAATTCTCGCAAATTTAATTGATTCTATTTTACCTTCAGTCCCTCTTTTACCAAAACCACCTGGTATAAGTATGCCACTGGTATTAGAAAGTTTATCTTTAATTTGTGATAAACCCAATTTTTCTGAATCAATCTTATTTAAACGTACTCTTACATTATTTGCTACACCGCCATGAACAAGTGCCTCGTCTATAGATTTATAAGCATCTTTAAAGTCAACATATTTTCCGATAACAGAAATATTTACCTCATTTTTTGATTTAAGAACTGTATTACTAATTTTAAACCAAGGTTTTAAATTTGGTAACTTTTTACTTTTTATTTTAAAATATTTTAAAACTTGTTTGTCTAATTTTTCTTTAAAAAAACTTATAGGAGCCTCATAAATAGTTTTAACATCAACTGTTTCGATAACATTGTCGATGTCAACATTGCAAAAAAGCGAGATTTTTTTTCTTTGATCTTTTGGCAAAGGTAATTCCGATCTACAAATTATTATATCTGGTTGAATGCCTAAACTTCGGAGCTCTTTCACAGAATGTTGAGTAGGTTTAGTTTTTATTTCATCAGATGACTTTATATAAGGGACTAAAGTTAAATGAATAAATAAACTATTTTTTTTTCCAATATCGTTTGAAAATTGCCTTATTGCTTCAAGAAACGGCAAGCTTTCAATATCACCGACTGTTCCACCAATTTCGCAAATAATAAAATCAAAACCTGATGTTTTGTTTTTTATAAAATTTTTAATTTCATTAGTTACATGCGGAATAACTTGCACAGTATTGCCAAGATATTTGCCAGATCTTTCTTTATCAAGTATTTTAGAATAAATTTTTCCTGTAGTAATGTTATCTAATATTGATGAGTTTGTATCAGTAAACCTTTCATAATGCCCAAGATCCAAATCTGTCTCAGCACCATCTTCGGTTACAAAAACTTCTCCATGTTGAAAGGGGTTCATAGTTCCTGGGTCAATATTCAAATATGGATCTAATTTTCTAATCTTAACTTTATAACCTCTGCTTTTAAGCAGATACGCCAAAGATGCAGAAGATAAACCCTTGCCCAATGAGGAAACCACACCGCCAGTTACAAAAATATAACGCGCCATGGAATTTCCTTATATGCTAATCGGCAAAATAGTAAAACACTTATTTGGATTTTGGTATTTTGGGAGAATTGTCTTCTTTTTTTTCAATTTTATCAAGCACAGAGTTTGTTTTTGCATCTTCTCTATGTAATGCAGTAAGTGATATACTGGTTACTATAAATAAAAAAGCAATTATAGATGTAAATTTAGTTAAAAAACTACCGGCACTTCTTGATGACATAAGAGAATCACTTCCAGAACCTATGCCTAAAGCGCCACCTTCAGATTTCTGCAATAGTACAGATCCAATTAATAAAATTGCAAGAATAACATGAATTGTTAAAATTATATTTTCCACGAAGTCTAACTATAATACTTTTTCATAATATCAATAAAATTTTTAGATTTTAAAGAAGCGCCACCAATCAAAAATCCATCACATAAATTGATATTTTTTAATTGGTCTATGTTATTTGAAGAAACAGATCCTCCATAAATAACAGTCGCTTTAGTTTTGAATTCATCTTTTAAATATTTTTTAATTTTATAGAAAAAATTATTTAAATACTTATTGTTTGGGATAATGCCCGTCCCAATGGACCAAATTGGTTCATAAGCAATAATAATATTTTTCAGAAATTTTTTATTTTTCTTTAAGCTTAAATTTAGCTGTCTTTTCACTTTAATAAATGATTTTTTGCTTTTAAAGTCATTTAAACCCTCCCCAACGCACAAAATAACTTTTATATGATTTTTTGATGCCGTTTGAATTTTTTGACTTATATCTGCATCATTATCACCATTGGATCTTTTTTCTGAGTGACCAACGATTGTAAATTTACACTTTAAATCTTGCAGCATTTTAGAACTTATTTGACCTGTGAAAGGTCCAAAATCAGATAATTGATTGGAGATATCTTGTGCTCCAAATTTAATATTTTTCAACTTTCTATTGGTTAATGCTATAGCAAGAATTGTATATGGAAGACAGAATATACATTGCAAACCACTTAAATTATTCTTTTTTTTTATAAAATTATCTATAATTGAGATTTGATTAAGGTCACCCTTTAAACCATTCATTTTCCAATTAGCTATTAAGTATTTTTTTGAATGCATTTTTTTTTTAATCAGGTAAATAACTTTCTTCTATCAAAAAAAAATGAAAAGCTTAACAAAAAAAATATTTATAACAATTATAACGGGAATAATTATCATTATTTTTGGTGCTTGGGGCATGGGAGACTTATTCTCTACTGGTAATAAAAATATAGTAGCAGAAGTAGATAGCAAAAAAATCTATATCAAAGATTATTTAAATTACGCCAGATTATATGTGAGAAAAAAAAACAATAATCAGTTGGGAGAAAGAGATCACGCTATAATTTTGAACGGATTAATATCAGAAAAAATTTATGAAAAATTTGCTGAGGATTTAGGTATTATTATTAATGATAAATCTTTAGCTTTTTTTATAAAAAATGATGAGAATTTTAAAGATAAAAATGGAAAGTTCTCAAGGATAGAATATGAAAAATATTTATTAATTAATAATCTTAATCCAAAAACTGTAGAAAGCTTTTATAAAAAAGAATTAATCAAAAAAATTTCGATTGATGTTTTTATCAATGGTATTAGTGATACTAAATTTCATACAACAAAATTAGAAAATGATTTCCTTAAACAAGTTAAAATAGAATACTATAAACTAAATATATCAAATATTCCGAGCGAAAAAGAAATAAGTGATTATTTTATAAATAATAAAGATAAATTTTCATTAGGTGAAATGAGAAATGGTTACTATGCAGACTTGGGTCATGCCAGTTTAGGGTTTAAAGAAGAAAATGATGAATATTATAAAACGATTGATAAAATTGAAAATGATTTAATAAATAACTTAAACTTCAGTGAAATCATAAAAAAATACAAGCTTAACATAAAGCAAATTGAGCTAATGAGCAAAGCCGGGCTAAACAAAACAAGGTTGAAATCAGTTCAGAGTAATTTTTCAAAAGCACTTTTTTCACTAAACAAAAATTTTAGCACTGAAATTTTCGAAATTGACAATGCAAAGTATTTAATAAACATAAAGGATNTTCAAAAAAAAGGGATTTTAAATTTAAATAATCAAATTAAAAAAGAAATAACAACTGTAATTAATTTGAAAAAAAATAAACTATTATCAGAAAAAATTGAAAGATCAAAAAATAATAAAGAATTTTATGAAACTGCAAAAAAAAATAATTTAAAAATTAAAGAAATTTTTTTTAAAAATATCTTAGATGGAAAAAAAATATTTAACCAAAGAAATATGCAAAAAATTTTTTCAAAGAAAACTGTTGGCTCCAACCTTGCTATTTTAGAAGGTAATAATATTTATATTGTTAGAATAAATANAATATCTAAAAATAAAGACAAAAAAGAAAATTTAGACTACGCATTGAGCAATCAAATTAAACAAGATTTTAAAGCATTAATACTAAGAGACCTAGATAAATATTTAATTAAAAATTATCCAGTAAAACTTAATAACAAAATTTTCAATCAGGTTAAAAAAAGCCTTTAATGAAAATTCAGTCAAAGAAAGATTATGAAAAATTTAAAAGAAAAAATAAATTTTCATTATGCTATATAATCGAAAAAAATATTAAATTAAAAAAAATTGATTTTTTAATTGACAGGGTTCTGCATAAAACTAACTCATTTATTTTTGAGTCCGTTGAAAAAGCAAAAACAAGAGGTAGGTATACTATTTTTGGCTTTAAGCCAGATTTAATTTTAGAGATCAAAAATAAATCAATATTTGTTAATAAAAAAAAAATTTCAAAAAAAACGCTTCCTAGAGAATTTTTAGAAAATTTTATAAATAAATTTAAATACNAAATACCCTCAAATTTACCGAGGATGTCTGTATTATTATCAGGCTATCTTGGTTACGATATAATTAGATATTTTGAAAAAATACCAGATAGTAATTTAGATGATCTTAAAATTCCCGATGTGAAACTGATTAGACCCACCTTTATTTATATTCATGACAACCAAACAAATAAGCTTTTTTTTATTAAGATAAATTTTAATAACAGAACAAATTATTTAAAAGAGATTAATAAATTAAAAAAGCAAATCAATGTAGATTCACAAAATAAAAATATAAAAGAAAATGTTAAAAAAACATCTTTAAACAATAAAAAAATCAAATCAAATCTTAGCAAGTCTCAGTTTGTGAATTTAGTTAAAAAAGCAAAAAATTATATATCTAAGGGAGATGTATTTCAGGTTGTTTTAAGTCAAAGATTTGAAAAAAAACTTAATGATCATCCTCTTGAAATTTACAAAAAAATAAGAGTTACAAACCCTTCCCCATTTTTGTATTATTTCAATTTTGATCAATTTCAGATCATTGGTAGCAGCCCAGAAATTTTAGTTAGAGTTAGAAAAAATATTATTACAATAAGGCCAATTGCGGGTACCAGAAAAAGAGGAAAAAGTAAAAAAGAAGATAATAATCTTGCAAAAGATCTTCTAAATGATCCAAAAGAATTGTCTGAACACCTTATGCTTCTAGACCTTGGAAGAAACGATGTCGGAAGATCCTCCGTAGATGGGACTGTCAAAGTAAACGAAAAATTTAAAATTGAAAAATACTCACATGTAATGCATATTGTTTCTAATGTTTGCGGAAAATTTAAAAAAAACTCATCCTTATTAAATGGTTTATTAAGCGGCTTTCCCGCCGGTACAGTTTCAGGAGCTCCAAAAATTAGAGCGATGGAAATTATTGACGAATTAGAAAATAAGAAAAGAAAATTGTACGCTGGTGGTGTCGGATATTTTTCAGGGAATGGTGATATGGATACTTGCATAGCCTTAAGAACAGCGTTGGTTAAAAATAAAAAAATCTATGTACAAGCTGGGGCTGGTATCGTTGCTGATAGTGTTCCAGATAAAGAATATGAAGAGACTGTAAATAAAGCTAAAGCACTTTTAGAAGCATCAAGATGAAAATCGCACTAATTGATAATTATGATAGTTTTACATATAATGTGTATCATTATTTAAAAAATANAGAATGTAACGTAGAAGTATTTAGAAATGACAAATTTCAAATTAAAGATTTAAAAAAATTTAATAAAATTGTGATTTCGCCAGGTCCTGGCAATCCANGTGATGCAGGTAAATGTTTACAACTTATTAAGTATTTTCATGATAAAAAACCTATACTTGGGATTTGTCTTGGACACCAGGCCATTGGCCAAGCTTTTGGTNGTAAAGTAATAAAGGCAAAAAAACTTATGCATGGCAAGATGAGTAAAATAAAAATTTGCAAAAAAAGTCATATTTTTAAAAATGTACCAAAATTAATTCAAGCTACCAGNTATCATAGCTTAATAATTGACAGCAAAACTCTTGATAAATCATTTGAAATAACAGCTAAAACTGATGATAATATCATAATGGCCATACATCATAAAAAATACAATTTATTTGGNATCCAATTTCACCCGGAAAGCTATAAAACAAAATATGGACAAAAAATTATTAACAATTTTATAAAATTATGAAAATAGAAGAAATNATAAAAAAAATCTCAGATCAAATATCTTTGAACACAAGTGAAAGTGAAATACTTTTTAATGAAATCATGACTGGTAAATTGCCAGATCCTACTATTAAAAAAATATTATTAGATCTATCAAATAAAGGTGAATCCGTGGAAGAGATAACTGGTGGAGCTAAAGTTCTTAGAGAGAAAGCAAAAAAGGTTNTTATTGAAGGAGATTTGATTGACACTTGTGGAACTGGAGGGGATGGCAAAAATACTNTTAATATTTCAACTGCATCTGCCTTGGTTCTAGCAAGNATGGGTAATAAAGTTGCAAAACACGGTAACAGAAGTGTTTCATCAAGATCTGGTTCTGCTGATGTTTTGGAGTTTCTAAAAATTAATATAAACTTAGAACCTAAAGAAGTTGAAGAATCAATTAAGATAAATAATTTTGCTTTTATGTTTGCGCCAAACTATCATGCCGCAATGAAAAATGTGGCAAACGCAAGAAAAGAATTAAAAAAAAGAACAATATTTAATTTACTTGGGCCCCTTTGTAATCCCGCGAATGTAAACAGGCAGTGCATCGGAGTATTTTCATTGGATGTGCTAGAAAAATANATAAAAGTTTTAAAAAACTTGAATNTANTAAAAGCNTGGGTATTTCATAGTTATGATGGTTTAGATGAAATATCAATTTTTGAAAAAACAAAAGTATATCAGCTTAAAAATAATATTATTAATACATTTGAAATCAATCCTGTAGAAATCATAAATTCAAAATATAACTTCAACGATATAATAGGTGGTGATGCTGAATATAACTCAAAAAAAATATTAGAAGTTTTTAATGGAAAAGAAGGGGCATTATTAGAAATTATATCCTTTAATGTTGCTGCTGGATTAGTGGTTTTAGATAAATTTGATAATATAAAAGACGCATATCAATTTGCTAAAAATTATATTATTTCGAAAAAAGTGTTTAAATATTATAATATTTTAAAAAAATGAATATTTTGGAAAAAATAATACTTNATAAAAAAAAAGAAGTCGAAAATGATAAGTTATTATTCCAAATTAATGAAATTAAAAAAAAAACTTCATTTAAAAAAAATGTATTTTTAAAAAATCTTCAAAAATATGAAAATGGAAATGTACCGGCTATCATTGCAGAAATAAAAAAGGCAAGTCCGTCAAAAGGGATATTGGTTAATAATTTTAATCATTTAAAAATAGCAGAAGAATACATTAAAAACAAAGCTGCATGCCTATCAGTTCTTACTGAAAAAAAATATTTTTTAGGTAATAAAGAATACGTAAAAGATATAAAAAAAAAAATATAATATTCCAATATTGAATAAAGATTTTTTCATTGACCCTTATCAAGTATTTGAAGCTAATANAAATGGTGCGGACTGCATTCTGATTATTATAAATTCTACAAGTGATAATTTAGTTAAAGATCTAATAGATGCATCAAATGAATTAGGAATGGATTTTGTTCTCGAAGTACATAATGAAAAAGAAATGGAATTGGCTTTGAGATATGAGGGGGGGATTATTGGGATCAATAATAGAAATTTAGAAGATTTCTCAGTATCTTTGAATAACACTATTCGTATATTCAAAGAATTTGAAAACTCACTAAAAAATAAAGTTCTAATTTCGGAAAGCGGTTTCAAAGACAAAGATGATCTTATGAAAATTAAAAACGAGACAGGTATCAACAATTTTCTTATAGGTGAATCACTTACTAAATCTGATTCAATTACAGAGTGTTTTAACAAACTAACAAAATAAGTAATTGAATATATTGTCTTTTTTTTAATTGCAATTGCAAAAGAACTTTTATAGAACAAAAAAAGTTTAGGTTTTGTTCTATGCTTACAAAAAAACAAAAAAATTTACTGATTTATATCAACGAAAAGTTGAAAAATGATGGGGTATCNCCATCTTACGATGAAATGAGAGAGTCTCTTAGTTTAAAGTCTAAATCAGGTATACACAGACTTATTTCTGCTTTAGAGGAACGTGGTTTTGTAAAAAGACTTGCACACAAAGCTAGAGCTTTAGAGGTTGTAAAATTACCAGAGAATGCTGGTGTTAAAGATCTTTATAATAATTTTACCCCGAGCGTGATCTCAGGCGGTCTTGACAAAGAAAATATAAAAAAAAATAACGATAAATTTATTCCAGTGATTGGTAAAATTGCTGCTGGATTACCAATTGAGGCAATAGAAGATGCATCTGAAAATATTCCATATCCACCAAATTTAAATAGTAAAAATGAGGAATTTTATGGTCTCAAAGTTGAGGGAGATAGCATGATTAATGCTGGTATAAATGACGGAGACACAGTTATAATTAAAAAGACAAACACAGCCGACAATGGCAAAATAGTAGTTGCTTTAATTGACAATCATGAAGCCACGCTAAAAAGATTAAGAAAAAAAACTAATTCTATAGCTTTAGAAAGTGCAAATCCTGCGTTTGAAACTAGGATTTTCAATCCAGAGAGAGTAAAAATACAAGGTGTATTAGTATCTCTATATAGAAACTTTTAAATATATAATATATTACTCTAGTATTATTATGGTAATAACTAGATTTGCTCCCTCGCCGACAGGTAAGCTACATATAGGTGGAGCAAGAACTGCTCTATTTAACTTTCTATATTCAAAAAATCAAAAAGGTAAGTTTCTATTAAGAATTGAAGATACTGATAAAGAAAGATCAAAAAAAGAATTTCAAAGTCAAATTGTATCAAGTTTAAAATGGTTGGGAATANATTTTGATGATCAGGAAATTTATCANTCAAATAATATTTTAAAACATATAGATGTGGCTAATGAACTTTTGAAAAAAAAACATGCTTATAAGTGTTATTGTTTACCTGAAGAACTAGAACAAGAGAGGGTAAAAGCGAAAGTCAAAGGAGTCAATTACATTTACAGCGGAAAATGCAGAAATTTAACAAAAGAAAAAGAGGCACCCTATGTAATTAGGTTGAAAGTTGAAAAGAATAAAAAAATAACTTTATATGACGGGGTGCAAGGAAATGTTGAAATTGATACAAATACTATTGAGGATTTTATAATTTTAAGATCTGACAATACACCCACTTATAATTTATCAGCATCAGTAGATGATAAACTTATGAATATTAGCCATGTAATTAGAGGTGATGATCATAAAATAAATGCAGTAAAGCAAATTATATTATTCCAATTTATGGGATGGAAAATTCCCAAATACTTTCATATTCCATTGATACACTCAATCGATGGTAAAAAACTTTCAAAAAGAGAAAATGCGTCAACTACAGATGATTATAAAAAAATAGGAATATTGCCAATAGCAATGAGAAANTATCTTCTCAGATTGGGATGGTCATACAAAGATAAGGAAATATTTAGTAATGAGGAAAGTGTAAAATTTTTTAATTTAAAGAATATTGGAAAATCTCCATCTAAGCTAGATTTTGAAAGAATAAAATCTTTAAATGAGTACTATATTAAGAATTTAAATGAAAAAGTGCTTTTTGAAAATTTTAAAGAATATACAGATGAATATAAATTAAAATTGGAAGAAAAGTTTTTAATAAATATTTCAGAAAATATTAATATCCTTAAAAATAAAGCAAAAACTCTTGAAGATATATATAATAATTCAGTTTTTATTTTTTCATATGANGAAACTTTAGTATCAAAAAGTACTATATTGAATGAAAAAAATAAGATTTATTTAACTGATTTTTTTAAAGAGTTANCAGAAATAAATAATTATTGTGAAAAGAAAATATCTGAAATTTCTGAAAAAATTTTAAAAAAAAATAATATAAAATTTAAGGATTTAGGTGAACCTCTTAGGATGATACTTACAGGTTCAACTAAAGCTCCAAGTATAAAAGATATTATCAAAATACTTGGAATAAACGAAACTATTAACCGTTTAAAACGCTTCATATAAATTAGACATTGGTAAACAAAGCTGATAATAAACTTNCGCTATGAGTGATAATGCTAAATTAAAAATTGGAAGTAAAGACTTTGATTTTCCAATCAAAAAAGGCTCTGTAGGTCCATCCGTAATTGATGTTTCCAAGTTATATGCTGAAACAAATCATTTTACTTTTGACCCAGGTTTTACTTCAACTGGAAGCTGTGAGTCGTCAATTACATACATAGATGGTGACAAGGGTCAGTGCTATTACAGNGGATATCCAATGGATACACTTGCTGAAAAAAGTAACTTTCTGGAAATTGCATACTTGCTTTGGTACGGAGAGCTACCAACTAAGATAGAATGGGGAGAGTTTTCTGATGCAATCAAAAATCACACCATGGTTCATGAACAAATAAGAGTGTTTTTTAATGGTTTTCGAAGAGGTGCACATCCGATGGCAATAATGGTTGCCAGTGTTGCGGCCTTATCCGCATTTTATCCTGACTCAATTAACATAAAAGATCCAGAACAAAGACGTATTTCAGCTAGAAGAATGGTGGCAAAAATTCCAACTCTAGCTGCAATGGCTTATAAATATAGTTTAGGTCAACCATTTATTTATCCTGATAATTCTTTAGACTATTCTGAAAACTTTTTACAAATGTGTTTCGCTGTTCCAGCAGAAAAATATCGTATAAATAAAGTTTTTGCAAAAGCGCTAGATAAAATTTTTATTCTTCACGCTGATCATGAGCAAAATGCATCAACCTCAACTGTAAGACTTGCAGCATCATCTGGAGCAAATCCTTTTGCGTCAATTTCAACTGGATTTACATCTCTATGGGGACCATTGCACGGTGGTGCAAATGAAGCTGCATTAAATATGCTTAAAGAAATTGGTGATATTAAAAATATTCCTGAATATATCAAAAAAGCTAAAGATAAAAACGATCCCTTTAAATTAATGGGTTTTGGGCATAGAGTTTATAAAAATTATGACCCACGTGCTAAAGTTATGCAAAAAACTTGTCATGAAGTTTTAAATGAAATTGGCAATACAGATAATAAATTACTACAAGTTGCAAAAGAGTTGGAAAAAATTGCATTGAATGATGAGTACTTTATTGAAAAAAAATTNTATCCTAACATAGATTTTTACTCTGGTATTACGCTTAGCGCAATGGGTTTTCCTACTACAATGTTCACAGTATTATTTGGTTTGGCTAGAACCGTCGGATGGTTGGCTCACTGGAAAGAAATGATGATAGATAAAAAAACAAAAATTGGAAGACCTAGGCAACTTTACACCGGACCAAGTCCAAGAGAATTTAAGGAATTGAGCAAAAGGTAATCAATTTAAATTGTAAATCAAATCATCTGCTATTTGCTTTGAAGTGTCTCTATTTGATAGTTCTTTCAAAACCAAATTATAATTTTCAACTAGCNCTTTTAGTTTACCATTATTATTAAAAAAATAATCTAACTTAGCAATAATCATCTTTGAATTACAATCAAACTGGATTAGTTCGGGAATAATTTCTTTGTCAGCAATTATATTGATTATATTAACATATTTGGCTTTTATAAATGGTTTAATAATAAAATAATTCAGCCAGCTTAATCTATAAATAGTAATGTATGGAATCTGATTTTTACATAAATCTAAACTTATAGTTCCAGACTTGGCTACAGTAATCAAGGAATTTTTNANATATTTTTCTTTTAGATTTTCATNAATATTAATAAAATATTTTACATTATTTATATTTTTCAAATATTTTCTTACTAAAGATTCAGTTTCCTTGGTTATAGCAAAATGATAATTGAATGTATTTTTATAATTTTTGATTACGTCTATAAATATTGGCATAAATGCATCTATCTCTTTTTTTCTACTACCAGGACAGAATGAAATTAATTTACTTTCTGCATTAATATTAAATTTTGAACTNGTAAAATTTTCAAAAAAAGGATGACCAACATATTGATTTTTGATACCATATTTATCGAAATATTTTTTTTCAAATTTAAAAAGTAAATAAATTTTATCTAATAAATTTTTAATTTTCTTTGCCCTACCTTCTCTCCAAGCCCATATTGATGGTGCTACAAAGTGAAAGAATTTAGATTTCGTTTTTTTTCTTTGCTTAATTTTTTTTATTACTTGAAAAACAAAATCTGGAGAGTCGACGGAAAAAATAATATCAGGTTTAAATGATTCTATATACTTAACAGTTTGATCTATTCTTTTTTTTATATAAAAAATNTTTTTTATAACNTCTATTATACCAAAAAAAGTAATATCTTTATTTTCAAAGGGTCCTTCTATGCCCATTTCTTTTAAATTGGATCCAACAATACCTTTTACATCAATCATTTTTAAGTCTAAATAATTAATAATTTTCGACGCCAAGATATCTCCTGAAACTTCTCCAGTAATAATAAAAATCTTTTTCACCATTAAGATGCCGAAATAAATATACCGTGCTTATTTGCTAAATTTAATGCTCTTTTTTGATCGAGAAATATGTTTTGATTTTTTTTTAAAAAAATTCCATTTAATTTAGACTTAATTAATAATTGTACAGTTTTATAACCTATTGTNGGCAAATCATATCTTAAACTATGCTTTTTTTTGGGGAGCTTAATCAATACACCAGACCTATTTCTCTTTTTTAAACGAAGTTTAATAACTCTTTTTAACATTTCATCTGTACCTTCTGCAGATTCAATTGCCATTACATAACCGTTATCTAAGATTGCACCTTGTGCGATATCAAACTTACTCAATGCGTCTAATATTTTTCTACCTTTGTATAAATCTCTTATATTCTCATAAGAAGGCTTAGATTTAGAAACGGTTTTGTTAACAAGTAAATGCTTACAAAATTTATGACTATCAATTACTTTTATTTTGTTTTTTTTTAAAATCTGTGTTGCAAAATTTAAAATATTACCATCTCCCCTTCTGAATACTTTCAGTAATTTTGGTAAGTAAGTGACGGCTTTGAAATCAAATTTTAAAGTACTAAGGTCAGGTCTTTTGACATATCCAGCAAAAATTACATTGTTAATTTTATTTTCCCTCAATATCTTCAATATTTTTCCAAATTGACCAAGCTGTATTTTAATAGAATTTTTTATTTTTTTATTTGATAGATTAAAAATAATATACTTTATTTTTTTCTTATTTAACGTTAAAAAAATTTCTTTTGGCAAATTACCACTGCCTGCAAATATACCTATCATTTAAAAGGTCTNCAAATATCTCTATTTAAGTTTTTGTTNTTTATNAATTCAACCAGATCTCTATTTAAATCTACNTTACTATCTAATTTTAAAATAAATTCTTTCATATTACTTGCTTCAAACAGATCATGAATTATTTTTTTATATTCTTCAATTTGATTATTTTTAAAACCTTTTCTTTTGAGACCAATTAAATTTATATTTTCGAAATATGATCTATTTCCTTTAACAACTGTGAATGGTAAAACGTCTCTATCAACACCAGTCATCCCNCCTATCATTGCTCCTTTTCCTATTTTTGTAAATTGTAATACAGCAGAATTTCCGCCTATAATAACATCATCATCAAACACGCAGTGTCCAGCAATAGCTGCATTATTAGCAATAACTAAATTATTTCCTAATTTACAATCGTGACCAATATGTGATCCAACCATAAATAAGTTATTATTTTTAATTTTTGTAATGAGTCCACCATGCTCAGTACCAACGCTTATATTTGAATATTCACGGAATGAATTATTATCACCAATTTCTAAATAGCTTTTTTCTCCCTTAAATTTTAAATCTTGAGGTAGTGTNCCAATACTACAAAAAGGGAAAAANATATTTTTTTTTCCGATTTTTGTATGGCCTTGTATATTTACTGAATTTATTAAATTACACCCATCNCCGAGCTCAACATTTTCTCCAACNACGCAAAAATCTCCAATNGTTACATCNTTGCCTATTTTAGCTTTTTTATGTACTGATGATTTTGAACTAATCATTTCTATCTACAATAGTAGCCATCCATTCAGCATCAGCCATTTTTTGACCATCGCAAAATGCTTCACCCTTGTATCTCCAAACCTTACCTTTGATTTTATCAACGCTGCATTTTAAATACAAATCACAAGGCGGTAAAACTGGTTTTCTAAATCGAGCGTTTTGTACTGACATTAAATAAACTAATTTGTTTTCAACTTCCTTTTTATCAATACTATAAGCAGCTAAAGCTGCTGCAGCCTGTCCGAAGGACTCAACTATCATGACACCCGGCATGACTGGTTGTCCAGGAAAATGACCTTGAACATAAAACTTATTTGTACTAATTTTCAAATGACCCAAGGCTGATTTCATTGGTAAAATATTATACAAATTATCTAAAAGCAACATAGGTTCCCTGTGGGGCAGTAATTCTTGTATCTGATCCTTGTTTATGAATGGTAGGTCTTTATTTATCATTATTTCTCTTTCTTAAAAAATCTTTTATAGGCACGGATGGGAAACCAATAACTTTTGAGNCATCTTTTAAATTACTGAGCACACCAGAGTGACCTCCAATATTAACATTATTGCCTATACTTAAGTGCCCAGAGACACCAGATTGACCACCGATCATACACTTATCTCCAATAATGGCACTTCCTGCAATTCCAACTTGACCTGCTATACAGCATAATGAGCCGATTTTTACATTATGAGCAATATGAACAAGGTTATCAATCATTGTAAATTTACCTATACTTGTGTTTGAAAATGAACCTCTATCTATTGTGCAGTTAGAACCAATGTACACATTATCATCTATTTTAACGCATCCAAGGTGGGGAATAAAGGTTAATTTTTTATTAATAATTTTAAAACCATAACCAATTTTTCCTACTACAGTTCCATCGTTAATACTCACGTTATTACCAATTACAGAATTTGAAATTGTACAATTTGATCCTATAGTAACATTGTCACCTATGATAATATTTTTTTTTAATACTGAATTAAAACCAATATTAAAGTTTTTTCCAATTTTAACAGTGTGATCGATATACGTATTTTTTTTTAACAAAGACTTATATTTATTATTTTGCTTAAATTTGAAATTGTCATTATCGGCATCTGGGTAAAATAGTTTAGAAATAATAATAAAATCTAAAAGTGGTTGTTCTGAAGTTATGGGTATACAATTCGATTTCAATTGTGAGACATATTTTTCTCTTATCAGGCAAAATGATGCCTTGGTATTCTTTAAATCATTAATATATTTCACATTTTCAAAAAAAGTAATATCTCCTTTTTTTGAGTCTAACAAATTAGATACGTTTTTAATTTTATTATTTGGAAATTTTTTTTTTATAGAAAAAAAAGTATTTTTAATTAAAAAGTTAATATCAAATGGTCCTTTTTTATTAAATAAAGACATCATATTGAAATTTAAAAACTACTGCCAATTTGAAAGCTAAAACCTTCCTCTAAATCTCCATCTGCCTTACTAATATTTTCAGCTAATGTAATTGATAAAGGACCTAATGGCGAGACCCACTCTAATGAAACTCCGGCAGAACTTCTAATTTTATTGCTATCAAGAGACTCGTCAAAATCTACTCCCCAAACATTTCCAGCGTCAAAAAAGATAAAACTTTTAGCATTCCAGCTATCAGGTATTGGATTTGGGATTGTGGATGATAAACTTGCATAAGCAGCATAATTTCCCCCAATATGATCAGAGCCATCCTTTGGTCCTACACCATAACTTTCAAACCCTCTTAGCTTCGACTGTCGCAGGAATTTTCTATCACTAAGTTTAATATCTTCATCACCAATAGAATTAATAGTATTCAAACCGCTTTTGAGACTTAAAATATAATCATTTGAAATTGAGTGATATACCGCAGCATCCAAATTATTTTCTATGTAAGTGATATCACTACCGGGCAAAGCTAATCCTTGTCCGAACCCAATCCTATAACCTTTGCTAGGCTGAAATTTACTGTTTCTTTTATCATTTGAAATAGAATAAAATCCTTTATAAGTTAAATAATCACCCTCTCTTGCTTTATATAAATCAGATGCGGTATCATTTGTATTAATTGAATCTAAGTCAATACCAAAACCAGTTCTAAGACTTATATCTTCATACACATTGTATTGTGTCGAAAGCCCGTTTCCTATTTTTTTACTCTCATAACCAGAATTTGTAAAATCTGTAGTGATAGCAAAAATGTTATAATTAAAAGTATTATCAGTGTTCATAAAATCAGGTAAAGACAAGCCAATATTTCCAGAAACTTTTTCAGTTCCAATGCTCACATTCCCGTCTAGTGTAATACCCTTTCCTAATAAGTTTTTTTCGACAATTGTAGAACTTACTGTGCTTCCTGAAGAACCAACACCTATTCCGGCAGAAACAGAACCGGTAGGCTGCTCTTCAACCGAAATATTTAAGTCTACTTTTTCATTTCCAGAATTTTCAGTTTTGAATTTTACATCTTTAAATATTCTTAAACTTTTGATCTTATCAATCGATTTTGAAACCTTATAATCTAAAAAGCTATCTCCTTCTGAAAATAATAAATTTCTTCTAATTACTTTCTCCTCAGTTATTGTATTTCCACTTATATTTATTAAATTAACATATTTACGAGGTTTTTTTACAAATCTAAATTCAATATCCAATCTTTGATTACTTGTCTTTTTTACTTTATTAAAAAAAGTAACAAATTCGATTTTTTTGTTTCTGAGATATTCGTTTAATAATTTATTAATATCATCAAGTTTTTTTTGTGAATAGGTACCCTGAAGTTTTTTTGAAATAATTTTTTTTAAATCTTTAATATTTTTTTCATTTAGATTTTTTTCTTCATCTAAGAGTTCATACTTTGAAAAAACGTATTTTTCTCCAGAGTTAATTGAAAAAGTTATATCTGCTTGATTATTTCCTATAAAATTTATATCNGATGACGTGATTTGCACATCATAAAACCCACTGTTAAGATAAAATCTTTTTAGTAGGTTTTTATCAAAATTAATTCTATTTTTATTAACCAGTGATGATGATCCTAAAAACTTCCACCATCCTTTCTCTGATGAGGAAATTACATCAGATAAAGTGGAAGATTTGTATTTTTTATTTCCTATAAAATATATTCTATTAATTTTATATTTTTCTTTTCTTTGAACATTTATAACAACGTTAAGTGCATTTCCTGAAATTTTAGATATAGATGTGTCAACTGAGACATCAAAAAAACCTGCATCTTGATAATTCGCTTTTATACTTTCAATATCTTTTTTTAATAAAGCTTCTGAAAAGATTTTATTTTGACCAAGAGAAAGGTTTTCATAAAAGAACTCTTCACGTTTATTGTTTACTACTCCATTTATATAAAAAAAATCTATTATTGGATTTTCTTCAACCACTATATTAATTTTATTTTTGTCAATTTTAATGGAAACTTTACTAAAATAATTTGTATTGTATAATTTTTTTTGAAAATTATTTAAATCATCAATTTTATAATTTTTATTTTTTTCAAACTCTATGATACTTAAAATTGTCTGATCAGAAATTCTTTTATTTCCTAAGATTTCATAATTTAATTTTTCATCCGCGAATATAGTGGATGATAATAACAAAATTACAGTTAATATTTTAAATGAAAATTTCATAATTTTATTTTTTTTGCATATTCAATGATATCAAATATTTCTTNTATATTTTTAATATTTTTTTTTGATTTTTTTATTAAAACATTGTGTTTAAATAATTTTACAAGTTTGTCTACAATTTCACCATATTTTAACTCATTTTTGAGGTATTTCTCTACCAGTCTTTCGTTCAAAACAGTAAAAATTATAAATCCAGCCATGGAACAGTTTTTTAAAATATCAAAACCCAATTTGACCAAAGGAAATTTCTTAATATTTACATCATAATATTTGAAATTAAAATTATTTAAATTTATATCAAAATCATTACTAACGCCCAAACAATTGGAAATTGGAATTTCCATTCTCGGATGATGAATAATTGGTATAAGCATATTGTTATTTAATTTTATTATTGCATGGGTATTTGATTTACTTTCGATTTTAATCCCTAGTTTATTTCTNGGTAAATCAAATAAAATTTTTGCCTCAAATAGTTCTAAAACTTTGTTTGCAAAAGTTGAAGAGTCTACACTAATTTTTTTTCCCATCTTCCATGTNGGGTGATCGATCACTTTATTTACTTTTTCATTATAATTAATTTTTTTATTTAAAAAAGGACCTCCAGATGCTGTGATATATATTTTTTTAATATCTTGTTTTGAATTAAAAGATTTCAAAAAGAAATCAATGCAGTGATGCTCAGAGTCAATTGGAACAATTTCACAATTATTTTTTTTGGCTAAATTTAAAAAAACTTTACCTCCACAAATAATAGTTTCTTTATTTGCAATAAGTAGTTTTTTAGATACTTTTAATAATTTAAAATTAATTTTTATTGCTTCATATCCTGAAACACCAGAAATTACATAATCAATTTTTTTTTGATTTGTTTTTAAAAAAGAATCTTTTGTAATTAAGTATTTTCTATTTTTATTAATTTTTTTATTTTCTAAGCTACTNATTAAAAATATATTTTTNGGTTTAAATTTAATGTATTGTTTTTCAAGCTTNTTCAAATTTGTATTGGCTGCAAGAGAAATCAATTTAAAATACTTTTTATTATTNCTATAAACNTCGAGGGCTGATTTGCCTATTGAGCCAGTTGAACCGATGATAGCCAATGTTTTCATATTAAATAATTCACTATGTTAAATACTATTACTAATAAAATAAAACCATCCAACCTATCAAGAACACCTCCATGACCAGGTATGAAATTTGAAAAATCTTTTATTTTATTTAATCTTTTAATATATGAAAAAAGCAAGTCTCCAAATATAACTATCAATGTGCAAAAGAATAAAAATAAGATATTTATGTTAATGTTGTCAAATAATCTTACTTCAAAGTAACTTATATATAAAAGATTCAATTGCGCTAAAAATATACTTCCAAAATATCCGGAAATAGTTTTATTTGGACTAATGAAGTTTATTTTTTTTCCACCTATTAATTTACCAAAGACATAACCTCCAATATCAGACAACCATGCGATAAAAGTCAATAAAAAAACTATTTCTAAACCACTGGATAGATTTCTAATGTTATAAAATGAGTATAAAAAAATAATCAAGAATATTATTAAAANAAACTTTACGAGTGGAATTTTAATTTTTATTATTTCAAAAGCGCATATAATAAATAAAAATAATAAAAATAAATTAAATATTAGTCCCCCTTTAAAAACACAAAATATAAAAATTGGTGCCAGAACAAATATTGACANTATTCTCTGTAAAAAATTGCTAATCATTTACCAAAATTTCTTTTTATTTTTAAAAATTTTTTTAAAATATTTTGTAAATCACTAACTTTAAAATCAGGCCATAATTTTTCTNCGAAAAAAAGCTCTGAATATGCNGCCTGCCATAAAAGAAAATCGCTTAGTCTTTTATATCCACCTGTCCTAATTATAATCTCAGGATGTCCACTTGACGATGTTAATAGATGTTTATCAACATTTTTAATATTTAATTTCTTTTTATTTTTAACTAATTTTTTTATCACTTTCAAAATTTCTAATTTTGAGCTGTAGTTTATTGCAACATTTAGTGTAAGTTTCTTTTGAAATTTACTTAATTCATTTGAGCTTGATATTAACATTTTTTTAACAATCGCAGGTAATTGATTAATTTCACCTATAAAATTAATTTTTATTTTATATTTTTTAAAATAAATAATATTTTTATTTAAGTAGTTTTTTAATAAACGAAATATATTATTTATTTCGTTTTTATTTCTTTTTTCTAAATTATCTTTGGATAGTGCATAAATAGTAAGATTGGGTATTTTTTTTTTTATACAAAAACTAATTATATTTTTAATATTATCTATTCCTTTTTCGTGTCCTAATAACCTATTATTAAACTTTTTTTTACCCCACCTGCCATTACCATCCANGATAATAGCAATATGATTTGGTAAATTCATACCTTTAATATTTCTTGTTCTTTTTCTTTAATTTTACTTTCGATTTTTTTTATATACTCGTCTGTAAGTTTTTGAAGATCACTAGAAAGTTTTTTACTTTCATCTTCGCTAATATTTTTGTTTTTTTCCTCTGCCTTGAGAAAATCCATTCCATTTCTTCGTATATTTCTAATAGAAATTTTATTTTTTTCAGATTGTTGATTTACTATTTTAGATAATTCTTTTCTTCTATCCTCGCTAAGTTTTGGAACAGGAATTCTTACAATTTGTCCATCTACTATTGGGTTTAAATTTAAATCACTTTCTCTAAGCGCTTTTTCACAAAATTTGATATTATTACTGTCCCATACCTGAATTGATAAAGTTTGTGGATCTGAAACACCGATTGTACCAACTTGATTAATTGGCGTTTGTTGCCCATAAACCTCAACTTTAATTAAATCTAACATCGAGGTATGCGCTCTTCCTGTTCTAATGGTAGACAAATCTTTTATCAGAGAAGACAAAGACTCCTCCATTTTAGATTGGAAAGTTTGTAATCTATTGTCTAATTGCATCGTATTATTTTGTTAAAGATTTTACTTCCTCTCTAAAGTCAATTTTTTGTAACTCAATACCCTCTCCTACTTTCAATCTATGAAAATCTAAAACTTCAAAATTGTCTGATTTATCTTTATTAAAATTACTAATTGCCTGGTTAACAGTGAGTTCTTGATCAATCACCCATTTCTGATTCATTAAAGTATTTTCTGAAATCACTTTAGTTAATTTACCCTTAATTATTTTTTCCAGTATTTCTGGCTTCTTTCCATTTTTGTCTATTTGCTCCTCTATAATTTTTTTTTCATTATTTATAAAATCTGCATCTAGTTTATTCTCATTTAATGCCATTGGTGACATAGCAGCAATATGCATACAGATACTACTAGCTAATTGTGAGCTTTCATCAACTTTTGATTTGTATTTAATAGCTGAAATTATTTTTCCAGTGTTATTGTTAGCTTTGTTATGTATATAAAAAGATAAATTAGAATTTTCTTTTGAAATTTTTTTAAATCTTCTTAATTTTATATTCTCTCCAATTTTTGAGACTAAACTAACTATTAAATCTTTAACGGTTACACCATCAATTGATAAATTATTTAAATCGTCAAGATTATTTGCTTTGGTGCTATACTCTGATATCTTTGAGCAAAAATTTAGAAATTCATTATTTTTTGCAACAAAATCTGTTTCTGAATTAATTTCAGTCAATGCCAAGCAATCTTTATCTTCTCCTAATATAATCAAACCCTCAGCAGCATCTCTTGAGCTTTTTTTTGCAGCTTTTAAAACTCCTTTTTTTCTCAAGTATTCAATTGATCTTTCTATATTATTATCATTTTCTTTAAGAGCATTTTTGCAATCTTGCATGCCAGCTCCAGTAACATCCCTTAGTTCTTTGACTTTTTCTAACACTGACATTATTTTTTTTCCTCTTTAGTAATTTTTTTACTAAATTCTTTACTGAGCGCTTTAGGTTTAGGCTTATCTGTTTTATCCACTTTCTCAGAAACCTTAATATTCTTTTTGGCATCTATGATTGTCTTTTTTATTAAATCACAATAAAGATTTATAGATCTTCGCGCATCATCATTGCCTGGTATTGGAAAATCAATGTTGTCAGGATCTGAATTACTATCAAGAATACCAATTATTGGAATATTTAGTTTCTTTGCTTCTAAAATAGCAAGTGACTCAATGTTTGTGTCAATAACAAAAATGATATTCGGTAACTTTTGCATTTCCGAAATACCACCTAGAGATCTCTCTAATTTTTCTTTTTCTAAATTCATTTTAATTAGTTCTTTTTTTGTAAAACCTGAATCTTCCTCTAAAAGATTTTTTTTTAAACTTTTAAGTCTTTTTATTGAATTGCTTATTGTATTCCAATTGGTCAACATTCCTCCCAACCATCTGAAATTAACGTAGTAGTTATCTGTTTCTTTGGCTACATCCGCTATTAATTCTGAAGCTTGTTTCTTTGTAGAGACAAACAAAACTTTGCCTCCAGACGAAACTGATTTATGTAGCTCCATAAGAGCATTTTTTAACAATTCCAAAGTTTTTGATAGATCAATTATGTGAATAGAGTTTTTTTCTCCAAAAATATATTTTTTCATTTTTGGATTCCATCTAAATGTTTTGTGACCTAAATGTACACCTGCCTCTAACAGGTCTTTAACTGTTACTTCTGGTAAGTTCATATTTTCCTTTCCGGTTATTCCTCCAGAGAAACTACTGCTTTAACAGACCGGGGGCTTTATGCCAGATTCTCTGTGCGTTTTTTTTTAGGCTTATATAATTGAAAAATATAATTTCAATAGAAAATTTGTCTAAAAATATGATTTTACGTGGTTATTTTCTAAATATTCTATATCTTTTTGCTTAATTTTTAATCTTGAATTTAATGCAAAAGAATAAATGCCACTAGATTTGTCTTCGAAAATAATCATTACTTCGGAAGATCCTTTTTGGTTTAATCTTTCTTTTATCAAAGACAAAGAGTTTATATTTTTAATTTTAAATGTTACCTTTTCAATATTTTTATTTTTTAAATCATCCATTAAAAAAATACTGTCTAAATTAATGCGTACAATTCCGTCTTTATTTTTTTCTTTTTTAACTTTGATCAAAAAGGAATTACCTACCAAAAGATTGTTTCTATTTTCAATTAATCTCTCAGAAAATATAAATAACTCAAACATTGAATTTAAATCAACAAATTTAATTATAGCATAAGGGTTTCCTTTGGCGGTTTTTTTTTCTTGAATTGAAATAAGAGTCCCTGCAATCATCGCATCTTTGGATTTATTGTTTTTAAAATCTGCATATGAAAGTACCTTATATTGTTTTAGTATTCCTAAATTTGACTTAAGCGGGTGTTCGCCAACAAAGAAGCCAATTGACTCAAATTCTTTTTTTATTTTTTCATTTTGATCCCAATCTACAATTGCAATTTCTGCTGTATCAATGTTCTCACTTTCTACAAGTTCCTGTGAAAATAGTAAATTCTGATTACTAATATTTGATTGATCTGATGATTTTGATTGTTTTATATAATCTGGAACCTTTTCAAAAAGTTTTTTTCTATTTTCATCTAAAATATCTAATGAACCAGATTTAATCAATCCTTCCAATTGAAGTTTATTTAGATTTTTACTATCGGTTCTGCTTAAAAAATTTGAAACTGAATTAAAAATACCATTTTTTTTTCTTTCCTTAACTATGTTTGATATTGCCTCATAACCGACTGCTTTGATAGCTGATAAGGCATAATAAATAGTTTTATTTCTAGGTAAAAACTCTGCAAAGGAATAATTGATATTTGGAGGCTTGATATCTATATTGAGTCTTTTTAGTTCTTCATAAAATAAATTTAATTTGTCTGTATTTGATAATTCAGTATTCATTGACGCACAAAAAAAATAAATTGGATAATGTGTTTTTAAGTAAGCAGTTTGAAAGGCAATTAGAGCATATGCAGCTGCATGACTTTTATTAAAACCATATTGTGCAAACTTTTCTACAAGTTGAAAAATGTAAATTGCTTGATCTTTAGAAATTCCATTGTTTATAGCCCCTTCAATAAAATCTTTTTTTTGCCTTTCCATCTCTGCAGACTTTTTTTTACCCATTGCTTTTCTTAAGATATCCGCTTTACTAGCACTAAAACCAGATAATGCCTGTGCTATTTGCATTACTTGCTCTTGATATATTATGACACCATATGTTTCCTTTAAAATATCTTTTAAGTTTTCGTGTAAATAATCAGGCTGTTCCTTTCCATGTTTCCTGGCTATATAAGTTGGTATATTTTGCATGGGTCCTGGCCTATAGAGTGCAACTAATGCAATAATATCTTCAAATTGATTTGGTTTAAGTTGTTTTAAAACTTCTCTCATGCCCGAACTTTCAAGTTGAAAAATACCCATAGTTTCACCTGAACTCAGTAATTCGAAGGTTTTTTTATCTGATAGATCAATTTTATTTATATCAAAAAACGCATCGTCATTATGAATAAAATCAATTGTTTTTTTGATAACTGTCAAAGTTTTTAACCCAAGAAAATCAAATTTTACTAAACCAGTTTCCTCTGACGATTTCATATCAAATTGAGTGACTGGGATTGGTAGAGTTGAAGATAAATCTTTGTATAACGGTACTAACTCGTCTAAATCTCTATCGCCAATAACTACACCTGCTGCATGAGTTGCGACATTTCTATAAAGCCCTTCAAGTTGTAAAGAGTAATTAATTAATTTTTTTATAATAGGGTCGTTTTTCTCCTCTTTTTGTAGCCTTGGTTCAATGGCTATAGATTCGGCTAATGATAAAGGTCTTGAGGGATCAAAAGGAATCATTTTACAGAGTTGATCCACTCGTCCATAAGGTAAGCCTAATACTCTTCCAATATCTCTTAAAGCCATTCTAGCCTGTAATTTGCCAAATGTAATAATCTGGGCAACTTTATTAGGATACTTATCCTTTACGTATTTTATTACGTCATCTCGACCTTCTTGGCAAAAATCTATATCAAAATCAGGCATAGATATTCTATCAGGATTTAAAAAACGCTCGAATATTAATCCAAACCTAATAGGATCTAAATCTGTAATAGACAAGCACCAAGCTACCAAGGAACCTGCTCCAGAACCTCTGCCTGGCCCCACAGGTATGTTATTAGATTTCGCCCAGTTTATGTAATCTGAAACAATAAGAAAATAACCAGAAAATTTCATATTAGAAATTACTGATACCTCATACTGAAGTCTAGTATCGTAAAGTTTTTTTATATCTTCTCTCTCAATTTCATTTTTAAGCTGCGGATAAATAAACTTAGTTAATCTCTCTTGAAGTCCCTGCTCCGCTTTATCTTTTAAAACTTTATTTACATCCATATTTTCGTCAACAAAATGAGGTAAAAGAGGTTTGCTTTTTTTTGGATAATAACAAAATCTATATTTAAAATTTTTATTATTTTCTAATGCATCAGGAAGATCTCTAAAAAGATCAGCTAGTTGTTCTGATTGCATAAAGTAATGTTGATCTGAATATTTTAATCTATTCTTATCATTGACGTAACTTTTTTCACCGACACATATATATGCATCATGTGCTGCATATTCGTTTTGATTCAAATAAAAAACTTCATTTGTAGCAATTAATGGTATTTTTAATTCTGTTGCAGCTTTTATGAGTTTCTTTTCTAGTTGAGATTCATGTGGTTCGTTATGCCTTTGTATTTCAATATAAATATTATTATTAAAAATTTTTTTTAATTCGTAAATTTTTTTGTTACAATAATTGTCTTTATTCTTAATAAACAAATCAGAAAAAAAACTTTTACTTCCGCCTATAAGAATTATTATTCCATCCAAGTATCTTGTAAGCAAATCGAATGAAATATTAGGCTTATTATCCTCATCCTTTAAATTTAAATAAGATTTTGAGGATAATTTAAGTAAATTTTTATATCCTTTGTTATTTTTAGCAAATAAAGAAATTTTTCCATAAAAAATTTCCTTATCTACTGTATCCTTTAAATATATATTGGTTCCAATTATTGGTTGAATGCCTAGTTTGCTAAGCTCGTTAGAAAACTCTAATGCCCCAGATAAATTTTCATTATCACAGATCCCAACTGCAGAAACTTTATTTTTTTTACAAAAGTCAGATAGTTGATTTATTTTAATTGCTCCCTCGCATATTGAAAACTGGGAGTGAATTTTTAAATTAATTACCTCTTTAGACATTACATAAAATTAACATTTCCATTGGCAATTGTTAATTCAAAATCAGACTTATTAACAAGTGTTTTATTATGAGTTGCAAATATAATTAATGTTTCATTATCTTTAATATTATTTAGTAGGTTTATAATATTTTCAGCATTTTTAGCATCAAGGCTTCCAGTGGGTTCATCAGCTAAAATTAACTTTGGTTTATTTATCAAGCTTCTAGCAATTGCTACACGCTGCTGTTCCCCGCCAGATAATTCTCCTGGTCTATGATTTAATCTATTCTCTAAACCAACTTTAGTTAATAATGATTTAGCTAAGAGATAAGTATCATTTTTTTTTTTATTTAAATAAAGATTAGGTAACATTACATTCTCTATAGCTGTAAGGTCTGAAATTAAATTAAAATTTTGAAAAACTATTGATAAATTTTTTTTTCTATAATCAGACTTTTGTTTTTCATTATAGGAGAATAAATTATTTGATGATAATAGACTATAATCCCCTTGATCTGGACTATCTAGAAGGGCTAACAAATGTATTAATGTCGACTTTCCTGAACCTGATGGTCCGGTAAGTGCGACAAGCTTATTTGTAGGCAATTTAAGGCTTATATTATTTAGCACAATAATATCAGTATTTTTATCTTTATATTTCTTACTTACATTTTTTAATTCTATTAAATTTTCAATCATTTTTTAAGTTTTTAACTGGGTCAAGTCTAGATGCGCTTATTGCTGGAAAAAAGGAAGCAACTAGAACTATTAATAAGGCAAATAAAGCAATTAAAAATATTGAGTTATAATTAACATATGATGGTAGTTCATTTAAAAAATATACTTCAGATGGAAAGATTTTAATGTTAAAATATTGGCTTAAGAATACTCGAATATTTTCTAAATTGTAGGATATAATAACTCCTAAAAATACACCAAAAAAAATACCAAAAAATCCAATTACTGCCCCAGAAATAATAAAAATTCTTAATATTGAGCTTTTTACAAAACCAATTGATCTCAATATAGCGATTTCTTTAGACTTATTTTTAATCAAAATTGTTAAAACAGATATAATGTTAAAGGCAGCAACAATAATAATTAATGTTAGTATTATAAACATTACATTACGTTCAACTTCAAGTGCATCAAAGAATGTCTTATTGGTGTCAACCCAAGAGTAAATAAAGTTATCTGGATTATTTTTCTTTAAAACATTGGTAAAAAAAATTGCTTTGTCAGGGTCATCGATTTTTATTTCAATTTCTTCTTTTTTTTTTTTGATAGCGATTTACTTTGCTGCAAGCTTGTAATGATAAAGTTATTATCAAATTCATACATACCTGTATTAAAAATATATCCAACTTTATAAGATATTTGTCTTGGTATTAATCCGAAAGGTGTTGTCTCTGTTGTTTTTGACAAAAGGGTCATGTTATCTCCAATGTCAAGAGATAGTTTACTAGCCAAGTCTAAACCAATACCAACTACATTATCATCTACCTTGCCTTTAATTATTGAGTTTTTTAAAAAGTAATTTTTTTTAATTTCATCTTTCTTGAAACTCTTAATCAATATCCCAAAATTATCTTTTTGAGTTAATATTAATGCTTGAGAGTTTTTTACTAAGTTGATATCAGTAATTTTTACATTATTTTCTTTAGATAATTTAAAAATCATTTTTTTTTCTAAATTATAATTTCCTTTGGATAAATAAGATATATGCGGTTGATAACTGAGTAATTTATCTAAAAGATCAATTCTAAAGCCATTCATTAAAGACATTACGATTATTAAAGTTGCCACTCCAAGCATGATCCCAATAAACGAAAAGCCGGAGATAATTCTAAAAAAACCATCTCTGTCTTTGGGCTTTAAGTATCTTGAAATAATTAGAATTTCAGCTTTATTTATCACTATTATAAATTTCTTTTAGTCTATTGACTATCTCATCTTTTGACAAAATTACTTTATCTTTACCAAGTTCTTTAAATTCATATTCATCTTTATTCATTTTTGTTCCAATTATAATTTGATATGGAATTCCGATTAAGTCAAAGTTTTTAAACTTGCTAGATGGACTTTCGGAAGTGTCATCTAATAAAGGGTCAAAATGATTAATTTTTAAAATTTGATAAATTTCATTTGATTTTTTATCAGCATCATCACCATTCTTTCCTAAATTAATTATTGCAACTTGGAAAGGTGTAATAGATTTGGGCCATTTCATAAATTGATTATTATACTTTGCCTCAATTATTGCAGCTGGTAACCTAGATATCCCTATTCCATATGAGCCCATTTGGGGATTGATATTTTTACCTTCTTTTGAATTTATTAAAGCTTTAAGGGATTTTGAGTATTTGTCGCCGAAATAAAAAATATGCCCAACCTCAATACCTTTTGTGTGTAATTGGTTTTCTTTTTTTACCAAATTATCAAATTCTGTTTTATTATATTTTTCATCTGTTGCAGAATAGAACTTTGAATATTTTTCAATAATTTCACTAGTATTTTTTTCGCTATAACCTATATTTTTAATATCAATCTTTAATAAATTTTTATCTAAAAATACTTCACTTTCCCCAGTGTCTGTTAAAATTATAAATTCGTGAGATAAGTCTCCACCAATTGGTCCTGTACTAGCTTGCATAGGTATTGCTTTGAGTTCTAATTTTTCAAATGTCTTAAGATATGACAAAAACATTTTTTTGTAAGAATTTACGGCATCTTGCTTACTAATATCGAAAGAATATGTGTCCTTCATCAAAAACTCTCTGCATCTCATAACTCCAAATCTTGGCCTAATTTCATCTCTAAATTTCCACTGTATATGATATAGTATCAGAGGTAAGTTCTTATATGATCTCACATTATCTTTAAAAATTTGAGTAATTAACTCTTCATTAGTTGGTCCATATAATAAATCTCTATCTTGTCGATCTTTAATTCTAAGCATCTCTTTTCCATAGTCATCGTACCTACCGCTCTCTTTCCAGATATCAGCTGACTGTATCGTAGGCATTAACAATTCAATTGCGCCGGCCTTGTTCTGCTCTTCTCTGACAATTTTTTCAATATTTTTTAAAACTTTGAAACCCAGAGGTAACCAAGAATAAATTCCTGAAGAAGATTGTCTAATCATACCCGATCTTAGCATTAGTTGATGTGATTTTATTTTAGCTTCAGATGGATTTTCTTTAAGTATGGGTAAAAAATAATTTGAAAGTCTCATTAAGTTAAAATTTTTCTTATATTTAAAATATCAAAATAGTTTAAAAAATAAATGATCGCAAATAATATTGTAGTAATAGCTGTGGTTAATATAAGTTTTTTGACAATTTTTGGATTTGACGGAGCGCCAGGATCTGTACCTTCGGTGATATATCCCTCGTTTTCTTGAGAACTAATATTTCTTGGCAAAATCAAAAAAAGTATTAGCCACCATAAGATTACAAATACTACAATTGAACCAGTCAATGACATTATAATCTGATTATATTTATATTTGTAAAAGGTTTTTTTGATAATCTAAATTGAATTATTTTTCTTAATGATTTTTTTAAATTATCAAGTAAACTTAATTCTTGTTTTTTGTTATTTAAAGAAAAACTTTTGCAAACATCAAAAATTTTATCTTCAATTTCGTATTTTATCTCATTTAATTCATGATCGTTAATAGGCAAACCTCTTAAATTAATTAGTGGCGATCTATCAATATTACCATCTTTAGAGACAATTAAAGAAATATCCATTAAGCCGTTAAAAGAAATATTTTTTCTGTCTCTTAAGCTTGTCGACTCTTCATCGATTAATTTGTTGCCATCAACTAACAGTTTTCCTGAATTGACTTTATTAATTATTTCAGCTTTACCTGGAAAAATTTTTAATACATCGCCATTTTCTATAAGCACTGGTTGTTTAATTTTTTTTTCCTTTGCGAAATTATAATGTTCTTTCAAATGTCTATGTTCACCATGGACTGGTACTGAAATTTGAGGTCGAATCCAATCATACATTTCATGCATTTCTTCTCTGCCGGGATGACCAGATACATGTATGAATGCATTTTCCTCAGAAATAACGTTTATTCCTCTCCTTACTAATATATTGTGCATTGAGTAAAGTTTTTTTTCATTGCCTGGAATTATTCTAGAAGAAAAAATTACTGTATCATCGGATGTTATATCTACATCTGGATGATCTTGATTACAAATTCTATTCATTGCTCCTTTGGGCTCGCCCTGACTACCAGTGCACAGATAAACTATCTTATCTCTTGAAATTTTTTTTACATCTCGAGGATCAATTGGCGTGTCTATATCTGAAAAATAACCACACAATTTAGCAGTATTAAATATTCTGTGCATTGATCGCCCAACTAAACTTACATGCCTGCCTACTCTTGCAGCACATTTAAACACAGTTAACATTCTTGCTGCATTAGATGCAAATGTAGTTACAATTATTCTTTTTTTTTGTTGTTCAAAGATTCTAAGCATACTTTCATTAACATCTTTTTCTGATCCAGATCTTCCCTCAGTAAAAATGTTAGTAGAGTCACAAATCATTGCTAAAACACCTTTGTCACCAATAGTTTTTAATTTTGTTTCGTTGATATTGTCTCCCATTATAGGGTGCAAGTCACATTTCCAATCACCAGTGTGAAAAATGTTTTTTTTATCATATTCAATTAATAATGCGTTAGGCTCTAATATAGAATGCGTAAGAGAAACAAGGGTAATTTTAATTAATTCTAAATCAATATTTCCATTCAAAGGAATAATTTTAAGATAATCATCAATATTAATTCTTCTCTCCTTAAATTTTTCTCGGATTAAAGCGCCGGTAAATGGCGTTGCATAAATATTGGTTTTTAATTTTGGCCAGATATGAACTAATGCTCCAATATGATCCTCATGGCCATGAGTAATCACTATTCCAATACAATCATTTTTTTTTTGATAAATAAAATCAGGATCAGGTATAATCACATCAATTCCTGGCAAACTATCCTCTGCAAAAGTAATTCCACAATCAACAATTATCCATTTATGATGATTGGGTTCACCAAATCCATACAAATTCATATTTGCCCCAATTTCACCAGATCCACCTAGTGGACAAAAGAGGATTTCATTATTAGTTTTCATTAAAAACTTTCTTATTTTGTTTAACTATTATCGCTAACCCATAAAGTGTAATATCTTTATTTACAACAGATTTAAACTTAATACTTTTTTTAAAAATTTTAGAATAACCGCCAGTCAAAACTACTAAATATTTTTTTTTGGTCTGTTTAATAATTTTTTCTAAAATTCCGTTTATTAGACAAGAATAGCCAATATATACACCTGAATTAATTGCAGATTTAGTATCTTTGCCAATAACTTTTTTTTGATTTGATATATCTATCAGTGGCAGTTTTGCGGTAAATTGATTTAAGGATTTGAGTGCAAGATTAATTCCAAGGGTAATAATTCCACCTTGATATATATTTGGTGTATCCGCTACATCAAAAGTCGTAGTTGTTCCAAAATCCAGAATAATGCAATTTTTTTTATAATAATTTAAACCACCTATGGAATTTGCAATTCTATCTGAACCAACTTGATATTTTTTCTTTAAATTAATCTTAATATTTTTTTTTATTTTTTTATCTTTTAATTCGTGAACTTTAATTTTATTTTTTTTTAGAGTATTTTTTATAATTTTATAAATACTTGGCACAACTGATGATATAAGGGCGTATTTAATGTTTTTGTTTTTATTATAAAATAAAACTTTTGAAATTATATTTTTTTTACATGTCAAAAAGGATATATAATTTTTTATTTGGTTGGTTTTTATATTATAGGTTGCTAACTTAGTAGACGTGTTGCCAATATCTAATAATAATATCATTTTAAAAATTCTTTATATTTTGTTTTATAAAATTAACAAAGCTTAATTTTTCAATTTTTTTTTTTGTATATTTATTTGCATATGTTGTTTTGTAATATTTTATTTTAGGACTCTGTATTAAATTTAGTCCAATTCCAACAATCAAATATAAATTTTTTCTATACCTAATACTTTCTACTAAAATACCACAAATCTTTTTATATTTTACCAGAATATCATTTGGTTTTTTAATTTTGATGATTGTATTTTGAATGCCTGATTTTAATAAGTACTTTTTAACAATTCTCAAACTTTTAAATTGCGCATCATAAATATCTTTATGATTTTTTACTTCTTTATAAATACTACAAAATATGTTTCCTTTATGCGAAATCCATTTATTGCCATATCTGCCACGCCCCTTTATTTGTACGTCTGAAATCACTATGCCATTAAATGAAATATTATTCTTAATTAGATCAATAGAAAAGTCGTTTGTACTTTTAACTTCATCTAGATGTGAAATATGAATTGAATTCAAAACTTAACTAAAAACCTTTGATGCGATATCAGACAAGTTTATTAAAAAAGATGGCAAGATAAAATAAAATAAAATTAATAAGGTTGATGAAACCAAAGACAGCTTAGTCCCTAAACCTGATATGTCATCAAATTTTTCTTTCTCTTTATCAAAATACATTATTTTAATAATTCTTAAATAATAGAAAGCTGCTATCACTGAGCTTAATAAACCAATTATCGCCAGTAGGTACATTTCAGACTCTACTACAGCTTTAAAAATATAAAATTTTGCAAAAAAACCAGCTAATGGAGGTATGCCTGCTAACGAAAATAAAATTAAACAAAAACAAACTGCTATTACAGGATGATTCTTTGATAAACCGCTCAAGTCTCTAATATCCTCATAATAAACTTTGTCACGACTAAAAAAAAGAATACAAGTAAATGCCCCTATCTTCATTATTACATAAATTGTCATGTAGGATAATGTTGCTGAAATTCCTGATACAGTCCCTGTTGCCAAACCCGCTAAAGCATAACCTATATGGCTTATGCTACTATATGCCATAAGTCTTTTAATATTTGTCTGCCCAATTGCTGCTACAGAACCTAGAATCATTGATGCTATCGCAATAAAAATCAGGATTGTCTTCCATTCTTCAAAAGCGGCACTAAATGCTACAAATAAAATTTGTATAAATGCTCCAATCCCTGCAACTTTGGGTGCTAAAGTAAAAAAAGCGGTAACAGATGTTGGTGAGCCTTCATAAACATCAGGTGTCCACATATGAAAAGGAACGGCTGAAACTTTGAATGCCAAACCTACAAGAATAAAAACTAATCCAAAAATTAAACCAAGATTATTAATACTAAAATTTTCGTTAATAATTAAATAATTCGTTGAGCCAGTAAAACCATAAACCAGTGAACAGCCATATAGAAATAATCCAGACGAGAGAGCACCAAGCACAAAATATTTAACTCCAGACTCAGAGGACTTGAGTGAATTTCTGTCAATTGTAGCAAGTACATACAACGACAGAGATTGCAATTCAATCCCAAGATACAAACCTATTAAATTGTTTGCGCTAACCATTATAAACATTCCAATTGTAGAGCTTAAAACTAAAATCATATACTCAAACTTATCTATTTTTACTCTTTTGAAATATTGACCAACAAAAACAATAGAGAATACGGTAGAAATTAAAATTATAATTTTTATAAAATTTGTAAAAATATTAATGCTATAATTATTATTAAAAACTAAAAGCTGGTTATCAAAATTCAAATATACAATAGGAATGCAAGTAAGTAATACTAAAATGGTACTTTTTTTAATGAGAGCAAATGAGTTCTTTATAAACACCCCTGTAATTAATAAAAATAATAGTGATAAAATTAAGAAAATTTCAGGATATATATTTTGAAAATCTATCATCTTATTTAACAAAATTAGCAATTTTTATATAATTTAACATATTGTCAGAAACTTTTTCAGCACTGGATGAGATTAAGTCTAAAAGTAATGCTGGATAAAAACCTAATATCAATATCATAATTAATAGTGGTGTTAAAATAAGATATTCATTTTTATTTAAATCTTTCAAACTCTTTATTTGATCATTTATTATCTCTCCAAAAACAACTCTTCTATATAACCAGAGACTGTAACACGCAGAAAGAATTACACCTATTGCAGCAAAGAAAGCTACCCAATAATTAAATTTAAAAGCGCCAATTAAAACTAAAATTTCTCCAATAAAACCGCTAGTTCCTGGCAATCCTAAACTTCCCAAGGTAAATACCATAAACATTATTGCGTATTTCGGCATAACATTAACCACTCCACCGTATTTGGAAATTTCTCTAGTGTGCATTCTGTCGTATATTACACCGACACATAAAAATAATGCAGATGAAATTATTCCATGACTTATCATTTGAAAAATACTACCTTCAATGCCCTGTTTATTAAAAACAAATATACCAATTGTTACAAATCCCATATGGGCAACTGAAGAATATGCAATTAACTTTTTCATATCCCTTTGAACAAGTGCAACTAAAGACGTGTAAATTATTGCAATAATACTTAATACAAAGACAAGTGGCGCAAAATAAATAGATGCGTCTGGAAATAAACCAAGAGAAAACCTAATAAATCCATATCCTGCCATTTTTAAAAGTATTGCTGCTAAAATAACTGATCCAGATGTCGGCGCCTCAACATGTGCGTCAGGTAACCATGTATGTACTGGCCACATTGGAGTTTTTACTGCAAAAGATGCAAAAAAGCCTAACCACAAATATTTCTGATAATCTTTATTTATTTGTATATTCAATAATTTTTCAACATCCAGCGTACCAGTATCAAAATATAT
Organism: Pelagibacteraceae bacterium; assembly: GCA_002684895.1. Classification (GTDB taxonomy): domain Bacteria; phylum Pseudomonadota; class Alphaproteobacteria; order Pelagibacterales; family Pelagibacteraceae; genus HIMB114. The sequence goes on from NYVZ01000010.1 coordinate 46,458, forward strand.
ATAAATTATTGATACTAACATGAATATTGATCCGAATAGTGTGTACAAAAAGAATTTAAAAGCAGAGTAAACTCTTCTTTCACCACCCCAAATACCTATTATTAAAAACATTGGAATTAGTCCCGCTTCAAAAAATAAATAAAAAATAAACAAGTCCAATGAACAGAAAACTCCAATCATCATCGTTTCCATTAACAATAATGCAATTAAAAATTCTCTTACTCTAGTTTTAACGCTATTCATTGTTGCTAATATGCATATTGGAGTAATGAAAGTTGTTAGTAAAACAAATGATAATGAGATGCCATCTATACCGACTTTATAATTTACAAAATTTAAAATCCATTCATGTTGTTCAATAAATTGGAAATTTGGGTCAGTATAATCAAAGTTCATTAAAATGAAGATTGAAGAAAAAAAAGTTACAATACTTGTTAACTGCGCTACATATCCGGAGGTTTTACTAACAAAGTCTACATCTCCTCTGATAAATAATAAAAAAAATACACCTATCAAAGGAATAAAAATAGTTAATGTTAAAATTGGTATATCGCTCATATTAATAAATAAGTTAGTAATATTGTTAACCCTATTAAGATTACAAAAGCATAATGATATAAATATCCTGATTGAAACAATACCGCGCGTTCAGAGATGCTTTTAATTATTTTTGCGAAACCATTCGGTCCGAAGCCATCTATTAATTTAATGTCACCTTTAGACCAAAAAAAAGAGCCTATGGCTTTTGCTGGCCTTGTAAAAACATAATCATAAAGCTCATCAAAGTACCATTTATTAAGTAAAAAATTGTAAAGCGGTTGATTTAGTTTTTTAAAATTTTCTAAAATATTTTCATTCTTAATGTATAAAAAATAAGCACCAATTATAATTAGCAACCCACAAAGAGGTGTTATTAACAAGAACCAAAGAGGTGGGTGCTTGAGAATGAATTGATCTTTAAAAAATATAGAAGTTCTCCAAAAATCTTGGTGATCAGTTCCTATAAAAATATCTTTGAAGACAAAGCCAGATAAAGCAGCACCAACAGTTAACAAAAATAAGGGAATTAAAATTACCAGAGGTGACTCATGAATTTTTTCATATACATCATTTTTACCTCGATGTGTTCCATGGAATGTTTTATAAATAAGTCTCCATGAGTATATTGATGTAATCAAAGCTGTAACAACACCTATTATTACTGCGTATCCGCCCATATAACTTGAGGAAAAATAAGCGGCTTCTAAGATAGCATCTTTTGAGTAAAAACCAGACAAAAATGGAAATCCAGTAATTGCAAGAGTTCCAATAATCATAAAAACATAAGTGAAAGGAATTTTTTTATAAATTCCACCCATTTTTCTTATATCTTGCTCTTCATTAAGGCTGTGAATTACTGATCCTGCGCATAAAAAAAGTAANGCNTTNAAAAAAGCNTGAGTNAATAAATGAAANATNGCNANNTNATANGCNCCNACACCNGCNGCAAANAACATGTAACCTAATTGACTACATGTTGAATAAGCAATAATCTTTTTAATATCATTTTGTACAAGTGCAATGGTGGCAGCAAAAAAAGCGGTGGATGCTCCTATTAATATTACTAAATTTTTTGAAACTTCTGAATACTCAAAAATCGGGGAGCATCTCACAACAAGAAATACTCCAGCTGTTACCATTGTTGCAGCATGTATTAATGCTGATACTGGTGTTGGTCCCTCCATGGCATCAGGTAACCATGTATGCAAAAATAATTGCGCAGACTTTCCCATTGCTCCAATAAATAAAAATACACAAATATAAGTGATTAAACCTCCCTCTGCTCCAAAGAAATTTATTTTTTCATTTATTAAATTAGGAATTTTTTGAAAAACATCGGAATAATTAAGTGATCCAGTAAATTTAAAAATTAAAAATATAGCNATNGCTAATCCAAAGTCTCCAACACGNTTTACTACAAAGGCTTTTATAGCAGCTGAATTGGCTGAAGGTTTTTTAAACCAAAATCCGATTAATAAGTAAGAAGCAAGACCAACACCTTCCCATCCAAAAAAAAGTTGAAGGAAATTATCTGACGTAATGAGCATTAACATTGCGAAAGTAAATAAAGACAAATACCCCATAAAGCGTGGTTTGTCAGGATCATGCTGCATATAACCAATTGAATAAACATGAACTAAAAAAGATACTGATGTCACGACCACTAACATCACNGCGGTAAGTGTATCTATATAAATTGACCAATTCAAATTAAGATCTCCACTTGATATCCATTTAAAAATAACAAAATTAAGAGCATCAGAGCCGTTAATAAATTGATACAAATAGTAAAAAGATATAACTGTAGATACAAATACTAAAAAGCAGGTAATTAATTGCGATGCAAAATCACCAATTTTTCTTCCAATCAAACCAGCTATTAAGAAACCTAATAATGGAGAAAATATAATTATATAGGCCATGTTTAACCTTTTAAAGTATTTATATCCTCAACTTGAATACTTCCTTTGTTTCGAAAAAAAACAACCAAAATTGCTAAACCGATGGCTGCTTCACCTGCTGCAACAGTAAGTACAAACATTGTGAACACCTGTCCAGCAATATCTTGTAAGTACACTGAAAACGCAACCAAATTGATGTTTACTGCAATTAAAATTAATTCTACAGACATCAAAAGAACTATCACGTTCTTTCTATTTAAAAATATTCCAATTACGCCGATGGTAAATATAATTGATGCTAAGAATAAGTAGTGTCCCAAAGAAATATCAATCATTTATTTTAACCCCTTTAAAAGTTTCTACTTCTTCTAGCAAAATACTATCAGATCTTTCCCTAGAAACTTGTGTTGTAATATCTTGTCTTTTAAGATTATCTTTTCTTCTAAAAGTTAATAAAATTGCACCGATCATTGCTACAAGCAGAATTAAACCTGAAATTTGAAAATAATGAAGATATTCTGTATACAAAACATTACCAATCGCCTCAGTATTACTTAAGTCATTACTAATATTAATTTGTGAAGTTTTAATAAAAGTATCTTTATATTTCCATGTTCCTATCATCATTACAATTTCAATAAGCAAGATTACGCCAATAAAGCCGCCAAAAGGCAAATAGCTTAAAAAACCAGATTTTAAATCTCCTAAATTAACATTAAGCATCATCACAACAAATAAAAATAACACTGCAACTGCGCCCACATAAACAATCAGAGTTAGCATACCCAAATATTCAGCTCCTAACATTATGAACAAACATGAAACGCTCACAAAATCTAAAATTAAAAAGAAAACCGCATGGATTGTATTTTTTGCCGAAATGACTGCTAGTGATGATGCAATAGTTATAAAAGAAAATAAATAAAAAACTAAAGCATGCGCTAACATAATTACCTATATTGTTTGTCTAACTTAATATTATTTGCTATTTCAGTTTCCCATCGATCACCATTTTCTAAAAGTTTATCTTTTGTAAAGTATAATTCTTCTCTAGTTTCAGTAGTAAATTCAAAATTAGGCCCCTGAACTATGGCATCAACTGGACAAGCTTCCTGACACAACCCGCAATAAATACATTTTACCATATCAATATCATATCTTGTTGTTTTTCTTGACCCATCATTATTTGGTTCTGACTCAATTGTTATCGCCTGCGCAGGACAAGCAGCTTCACAAAGTTTGCATGCAATACATCTTTCTTCTCCATTGGGATATCTTCTTAGCGCATGTTCTCCTCTAAATCTTGGGCTAATTGGACCTTTTTCAAAAGGATAATTTATTGTAGCTTTTGGCTTAAAAATAAATTTTATGGCTAAATATAAACCTTTTACAAACTCACTTAAAAAAATAGTTTTTATTAACCTATTAAACTTCATATCAATTAACTGGTAACATTTTAAAATAAACTAAAAAACCAGACACAATTATGACCCATACAAGGGAAATTGGTAAAAAAACTTTCCAACCAAGTCGCATAAGTTGGTCATATCTATATCTAGGAACAATCGCCTTTATTAAAGCAAATACTATAAATAATAACAGTATTTTAACAACTAACCAAATAGGAGCTGGGACAATATTTAAAGGATATACATCAATTGGAGGTAGCCAGCCTCCCAAAAAAAGAACTGATCCCATAGCGCACATTAATAGAATGTTTGCATATTCTCCTAACCAAAAAAGTGCATACATCATGCCAGAGTACTCGGTTTGATAACCTGCCACTAATTCTGCCTCGGCTTCTGGCAAATCAAATGGTGGTCTATTAGTTTCAGCTAGTGCTGAAATAAAAAAAATTACAAACATTGGAAAAAGTGGAATTGCAAACCAAATTTTCTTTTGAGCAATAACAATATCTACTAAATTTAATGAACCAACACATAACAATACAGTNACAATAACAAACCCAATTGATACTTCGTACGAAACCATTTGTGCTGCTGATCTTAGGGCGCCTAAAAATGGATATTTTGAATTTGAAGCCCATCCAGCCATTATAATCCCATAAACGCCTAGAGATGATACGGCAAAAAGATAAAGTATGCCAACATTTATATTTGTAACATAGATATTCTCACCAAATGGAATAACTGCCCATGCAAGAAGGGCTAAAGACATAGTAACTACAGGAGCAAGAATAAATATAATTTTATTAGCTCCCGCTGGAATAATAATTTCTTTAAATATATATTTTAATGCATCTGCTACAGTTTGCAATAATCCAAAAGGACCAACTACATTTGGTCCTTTTCTTAATTGAACCAAACCCCACACTCTACGATCTACCCAAACAATCATTGCTACTGCAATTAAAACNGGGATAACTAAAGATAAAATTTTCAAACTATCTAAGAAAATTATATTTAAATATTCACTTAACATATATATTTATGCCTCTACCTTTTTATTCTTTAATTTTATACTTTTACATTCTCTCATTGTCTTGGAAGAACGTGCAACGATATTTGTCTGATAATAATCAATTTTGTTTACTTCTAAAGTAAAATCTTTTTTTTCATGATTATCAATTTTTAAGTTGTTGTAATTACTAATGGGAATTTTGTCATACTGACCAAGATGAGGATATTCTGTTACCATGTTTTTTCTTAATTCATCAAAACTACTAAAGCCAAGATCTATATTGTCGGCATCTGCAATACTTAGAAAAATTTCCCAATCTTCTTTCGCAAGCCCAGGAGGATAACTTGCTTTGTATGATCTTTGTACTCTGCCCTCTAAATTTGCAAAAGAACCGTTTTTTTCTGCGTATGATGCGGATGGTAAGATAACGTCAGCAATAGATGCATTTTCACCACCATGAGAACCTTGGTAAACAACAAATTGATTTTCTTTTTTATTAATTAAAACTTCATCTGAACTGATTAGATAAAGAAATTCTGAATTGTATACTTTGTTTAAATTTTTAGTTTGTAAACCAAGTTTTAGTGACCCTACGTTTGAAGCGCACTGATGAAGAATGTTGAAGCCNCTTAATTTATTAATTTTATTAAGNAATGTTTTTGTAGAAGATATAACATATCTNGATATATTTGATTTNAAAGCGCTTTCTCCAATTATCACTGCTGGATTTTTTGCTTTGTTCAATAGTTGAAACTCTGAAATTTTTTCATTAATTAAATCATCTAAGATTGAAATATTATTTCCAATTATTTTATAATTATAATTTTGTTCACCAGGATCACCTATTGAAAACACCTTGCAGCCATTATTTACCGCTTTCCTAATTCTATGGTTAACAATTGTAGCCTCTAATCTTGGATTGCAACCAATTAGTAAAATAAAATCGCACTCATCTATTTTATGAATGGATGTGTTAAATATAAAATTAAAATCGTCAGATGTATCAAATAAAATATCTTTTTGCCTAAAATCAATTAATTGAGAATTGTAAAGTTTTCTAAAAAGCGATTTAAATGCATAACTTGTTTCTAAATCAACTAACTGACCNATTAATCCTCCAAAATCTTTTTTATTTNTTGAATTTTTACTAATAAAATTAATTGCCTCATTCCACGAAACAGCATGATGTTTTCCCTTTAATTTTATATAAGGAGTGTCGATCCTGTTGTTTAATAAACCGTCACATGCGTATCTTGTCTTATCTGAAATCCACTCCTCATTGATCTCTTCATTGACTCTTGGTAAAACTCGTTTAACTTCCCAGCCTTTAGAGTCCATTCTAATATTTGATCCTACAGCATCCATTACATCAATAGTTTCAACTTTATTTAATTCCCACGGTCTTGCTTCATAAGAATATGGTTTTGAAGTCAACGCTCCGACAGGACACAAATCAATTACATTACCTGACATTTCTGACTCTACAGTCTTTTCTAAAAATGTAGTAATTTCCATATTTTCACCTCTATTGATTGCTCCTATCTCAGCGATGCCAGCAACTTCTTCTGAAAATCTAACGCATCGTGTACAGTGTATACACCTGTTCATGTGTGTCTTAATTAATGGACCCATATTTTTTTGATTAACCGATCTTTTATTTAATTCGTATCTTGATCTTCCGCCCCCGTAATTAAATGCTTGATCTTGTAAATCACATTCTCCACCCTGGTCACATATCGGGCAATCTAATGGGTGATTGATTAATAAAAACTCCATTACACCCTCTCTNGCTTTTTTAACCATATCAGTATTTGTTTTTATGATTTGTCCTTCCACNGCAGGCATGGCACAAGAAGCAATTGGTTTTGAAGATTTTTCAATCTCAACTAAACACATTCTACAATTTCCTGCTATTGATAACCTTTCATGATAACAAAACCTTGGAATTTCTTTACCTGCGGCTTCGCATGCTTGAAGAACTGTTGAGCCTGTCTCTACTTCAACTTCAATATTGTCTACAGTTAATTTAATCATCAGGCTATCTTTCTATTAGCTAAGTTAGAACACTTTTCTTCCATCTCTTCTCTAAAATGCCTCAATAAACCTTGGACAGGCCAGGCTGCAGCTTCACCAAATGCACAAATAGTATGNCCTTCAATTTGTTTAGTTACATCTAGCAACATATCAATTTCATGAATCTCTGCTTCACCACGATTAATTCTCTCCATCATTCGCCACAACCAGCCTGATCCTTCGCGACAAGGTGTGCACTGACCNCAACTTTCATGTTTATAAAATCTTGATATCCTTGACACACAAGAAACTATATCTTGGGACTTGTCTATCACTACCACACCCGCAGTTCCCATTCCGCTCTTCGCTTCAATTAGCGAGTCAAAATCCATCAAAATATTATCACAAACTTTTTTTGGTAATAGAGGCATCGAAGATCCCCCTGGTATCACAGCTTGTAAATTATCCCAGCCACCTAAAACTCCTCCCGCATGAGTTTCAATTAATTCTTTTAGAGGAACGCTCATTTCCTCTTCTACATTACATGGGTTAACAACATTTCCAGAAATGCAGAATATTTTTGTTCCTCTGTTCTTTGGACGTCCAAAAGATGCAAACCATGCTGATCCTCTTTTTAGGATCGTTGGAACGACAGCAATTGTCTCAACATTGTTAACTATTGTAGGGCATCCATAAAGACCTACAAGTGCAGGAAATGGTGGTTTTAATCTAGGTTGACCTTTATTACCCTCCAAACTTTCAAGTAACGCAGTTTCCTCACCACAGATATATGCGCCAGCACCATAGTGAATATGCATATCAAAATCCCATCCTGAACCTGATGCATTTTTGCCAATTAATTTTTGTTTATAAGCCTCATCAATCGCTTCTTGCAATATTTTTCCTTCATTTACATACTCACCCCTTATATAAACATAGCAAGTATTTGCACCTACCGCGTATGCCGATATTAAAGATCCTTCAATTAACTTTTGAGGCTCATATCTTAAAATGTCTCTATCTTTACATGTTCCAGGTTCAGACTCATCGGCATTTATAATTAAATAATGTGGCCTATTAGGGTTGGGTTTTTTTGGAGCAAAAGACCATTTCATACCTGTAGGAAACCCCGCTCCCCCCCTGCCTCTTAACTCTGAATTTTTAATTTCATCAATTATCCAATCCTTACCTTTCGAAATAATTTCTTTGGTATCTTTCCAATCACCTCTATTAAGAGCATTGGATAAATTAAAAGATTCATCACCATACAAATTTTTAAATATTCTATCTTTATCTTTAAGCATTTTTTAATAATGTAGTTCTGTTTTGAGTGGGTTCTGATCCTTTTCTTCCTGATTGGGAACCAATATTTGGTAAACNACCTTCCTTAAACCCCTTGAAAATTTCCTCGGCTTTTTCTGCTGATAAATCCTCATAATAATCATTATTAATTTGAACCATTGGAGCATTTACACAAGCTCCGAGACATTCAACTTCTATCCAAGAACTATCAAGTTCATGGTTTAAGTGTCCTGNTTTTTTCGATATTAATTTTTCACACTTTTCTACAATTTTCCCAGAACCTCTAATCATACAGGGTGTTGTNGTNCATACTTGAACGAAATATTTTCCAACTGGTGCTAAGTTATACATGGTATAAAAAGTAGCTACTTCATAAACTTTAATATATGTAGTATCAATCATCTCAGCAATCAACCGAATTGCTGNTAATGGTATCCAATTATTATTTTGTTTTTGTGCCAGATACAATAGAGGCATTACTGCACTCTTTTTTTTATCATCAGGATATTTTTTTANAATATCATTAATTTTTTCAATATTTTCTTGTGAAAAAATAAAAGTTGACGGTTGGTTTTTTGCAATATGTTTATTGCTCATCGATCTACCTCACCAAAAACTATATCCATTGATCCTAGTAATGCCGGTACATCNGCAAGCATGTGGCCTTTAATTAAATAATCCATTGCTTGAAGATGAATAAAACCTGGAGCTTTAATTTTGCATCGATAAGGTTTATTAGTACCATCTGATACTAAATAAACCCCAAACTCACCTTTTGGTGCCTCTACGGCCGTATAAGTTTCACCAACGGGTACGCTATAACCTTCTGTATATAATTTAAAATGATTTATTAATGCCTCCATTGAATTTTTCATATCTGATCTTTTAGGAGGTCCTACTTTTGTATCTAATGTCATTACTGGTCCATCTGGTAAATTTGATAAGGCTTGTATAATAATTTTTATACTTTCCCTCATTTCCTCAATGCGGCAAAGATATCTATCATAACAATCACCATTTTTACCTGTTGGAATTTTAAATTTAAAATTTTCATAACCATCATAAGGTTGAGACTTTCTTAGATCCCAAGGAACGCCTGAGCCTCTGATCATTACGCCTGAAAAACCATGATCCAGGGCTTCTTGGGTCGATACAATTCCTATATCGACATTACGTTGTTTGAATATTCTATTATCTGTTAGCAAAGACTCTAGGTCGTCAATTACTTTGGGGAATGTTTCACAAAAATTTAAAATATCTTCGTCTAATCCTGTAGGTAAGTCAATGTGTACTCCACCTGGTCTGAAATAATTTGCATGTAATCGCGATCCGGAAACTCGTTCATAAAAAACCATTAATTTTTCTCTTTCTTCAAAACCCCAAAGAGATGGGGTTAAAGCTCCAACGTCTAATGCCTGAGTAGTAACATTTAATATGTGACTTAAAATTCGTCCGATTTCACAAAATGCTATTCTAATATATTTGGCTCTTATTGGTACGTCGATATTTAAAAGTTTTTCTACAGCTAAAGCAAATGCATGCTCTTGATTCATTGGCGCAACATAATCAAGTCTATCAAAATACGGTACNGCTTGGGTGTAAGTTTTATGTTCAATAAGCTTCTCGGTTCCGCGGTGAAGTAATCCAATATGTGGATCCGCTCTTTCAACAACTTCTCCATCTAGCTCTAAAATCAATCTTAATACCCCATGCGCAGCTGGATGCTGGGGGCCAAANTTTAAATTAACTGTTTTAAATTCTTTAGACATTATTTTTCNNTCTTTTTCTGTTCATTTTTAATATATTCTGGACTCTGCCAAGGGCTTCTAAAATCAAAATCTCTATACGCTTGTTGAAGCTTTACAGGTCCATATATAACTTTTTTTTTTCAGGATCGTATCTAACTTCTTTGTAGCCAGTTAATGGAAAATCTTTTCTTAATGGAAAACCTTCAAAATTATAATCTGTTAATATTCTGCGTAAATCAGGATGTTTTTCAAAAGGTATTCCATGCATATCAAAAACCTCTCGTTCTAACCAGTTGGCTGACGGGAAAATATTTGTTAATGTTTGTATGCTTTCTTTGTCTTCAACTTGTAGCTTTATAGTTATTCTTAAATTATTCTCGTGACTTAAAAGTAAATAAATAACTTCAAAACGTTTTTCTTTACCTGGGTAGTCGACGGCTAGAATATCAACTAACTGTCTAAATTTTAGCTCTGGATGTTTTTTTAATAGAACTATATTTTCTATTATATTTTCTGCTTTACATGAGCAAACCAAATTGTCATTTTGAAATAGTATTGTTAAAAAAGAGAAATTAGAATTTTTTTCAATTATTGATTTAATATCATTAATACTTTTCATAATTATCTTTTTAACGAACCTTCTCTTCTAATTTTTTTTTGCAATTGTAAAATTGCATACAATAAGGCTTCTGCACTCGGAGGACATCCGGGTACATAAATGTCTACTGGTACAATTCTATCACAGCCTCTTACGACGGAATATGAATAATGATAATAACCTCCGCCGTTTGCGCAACTACCCATAGATATTACATAACGTGGCTCTGGCATTTGATCATAAACTTTCCTTAATGCAGGAGCCATTTTATTAGTCAATGTACCAGCTACAATCATTACATCAGATTGTCTTGGTGAAGCTCTTGGTGCGGCACCAAACCTTTCTAAATCATATCTGGGCATTGAAGCCTGCATCATTTCTACAGCACAACAAGCAAGGCCAAATGTCATCCAGTGCAATGAGCCTGTTCTTGCCCAATTAATTAAAGTATTGCTCGCAATTGTAACAAATCCTTTGTCAGCAAATTCCTCAGCAACTTCTTTAAATTCATCAGGTATTTTATTTAATTTTGATACTGCACTCATAAAAACTAACTACTCCCAGTCCAACGCTCCTTTTTTCCATTCATAAACAAAACCTACTGTAAGAATTAATAAAAAAAACATCATTGACCAAAAACCTAACAACCCAATGTTTCCCAATGATACTGCCCATGGAAATAAAAAAGCAACTTCTAAATCGAATATAATAAATAAAATTGAAACCAAGTAAAATCTCACATCAAATTTCATTCTAGAATCATCGAACGCTTCAAACCCACATTCATACGCGGATAACTTTTCAGGATCTGGATTACTTGGTGAAAATAGAAAGTTTGCAAATATGAAAGCAAATCCAAGACCAATAGATATAAACAAAAAGATTAAGATTGTTGCGTAATCTCTTAAAAAATCAAATAACATTGATCATGTTTATATACAGAATCAAGTCTGGTTAAATGGGTATTTTTGACCTGAATTGTCAAAAAGTGAACTGTTTCCAGTCAATTTTTAACATCCTGTTTCCTTTGATAGCTTTTAATAGACATTTTAATAATGGAAGTTTTTTTTGACCAACTATAGATAAAATTTTTGTCCCTGAAGACTTGATTAGTTCTGCACCCTCTACAGTTACATTTCTCATCTGTTTCTTTATTATTGATTTATACAAATACCCCTTACCTAAATAAAACCCTAATTTTGCATTCCTTCCACCTAATACGCTTACATATAAATCACCAGCACCAGCTAAGCCTTGGGCAGTATCAATCTTGCCTTTAAACTTTTGCGTAATATATTTCATTTCTTTTAAAGATTGCTCAAATAAACCCGAGGAAGTATTAAAATAATTATCCTCTTTTTTTTTAGATAAATTTCCAACTTGTCCAAATGAAGAGCCAATTATAGTTGCATAAATATTTTTTATTGCGGCACAAATTTCAGCACCATTAATATCCTGTGTTACATCCGGGTGGTAATATTCATTCTCTAAAATATTTTTTATATATTTTGCATTTGAAATTTTTGCTGAAGCAAAAAGTGTTCTAGTGTGAGACCTATTAATTAATTCTTTTGCTAAACATGGGCCTGCAGCCATCACAATCTTATCATTTGAGCATTTTGTTTTAATATATTTACTAATTGCTAGCAGTTTATTTTTTTTTTGACAATACCTTTGGTTATTAATAATATTGGACAATCAATTTGTAATTTTTTTAAAATATTTATAGCCCAATCAATACCCTTGGTGTTTGTTCCGATGATAATTAAATTTATAGTTTTTTTATTTATAAGCTGGGTTTCATTATGAAAAAAAAATTTAATATTATTAGAAAATTTTAAATTAAATAATTTAATTTTTTTATTTTTTTTTAAATTTTGAATTTCTTTAAGCTCATATGGTGAGCCTATAACTGAAGTTTTAATTTTATTAAAATCAAGTACAGAAACATAAGCTGTACTAGCAACCCCAGATCCAATTACTAAAGCATGTTTTTTCATAATAATTTCAAATATCTCTTTAAGGATACTTGTATCAAAAAAAATAAAAATATTAAAAATAAAAACATTAAATTTCCCAATATGCTAAAAGGCGTGTTATTGTTTAACACTTGATAGTTACTACTAAAAACAGTTTTTTCATTAGATGAAGATGATATTAGTGTAATACCTAGCGGGTTGATACTTGCTGATATTCCTTGATTTGTCGATCGAAATATATGCTTTCCCTCTTCTATGGATCTAAATATTGAATGAGAATAATGTTGGTACGTTCCAATAGATCTGTTAAACCATGCATCTTCTGAAATATTAAAAATTATATCAAACTTTTTTTTGCTTATATTTAATAAACCAGTATCAATCACTTCATAACACACCAAAGGTAGAACTAGATTTCCATTTATTTTTAATACTTCTCTACTTTTTCCTCTTGAAAAAGATTGATAACCGAAAGTTACTTTTTTTAGATTTAAAAATTTCAATGTATGTTCAAATGGTATAAATTCTCCAAAAGGAACAAGGTGCATCTTATTATAATTATTAATAATTTTACCTTCAGAATTCAAGGTTACCAAGCTGTTAAAAATATTTCCATTCTTATCTTTTGTAGTTGCGCCAAGAATAATTTTCTGATTATTTTTAAATTTGTCTTGAAAAACTTTTTTTAGATTTTTATTTTCAATAAATGAATAAGATCCCTCAGGCCACAAAAATATTGCATTTTCACTTTTATTAAGGGGTTCACTTATTTCTAATATACTCTCAATATATTTATTTAGATTTGAGTTTATTTGAAGTAAATTTTCGTTGGGTTGAACTAGTAGTATTTGCTGATTTATTGTCTTTAAATTAATTTGAAGTCTATTAAAACCGTATAAATAATTTGAGCTGATTATAATTAATAATATAAATAAACGCTGGACAATAATAACTTTGTTTTTATTCAGAAAAAAATAAGGATAAGAAAATAAAAAAATTACTAAAAAATTTAGACCAAACGTTCCAATATAATTCAAGATTTGAATACTCTCCAACTGTTCACTCAAAGCATAGACGAATAAATTCCATGAAAATCCTGTTATATATGACCTAAAATACTCAATTAAAGACATTAAAATTGAAAAATTTAAAACAAAAAAATGATTAAAATTACAAAAACGCTTCAAGACGTAAAAACCAAAGCCATAAAATAAAGATAATCCTAATGGCAAAAAAAAGATGGCCAATGGTTTTAATATTGCTACTTCTTGATCAAAATTTAAAGAATAGCTTATCCAATATAGAGATGAAATAAAATACCCGTAAGCAAATAATGTTCCATAAATAAAAAAAAGCCTTGGGTCGGCTTGTTGGTTTTTTTTTAATAAATATAAAATAAATGGAAATATAACAAAACCTAAAAAAAAGTAATTATAAGGAGGTAAAATAAAAGAAAGTAAAAAACCTGAAAATAAAAATATGAAGAAATTTAATTTACTTTTTAAGATATATTCTAATTTCATATTTAAATATCAATCAGTAATTATTTAATTGGCAGTTTATCAGCTAGCCAAGATGATGCATAAACTTTGCTAGATCTTAAAAAGCCATCTGATATATTGTAAGTTTCAAAACCTTTTTTTTCAAAAATATCAGCAACGATTTGTGATCTGATTCCACTCGCACATATAAAAAATATTTTTTTGTTTTTGTCTAAATTTAATTCATCCATTTCAAATAAAAATTTTGGATTTAATGATACTGTATCATTTTTTTGTAATTGGTATGATACAAAATAAGTAGATAATCCAAAGGCTTCTCCATCAGGTTTTCCTGTGGTTTTCCACTCTTCTGGTGTTCTGACATCTATTAAATAACATCCCTGTTTAAATGGAAGTTCTTTAAACTCTAATGCAGTAATTTGTTTTACCATTTTCAGTTTTGGTGCCCTCGGCCGGACTCGAACCGGCACTCCGCAAGCGGCAAGGATTTTAAGTCCTTTGTGTCTACCAATTCCACCACGAGGGCATATTGTTTGCATTTGTTACAAAACCCTTTGTATATAAATGTTTTTAACTCAATGTGAAATATTTATTTGTTACCCCAGTGAATACCAGGTGGGTAGTTTGTCCTGATTATGTACAAATTGAGTATTGGGGAGACTGGTAAAAGGTAAGTTAGGTAATAAACTTAAAGGATCCTTTACATATAAAAGGCATCACAACCAGCAACCAAACCAACCAGATAAATAATATAAAGTAGGTTTAACAGGGATCCTAG
>NYVZ01000011.1 GCA_002684895.1 Pelagibacteraceae bacterium
GTGGGTTAATAAAATGGTTTGGCTATCAGTACAGCGTAGTTAATTAGAGTTATTAAATTTTTTCATTAAACTGAGAGTCTCAATACTAATATGATGCTCCATTCCTTCGGAGTCAATCTCAGCTATTTTATTTGGTACGCCAAGTTTAGTTAAAAATTTATAAAGTACCTCATGTCTTGCATTCGATTTTCTTGCCAGGCTTTGGCCATTTTCGGTTAAAAAAATATTTTTATATTTTTCACTTTTAACCAGTTCCTCTTTTATTAATCTTTTTATATTTTTACAGACTGTAGCATTTGAAACACCAAAATATTTGCAAAGATCTACATTTTTCACGCGACCCTTCTTGATATGAATTTCGTTTATAGCTTCTACGTAATCTTCAAAAAGTTCAATACTTTTTCTATTTTTAGTAGCTTTAAAGTTTTCAGGCCTACTAGATCTAGTAATATTCATAATTTCACACCAGTATCACAAATTAACACTTGCAATTTAATGCACAAGTAATAAGTTTAGCCAAGGCTAAACATTATGACAGAATTTAAAAAAGGCATATTTCAAATTTTAAAAGACCAAATGGTTGGAACAAGTATTGGAAGAGCGGTAATCTATACGCTTGGGCATATTGTTATTGCCATGACTTGTAACAATTTAATTACAGGTGCATCTCTAGAGTTAGCTGCTCTAGATGCTTTAATTGAGCCTCTAATTAACGGTGTATGGTATTTTGCTTTGGATAAAGCCTGGACAAAAAATTTTAAAACTAAATCAGTTTAAAATTTTAACAAATCATTATAGTATTTACTAATGTTTTCATTTTTTAATATTTTTAAAAAAAAAGATATCAAGAAAGAAGAAGAAGCTTTTGCTTTATTAAGAAAGGCAAGTGTAATTTCAAAAAAAATTGCTGAAGAAAGTAACGACGCTAAACTCAAAGGGTTGGCATTTGAACTTAAGAGAAGTCACGATGATGCAATAAAAATTTTTCACGAAATTAATTATGATATGAATAAGCTTGACCGTTACTATATCGATACAAAAAATTCATTATCTGGTAATTATAAAAAAGTAGAGAGTATTTTAAATAATTTTAAGAATAGAATTGCGTAAAACGCTTAAACAAAAGCTGCTTATACTAATATAATACCAAGAGCAATAAGTTGTAAAAAGTTAATAATTACAGAAATAAAATGAGCAATTTTAAAAGCTCTCTCATTTTTTTGGTCTTTATATTTATTAATTTTTGGCATTAAAAAAACTAAATTTAAAAGAAATAATAAAGCTGTACCTAAAATTAAATAGAAGTCTAAATTAAAAGTTTTATAAAAAATATAAAAAATAGAGATTGTTCCAAGTATAATTAAATTTACTAGATAATAGTAGGGGAAAATTGCACGAACAAATAGACCTGCATTCTCAGGTGACAAAACTTTAAAAATCATCGGAGCTAAGACAAAGGAGAAAAATAACATAATACCAAGTGTTAAGGATACCAAGTTCATAATAATCTGCTCACTCATTTTTTACCCCCCTTTTTCTTCTTGTTGGCTTGATTAATTTTATTAATAAATTTGGTAAGTTTTTTTCTTGTAGTATTAATTTTTTTTATATTCATTATTTTGTTTTAAAATTTAAATTAAGTTCCGCAATATGTTTTATAGATACGGTCTGTCGCAGGTGCAGGCTTTGTAAATTCTTCAAAATTGGTATTTTCAACATAAGGTTTTTTTACAACCTCACATAAAGATAAAAATTTTGACATATCACCATTATCCGCTGCTAATAGTGCCTCCTCTACTTTATGGTTTCTTGGTATAAATACAGGATTATGTTCCATCATTAATTGATAAGCTTTTTCACTATTTTGATTTTTTGATATACGTTTTTTCCATTCAGCTTCCCAAATAATAAAATCAGGATCATTAAGTAATTTTTCATTTGGAAACTTTCCATTAATTAAATATCTGAATGTATTGTTATAATCGGCTTGATTTTTATGCATAATTTTAAATAAATCACTCATCATTCTTTTATCTTGATCTTCATCTGAAATCATTCCAAGCTTATTCTTCATCATTAAATGATATTGATCAGCAAACAAACCCTCATATTCTTTAATTAGTTCATTAGCAATTTGTTCGGCTTTATTTTCATTTTGATCTAGGAGAGGAAAAAGACTCTCTATAAATCTTGCTAAATTCCACTGTCCAATAATAGGCTGACTACCATATGCGTAACGACCATAATGATCTATAGAACTAAATACCGTTTTAGTGTCATAATGATCCATAAATGCACATGGTCCATAATCAATGCTTTCACCTGAAATTGACATATTATCTGTATTCATAACTCCATGAACAAATGAAACACGCATCCAATTTACAATAAGTTTTACTTGTCTTTTCATAACAGCTCTAAATAATGCAGCTGCTTTATTTTGTGCTTGAATTAATTCAGGATAATGTCTCTCAATAGCATAATCGACTAAAGTTTTAAGTGTAGCAATATCCTGTTTTGCTGCAACAAATTGAAATGTCCCCACTCTTAAATGTGAGGAAGCAATACGTGTTAAGATAGCACCTTTAAGTTTTGTTTCCCTAATAACTTCCTCCCCTGTCTCTACAACCGCTAAACTTCTTGTTGTTGGTATATTTAAGAAATGGATAGCTTCACTAATAATGTATTCTCTTAGCATTGGTCCTAAAGCTGCACGACCATCACCACTTCTAGAGTAAGGCGTTTTCCCAGAACCTTTTAATTGGATATCCCATCTTTGTTTATTTGAGTCCAAGTGTTCTCCTAACAAAACTGCCCGACCATCGCCTAACATTACAAAATGACCAAATTGATGACCACAATATGCTTGCGCAAGAGGAGAAGACCCTTCAATGAGCTTATTTCCAGAAAATATCTCAGCGTTTTGTTCATCTGAAATTTTTGAAAGATCCAGCCCTAATGACTTAGCTAATATTTTGTTAAGAATAACTAATTTTGGTTTTTTTACTGCGATGGGTGATAATTTTGTTGCCATAATTTCTGGTAAATCGGCATAAGTGTTATCAAAATTAAATCCTAAATTTTTTATCATTTTCTTTACTGATTAAATTAGTGTTTTATTATAGCATTTAATGATTCAGTTAAAAAAATATTTTTTACTTATTTTGTTCTTTTTTATTTTTGCTTGTAGTTCAGTTCCAAAAAATACTGTAAATGCTTGCGCTATATTTAATGAAAAATACCTTTGGTACAAGTTTGCCAAGTCTTCCCAAAAAAAATGGGGAGTGCCAATCGAGCTACAAATGGCAATTATTAAAAAAGAAAGTGGATACGACTGGCTGGCAAGGCCTGAAAGAACCAAGTTGTTTAAAGTTATTCCTTGGAAAAGAAAATCTAGCTCGCTAGGTTACTCCCAAGCTATTGAGAATACTTGGGAAATTTACAAAAAAAGTACTGGTAAAAAATACGTCACACGAGTTTTGTTTAAAGACGCTTCTGATTTTGTAGGCTGGTATGTAGATCAAACTTATAAAAAAATGAAAGTATCTAAAAATAATTATTTTAAGCAATACTTGTATTATTATAATGGTTGGACTAATCAAACGAGACCTGAGTCAATTTCTTATGCAAAAACAGTTGCAAAAACTGCAAAAAAATATCGTATGCAAATTCAAAAATGCCAATCAAAATTAAACAAAAAAAAGTACATCGTTTTTTAAATGAAATATTTTTTATTATTTTTGTTTTTACCTTCTTTGCTTTTCGCTCAAAATATTAAAATTGTCGATGGTGATACAATACACATTTCAAAAATTAAATACCGTTTTCATGGCATAGATGCACCAGAAATGTCTCAAATTTGCAAAGTCAATAATAAAAATATTAAATGTGGGTTGTTATCAAAAAAGAAATTAGTTGAAAAAATTGGTAATAAAAAAGTAAGTTGTCTAAAGGAGACTATTGATCGCTACAAAAGAGTAGTAGCTGAATGTTTTGTTAATAACGAAAGTTTATCTAAGTATCTTGTTAAAAATGGTTACGCTTTTGCTTATCGCAAATATTCTAAGAAATTTGTAGAAGAAGAAAATTATGCAAAAGAAAATAAATTAGGATTATGGTCAATGGATTTTCAATATCCGTGGGATTATAGAAGAAATAAATAATCCACATTTTCCACAGACCAACATTAGAATCAACCACACGGAGATACCTTTTCTAATAAAGTTAAATTATATTGTATTTAACTGAGGGCGTAAGTTCTCAGCACTCATCAAGAAGTAGGCTTAGGCTAATTGCTTGGTGGTGAAAGTAGAGGGAAGGTAGCACTTCGACACCTCTAAGTACGCTGTGGGAGTAGTGCTTAAATCACATGGCAACTAAAGCTCCGCGTTAACTGTTCCTCGGAATAGTTAGTAGCGGGGTTTTTTTATGCAGGATCTAAAAGCCCAATAAAATTATTAGATGGATTATTTACATCTCTTCCGACTTCGTAAAATACTAACTCTGGGTTTTGGTGACTATTTAAAAATGCTATAGGATCTTTTGAGCTCAAATAGTTTTCAATTTCCACCTCTCTCAGTATTACCGGCATACGATGATGAATATCTAAAATTGTACCTTTTGCTTCGGTCGTGATTACCGAAAATTCAAGATTAGTATTTTTTTGATATAGAGCTGAAAAAAAAAGGATTTCATTTTGCTCATGTTTTATAAAGTAAGGAAATTTTTTTCCTTCATCATTTTTTCTCCATTCATAATAACCATCCGCGGGCACAACGCACCTTTGTTTTGCAATTAAACCACTGAATGTTCTTTTCTCCATCAATGTTTCCAATCTTGCGTTATTAAGTGGTCTAAAATCACTCATTTTTTCGGACCATTTTGGAATAAGACCCCAGTGATAATTGGTCATCATCAAAATATCACCGTCCTTTTTGATTATTGGGAGTAATTGAGTTGGGTATGCATTATAATTATCTGAATCTTCAACACCCTCATTGATATTTATGATTTTTTTGGTTTTTTTTACCACTTTAGAAATTGCATATCGACCACACATCATTCTTTAATATTTAATATAATAAAGGTATCAATCTATTTTTACGAGTATGAATAGAAAACAAATTTTTTTTCANGGGATAAAAGACGTATTACCATTNAATATACCNGTGGTACTATTTGGAATATTNTATGCTGTTNTATGTATAGAATTAGGTTTCCCAGCTTANTTTGCAATTGGNACTTCGCTTATAATTTTTGCCGGNGGGTCNCAATTAATATTNNTAACATTATTAACAGCGGGAGCAGTCCCATGGGTTATTTTTGGATCAGTAATAATGAACAACACAAGGAATATTTTATACGGTGCAGTATTTTCTAAATATATTGAAAACAAAAATGGCATGTGGAAATTTGTTCTAAGTTTTTTTTTGACGGACCAGTGCTTCGCTGTCTCAAATGAATATCTAAAGAAAAATTATGACAAAAAATATTCCCATTATCACATGTTAGGATCTGGGATAACCGTATGGGTAATTTGGCAATTATCAAACTTAATTGGTATATGGCTTGGAGATATTGTAAGTGATCAACTAAGTCTTAATTTTTTTGTAGCAATAACTTTTTTAGCCTTAATAGCCAAAGATNTAGGAAAACTTGATCACTTTCTAGTTATTTTGTTATCAGCAACCTGTTCATTAATATTTTATAATTTACCACTAAAGGCATATGTAATTGTAGCAGCAACAGCAGGTATAATCTTAGCTTACCTTATAAACAAAAAATTTAAAATAAATTAAAATGAATATTTGGACCTACACTATCATAATTGGCATTTTAACTTTTCTATCAAGATATTTAGTTATGGCATATGCAAATACAAAAACTTATAGTGAAATTACAAAGAAAGTTTTGTCATATGTTCCCTCTGCTGTATTTCCATCCTTAATTTTTCCAGCTATTTTTTATCAAGATAATTCTTTAACATTTTATTCTAATGAAGTTTTTGCTTTTGTTATAGCGATAGTAGTTAGTATAATTTTTAAGAGTATTTTAATTACTGTTATTACAGGTATTTCTATTTATTTGTTAATAATATTTATTTAAAAATCATAATTTTTTTTGAATAACAACATCTACCAAGATTGCAATGACAAGATTTAAAATTGTAATCGCACAGATAATTATAAAGCTAAAAAAATATATCCATGACCACCAGTAAATTTCCTGTAATGGTAACATTACTGTTTCCCAAGAGGATAAGGTTAAAACTTGAAAGAGTGTTATTAATGAAATACCTAAATCTCCCCATCGAGATGGTTCATCCTCAGAGAATAAAATTGCACCCATTGTAGCATAGATATAAAGAATGATGAATAAAAGGAGACTTACAAAAAAAACTCTCTTAATAGATTGCAAGATTGCCTCAATAATTTGCTTAAGTTCTGGAATTACTGATATTAATCTTAATACCCTAAATACTCTAAGCAATCTTAAAACCAAAAAACTAGAGTTATTAGGTATAGGGATCAAAGATATAGTTACTATTATTGTATCAAAAATGTTCCATCCACTTTTNAAAAAATTTGATTTTATTGGTTCTCCAATAAATCGTATTAAAATTTCTATTACAAAAAATATTGTTATNACATAGTCTAAAAAATGAATTATTTCTAAAAACAAAGGGTCTAATTTATATGTTGTAGCGCCAATCAATATTGCATTTAAAATAATGATTGTGACTACACTAAACTGAAAAAGACGATTATCTCTTATGTTNGAAAAAAACGAAATCATTCTAATTATATAATTGCGTTTCAAAAAAAATAAAAGACACATAAATTTAAAAAAATGCTCAAAAAATTCGTATTTTTTGCTATTAATGGCTATATGAAATTCTCTAAGATTATTCTTTTTTTATTTTTAATNACAAACGCTCATTCTAATGACGAATTTAAACTAACAAAAATAATTGATCTTAATAATCCTTGGAGTATGACATTTTTAAATAATGAGGAGGTTTTGATTAGTGATAAAGAGGGTCAAATTCAAAATATCAATTTAAAAAATAAAACAATAAATAAAGTTAATCATAATTTAAATTATAAGGTTGATGGACAAGGTGGGTTATTAGAAATTTTAAAACATAAGGATAATATTTATTTGTGCTATACAGAGGATAGAGGGTTAGGAAAAACAAGTACATCAATTGCAAAAGCTAAATTTACAGAAAATAATTTAAATTTTAAAAATATATTTCAAGCAAANCCACCAATAAATTCAGGTTATCACTTCGGATGTAGAATGGTAATCCAAGATGATAAATATTTATATGCAAGTATAGGAGAGAGAGGCGGTGGTAACATCGCTCAAGATTTTAATCAGCATCCCGGTAGTATCATTAAAATAAATTTAGACGGGTCTGTTCCTAAAGATAATCCTAGGTTCAAAGGCAAGCCTGATTGGTTGCCTGAAATTTATCAAATTGGTGTTCGCAATCCCCAAGGGATGACACTGTCACCATTAAATAATAAGATTTATATTTCAAATCATGGTGCGAGAGGTGGTGATTTTTTTGGTGAAGTTAAGTTTGGAGAAAATTATGGTTGGGAAATTTGGTGTTGGGGAGGACAAAATTATAATCTTACAAAGTGCGGTGAAACTCAAAAATGGGATAAGCGTTTTACAAAAACACTTTATACTTGGGTACCTTCAATAGCCGTCAGTGCAATACAAATTTATAAGGGAAAAGAATTTAGCAATTGGAATGGATCAATTTTTATAACATCACTTAAAGATCAATCATTAAGAAAATTAGAGTTTTTAAATTATAATAAAGTTGGTAAAGAGAAAATTATTTTTAAAGATAAAATTGGTAGAATTCGTGATATTAAAATTGGNCCAACTGGTAAAATTTATTTACTGTCGAATGGAAATTCTGCACTGTGGGAAATGAGTAGATAATGGAATTATTAGATAAAAAAATTTTATTAGTACTAATCGGATTGATCACTTTTTTTCTTTTGGAAAATTTATTCCCCAAAGAAAGTTTTAAATATAAAAAGAAAATTAAGAGAATATGCAAAAATTTAATTTTATGGTTACTTAATATTGGTTTTACACCAATCTTAATTTTGCCAATTACAATTTACGCTACAACACTTAATTTAAATAATATTTTTGCAATAAATAATATTTATAGTCAGTTTATTTTTCACTTAATAATCTATGATATTTTTCTATATTTTTGGCATCGTGCTAACCACGAAATAAAATTTTTGTGGAGATTTCACCAGGTGCATCATCTTGATGAAACATTAGATGTATCATCAGGACTAAGATTTCATTTTGGAGAGGTATTGTTAAGTACAGTTGTAAGATGCTCTATTATAGTTATTTTTAATATAACTCTGTTTAACTTATTGTTAATCGAGGCATTGGTTTTAATCAGTTCCGTTTTTCATCATTCAAATATAAAGCTTCCAAAGAAGTTAGAAAAAATTTTATCTTATATTATAGTAACACCCTCAATTCATTGGGTGCATCATCATAAGAGGCAAAAAGAAACAGACTCAAATTATTGTGCCATATTTAGTTTTTGGGATTTTCTTTTTGGAACCAAATCAAATTTCAAACGTCGTAAAGGGATGCCCATCGGGGTTGAGGGTGATAGAGAGCAGGTTTTAAGCAAATTAATTACCAGAC
The DNA here is from genome assembly GCA_002684895.1 of Pelagibacteraceae bacterium. Taxonomy (GTDB): domain Bacteria; phylum Pseudomonadota; class Alphaproteobacteria; order Pelagibacterales; family Pelagibacteraceae; genus HIMB114. Next base: position 8,704 of record NYVZ01000011.1, read on the forward strand.
CCTTTAAGTAATTTGAATTATGTTGACTTTAGTGTTTAAGGAGTGTCTAAGCTTGCAAATTAACCATCTACAGAATTTATTTTTTTGCAAACATTCCAAGAGCTAAAACTTCATAAAGATTTGTATGCATCTTTAGCAAGAATACAATTTGTTAAACCAACGCAAATTCAAGTTAAGGCAATACCACTTATATTAAATCATCGAGATATTTTGGGATCTGCTCACACTGGTACAGGCAAAACAGCAGCATTTTGTATTCCTTTATTAGAATTAGTTTTAAACAAGAAATGCCAACGAGCAATTATTCTAGCTCCAACCCGAGAGTTNGCCAAGCAGATAGAAACTGTGGTTCAATCTTTGATATTAAAAAAATCAGCTATCAAATGTTTATCACTTGTAGGTGGTGAGCCCATTAATAAGCAGCTAAATCGTTTAAGAGCCAAACCTCAGATTATAATAGGCACCCCGGGAAGAGTGACAGACCATTTAAATAAAAAAAGCTTAAACTTATCTGAAGCGAACTTTTTAGTTCTAGACGAAATGGATCGTATGTTGGATATGGGCTTTAGTATTGCAATTGACAAAATTTTAAAATTCATTCCAAGCGAAAAACAGACCCTAATGTTTTCAGCAACCATTTCTAAGTCAATTGAAAAATTATCTTCAAAGTATCTCAAAAATCCAGAGTTCATTAAGATTGATCAAGATAAAACAACAATTCCAAAGATTGAACAAAAAGTTATTAGCTTAAGTAACGATGGTAAACTTCCATATTTAATAAANCATTTAGAGACACATAATGGATTAANACTTGTTTTTGTTAAAACNAAAAGAGGNGCAAAAAGANTAGCAAAAGATTTATANAAAAAAGGGTTTGAAGNAGATGCNATACATGGNGATTTGAGACAAAATAAAAGAACAAGTGTTATTAAAAAATTTAGGTCAAATAAAATACAAATTCTTGTAGCAACAGATGTTGCTGCTCGTGGCTTAGATATTCCCAACATCGAACATGTTATAAATTATGATCTACCACAACAACCCGAGGATTACATTCACCGAATTGGTCGAACTGGTAGAGCAGGAGCTGAAGGGCAGGCCTGGAGTTATGTAACCAATAGCGATAAAAGACAATGGAGAGAGATAGAGAAGATTTTAAATCCAGAAAAAAAATCATTATTTAACAATGATAGAAATAATAAATCTTATAAGGCAAAAAATAGATTTAATGGAAAAAAAAAATTTNAATCTAGAGGAAAAAAAAATAAATTTAGAGACAGGTACCTTAAAAATAAAGATGATGACGGTTTCAAAAAGAAAAAATCAAAATTTAGAAAAAATTCAAAATTTTCCAAACGAAAAAAAGCAACNGTTAATAGATATAATAAAAGAAATAAATTTAAGAAAAATAAAAGATAATTTAAGATAGTTATTTCTTTGACTGTTTNCAATTGATGTTTTATTAATAAAATTATGACTCAATTAGAATCTTTTGATTGGAGCTGCAAACACACCTGGAAGCGAAGTGCTAAAAATACGACGTGGTGTCTACTAGGTTGTTCCATAGGTGATTTTGGCACTATNCTTTTTTTTCAAATTTCTAACATTCCTTTTCCAGTTTTAGGAATTATGCTTCTTGCTATTTTAAACGGGTTGGTGACAAGTATTATACTAGAAACAATAATTTTGATGAGGCAGAAATTTAATTTTAAGGAAGCGTTAAAAGTTGCAATTGGTATGAGTTTCATTTCTATGATAGCAATGGAATTAGCAATGAATTTAACTGATTATTATTTAACAGGTGGGGCCATATTAACATGGTGGGTAATACCACCGATGTTAATTGCAGGATTTATTACTCCTTGGCCATATAACTATTGGAGGTTAAAAAAATTTGGATTAGACTGTCATTAAATCAAATATAATCCAGAGGTAAAATATTAGTTTCTTTTAATTCTTCTAAAGATGGAAAACCGCTTATACTTGCAAAATTAATTTTATTAATTAGATTAAAATAAAACTCATTATAACTCTCAGAATTTTTTAACCTCACTTTTAAAATATAGTCTACTTCGCCCATCAATCTATGACATTCAACAATTTGCGGTGTATTTTTAACAATTCTTTTAAACTGATCAGTCCATTCTTTATTATGGCTAGTTGTTTTAACATGCACAAAATAAGGCCGTTCTAAGTTAAGTTTTTTTTTATTTAATACTGCAACATTTTTGTCGATATAACCTTTGTCTTTTAAATTCTTTACACGCCTATAACAAGGTGAGGGAGAGAGGTTTACTTTGGAACCTAACTCTTCCATCGATATTTCAGAGTCTTCCTGGAGTATTTGTAGAATTTTTTTGTCTAAATCTTTCATAAATTTAAAATATTTTACTAATATATTNAAAAAATAAGTCAATTTTTATTANTTTNAAAGTNTTTTATTACATTAATGTCTTATTTTATCGTAAAATATTGAATTATTAGCAATATATTCTAAATTGGAATTATAAATATTGAAAATTTTTACCGAAAGGCAAACAATGACATTAAAGATAAATGATGAGGCACCAAATTTTGATGCTGAAACAACACATGGAAAAATAAATTTTCATGATTGGGTAAACAATAGTTGGGTAGTTTTATTTTCTCACCCTAAAAACTTCACACCAGTATGTACTACAGAATTAGGTGCTTTAGAAAGTATTAAAGATGAATTTGATAAGCGTGAAGTTAAAATTTTAGGTTTAAGCGTTGATCCAGTTGAAGATCATGAAAAATGGTCAAATGATATTTTAGATGTCACAGGTCACAAGCCAAGTTATCCTCTAATAGGCGATAAAGACCTTAGCATTTCAAAACTATACGGGATGCTTCCATCAACAACCGGCAATGACTCTAGAGGAAGAACAGCTGCAGATAATCAAACTGTAAGGAACGTTTATATTATCGGACCTGATAAAAAAATTAAACTTGTGTTAACATATCCAATGGCAACTGGNCGAAACTTTGACGAAATTTTACGAGTAATAGATTCGTTAAAACTAACTGTTGAGCATAAAGTAGCAACACCAGCAAATTGGAAACAAGGTGAAGACGTNATCATTGTACCCGCTGTTAAAGATGAGGAAGCAAAAACCTTATTTCCAGANGGATGGAATTCTCCAAAGCCATATTTACGATTTGTAAAGCAATCAAAAATTAACCATTAGAAAGGAAAATATGAAAAAATTTGAAGATATAATGAAGGTAACAAATGAAATTGATAACATTAGCGTTGAGGATGCCAAAGAAAAGTTAAACGATAAAAATGTTCAATTTATAGATGTAAGAGATAAAGAGTCTTTTGAAAAGGGTACAATAGGAAATGCCATGCACTTCGATCGCGGTCTGCTTGAGTTTTATTTGGCAGAGGGCAGCCCATTAGAGAATGACTACTTTAAAAATAATCCTGATAAGGAATACGTTTTATTTTGTGGAGCAGGTGGACAAAGTGCCCTTTCAAGCAAAACTATGAAAGATATGGGTGTTAAAAACGTAAAAAATATGGTCGGTGGCTATAAAGAGTGGTTAGAAAAAAAATAATCACCTCACCATTAATTTTTTTATATTCTTTGTCTCATTTGAATAGTAGATCTCTCAATTATGAGATCAAATTTTTTTTTATTTCTTAGCGCCTTATTATTTTGGTCAGCAACATGGAGTATTATAGGTTTAACGCAAGTCAATATTGATCTCGACCCATCTGTATCTGTTTTTACCAGGTTTGTGTTAGCTGGCTTTATTATTTTGATTTATGTTGCAATTACTAAGAGAAAATTGATTTTCTCATTAAGAGATCATGTATATTTTTTTATTTTAGGTATTTTTTTATACAGTGGAAATTATATTTTTTTTTATAATTCAAATGTTTATTTACCTTCTAATATACCAGCAACAGTATTTTGTTTATTAACAATTTTTAATATTCTTGGTGAGAAGTTTTTATTTAAAAAACCAATTACTACAATGACACTATTAGGAGCCATATTGGGTATCAGTGGAATTTTAATTATATTTTTTAATGATTTTATAAGTTTTGATTTAAACTCAGGAACAACAATTGGTCTGATGTTTGCACTGCTTGCAACACTATCAGCATCGGCTGGTAACTTAATTGCAATATATAATAAAAGAAATTTTAGTATTCCACTATTACAGAATGTTGCATTTGCGATGATATATGGAGCCTTAGTAGCTTTGTTAGTATCATTTATTAGAGGATCGGAATTTTATATTCCAATAACAAATGTTAGTTACATATTGGGACAAACATATTTAATTATTTTTGGTTCGATAATTTCATTCTTGTGCTACATAAAATTTATTGAAAACACTTCTGCATCTACTGGAGGATATATTGGTGTAGTTATGCCAATTTTAGCTTTGATAATTTCAATGATTTTTGAAGATGTTAAGCCAGATATCTATTTTTTAACAGGGTTACCGATTGCATTAGTAGGTTTGTTATTAATTTTAAAACAAGAATCTGCTAAAGGTTAGATTATGAAAGATGTAATTATTTATTTTGGATTAATTATTTTATTCCTTATACCGGTTGTTTGGCTAGTACTAAGTTTATAAGAATAAAATTTTATTTATTTCTATTCTTCGACCACTCTTTAGCTTTAAGCCATTTTTCTTCTACAGTCTCCTTAGATTGTTCTATTTGACCTTTCCTTGACACAGGAGAGTCACCAGTGACTTTCAGACCTAGCATGAATATTCCAAATGCTATTATTAACATCATTATTGTTAATTTCATTCGTGTTCACCCCCAGGATCTTTTTTATCAAGCTCAACTTTTTTACCATCAACCCATAAGTTTTGTCTTGAGCGAGTTGTATTGTGATAACCATCATTTCTTAAATTAAATTGCCTTGCATTTTGAAAAGATTTCATTGTGAAGTATACACCAAGTATTACAAGGACATGACCAATAATAGAAGTAGTCAGAACCAATCCCCATTCGTTATACGACCAAAACATAACTGTAAAAATTACAGACCACATTANGCTTAATACAACCAAAATTTGCAGCCTTACTGTTTTTGGCAAAGCCCTGAGGTCATTTTTCTTATCATCAAATAACAATAATCCAGCTTGATATAAAAATTCTCTCATAATTAATCATTACCATTTATTCACAAAAATAAAATGCGATTTTTTGTAATTCTATGTTTAAAATTAGTGAAAAAAGGATAATTGTTAAATATGTCGAGAGCCTTTGTAGTTTACAGTCATTATGATGATAAATCTTTTAACTGCGCAATAAAAGATACATTTATAGAAGAGGCTGAAAAACATGGGCATGAAGTTGATATTGTTGACTTGTATAAAGAAAACTTTAATCCAATTTTTCGTGGCGAGTCACCCGATNATGTGGTTTTAGATCACAGGAAGCGAATTGAAGAAGCTGATGTCATTGTATTAATTGCGCCTATTTGGAATTTTAGAATGCCTGCTCTTATCGAGGGTTGGATCGATAAAGTTTTAGCGCCACCATGGGCATTCACATTTAAAAGATTAGTTGGGAATTATGGTTATCCTGAAGGCAAATTAAATAGTAAAAGAGCAATAATTTTTTGTACTTATGGGGCACCAAGACTTGCGATTACAACTTTCTTTTTAAATTTACCAATACGAAGACTAAAAAGAGGGGTATTACATATTTGTGGAATTAGAAAAATCAACTACAGACGTTATTTTGCAGTTCCATTTGTAAGTGATGAAAAGCGTCAAAAATATTTAGAAGATGTTCGCACAACAGCTCGAAATATGTGAGTAATTTTTGAAAATTTCTTTATAAATAATNCATGATTAATTTTCATCCATCAAGAACAAAAGCCTTAGAGCAACTTAATTTTTTTGTAGAAAAACACTTATCTTTTTATGCAAGAGATCGTAATTTTGATTTTGGACCTGATAAAAGAACAAATACTTCATGTCTATCACCCTATGTGACACATGGAGTATTAAGTGAGAAAGAGATTATTAAAAAGGTTATAAAAAAATTTTCTTTTTCTAAAATAGAAAAATTTATTCAAGAAGTATTATGGAGAACCTATTGGAAAGGCTGGTTAGAAAGACGACCAAGTTTATGGACAGAATTTATAAATGATCTTGAAATTTTAAAAAAAGAATTTCAAAATAATAAAATTTTTAAAAATGCAATCAACGGAAATACTGATATTGACTGTTTTAACGATTGGGTCAGTGAGTTAAAAAAAACTGGATACCTTCATAATCACACTAGAATGTGGTTTTCATCTGTTTGGATTTTTACATTGGATTTACCTTGGCAATTGGGAGCTGAATTTTTTATGAAATATCTTAAAGATGGCGATCCTGCCTCAAATACACTTTCTTGGCGTTGGACAGCCGGCCTACAAACAAAAGGAAAAAACTACGTTGCTCAGGAGTGGAATATTAAAAAATTTACAAATCAAAGATATGAAAAAGTTAAACTTAACGAAAATGCTGTACCTATAGTATCAGACAAAGAGTATATTCAAATTAATCCAGAGTTTAATAATGGTGAAATTATAGATGATCAAACTCTACTCATNTTTGATAATCAGCTATGTTTTGAAGAATCTGATTTTAAAAATTTAAAATTTAAAAAAATTATGCTTATACAAAATACTAATTTAACAAGATCAATAGAATTAGATGAGAATTTGATCAAATTTAAATCTGACTTAATTTGTGATCAGCAAGCTAGATTGCAAAATAATTTTGAAGTAGAGGTTAAAGATATTTCATACCTTAGAAATCTTGATTTATCTAATGTAATAGCATTATATCCAGGCGTAGGAGAAAATTTGGATTTCTTAAATGAGAATAAAATTAGTCTTAAATTTCTTTATAGAGAGTTTGATCAAATGACTAACCAGTATTGTAATAAAGGATTTTTTAATTTTAAAAAATTTATTCCTAAAATTATCAGTCAATTTGAATAATTATAATTATATATAAATCCAATATTCAATTAATAATTGTATAAAGGTTAATTGAATAATCGCCCCATATGAGTTAAAAATTTGCAACTAACAAAGGGGGATAGATGAAAAAATTTATTTCATTTATAATTGCACTTTTATTTGCAACTCAAGCTTTTGCACAAAATGTTGTTATCGTAACATCATTTCCAAAAGATTTGTCAGGCAAATTTAAAGCTGCATTTGAAAAAAAACATCCAAATATTAAAGTTGAAATAGTTGGAAAAAAAACTACTGCTGGAATTAAGTATATCCAGGAGACTAAATCTAACAATACAACAGATCTATTCTGGGCTTCAGCGCCAGACGCGTTTGAAGTATTAAAAGGTGATGGGTTACTTCAAAAGTATACATCAAAAGCAAAAGGGATTCCTTCTAAAGTAGGATCTTACCCTGTAAATGATCCAGCGGGTTATTATACAGGTTTTGCCGCAGCCGGTTATGGAATGATGTGGAATAAAAGATATTTGAAGGCAAACAAACTTCCAGCGCCACAGCAATGGTCAGACTTAGCTAAACCAATATACTTTGGTCATGTTGGAATGAGTGCTCCATCTAGATCTGGAACTACACACTTAACTGTCGAGACATGGTTACAAGGTGTAGGTTTCAACAAAGGTTGGGAATTATCTAAAAAGATGGCAGCAAACTTTAAAACAGTTACTGCTAGAAGCTTTGGTGTCCCAGATGGAGTTAACAGTGGTGATTTCGGAGTAGGTATCGTAATTGATTTCTTCGGTTTATCATCAATTGGAAGTGGTTTCCCAGTTGGATTTGTATATCCAGAAGTATCAACGCTTGTTCCAGCTAACATTGGAGTCATAACAAATGCGCCAAATAAAAAAAACGCGCAAAAATTTATTGATTTCCTTTTAACAGCTAAAGGACAAGAAACTCTTCTAGATCCAAAAATAAGAAGACTTCCTGTTAATCCAAAAACTTACTCTAAGGCACCAAAAGACTTCCCTAATCCGTTTAAAGATAAGTCAATTGGAGCAAAAGTTAAGTTTGATGTCAATCTATCAAAAAGCAGATACAATTTAGTAAATTCTCTTTTTGATGTAATGATTACATACAGATTAGATGAGCTAAGAAGCGCAATGGCGGCTGTTTATAAAGCAGAAGCTAAATTAAAAAAGAAAGATAATAAAAAAGCTAGAGCTTTAATCAAAGAAGCAAGAGCTTTAATTGCTGCACTTCCTATTTCAGAAGCTAAGGCTAACGATGCTGAATTTAACAAAATCTTTAAGAAGAAAAGAAAAAAAGCTAAAGATATTGAGAAATATAAAGGTACTCGTCAGGCTGAAGTTGAAGCTGAGTGGGATAAAATTGTAGTAAAAAATTATTCGGAAGCGAAGAAAAAAGCTGAAAAAGCTTTAAAGCTTTTATAATTAGTTAATCACAAGCCCCTTAAATATTAAGGGGCTTGTTTTTTTTTTATGTTCAGAAATCTTTTTCTTAACTCTACCTCATTAATAATAGGCACATTTCTATTATTGTTTTTGGTTATTCCAATTGTTCAAGTTTTCTATGTTTCTTTTTTAGATATTAATGGGGGCTTCACTTTAGTGAATTTTTCCGATTTTTTTAAAAATCAATTATTTATAGAATCTTTATATAATTCTTTTTATGTAGCTTTTTTTTCTGTAGTTTTGGCATCAGCTTTTGCATTACCATTAGCTTATTTTACATCGAGATTTAATTTTAGAGGTTCGGTTGTTATTCAAAGCCTTGGTTTTATACCTCTGATTATGCCACCTTTTGTAGGTGCGGTGGCGATGAAGCTTTTTTTTGGAACCAATGGTTCTGTTAATTTATTACTTGATCAATATTTTGGTTTTAAAATTCCATTTATGGAAGGGTTAAATGGTGTAATTTTTGTTGAAGCAGTTCATTATTTTCCATTTATTTTAATTAATTTAATAACTAGTTTAAATAATATTGATCGATCAATGGAAGAGTCTGCTCAAAGTTTAGGCTCCAAGGGCTTTGGTTTATTTAGAAGGATAGTTTTACCACTTTCAATGCCAGGTTATATTGCTGGTGCAAGTTTGGTATTTTTAAAAGTTTTTGATGATCTTGGAACACCTTTACTTTTAGACATTAATAATATGCTAGCACCACAAGCATATTTAAGAATTTCATCAATTGGTATTAATGATCCTATGGGATATGTCATTGCAGTTATTTTAGTTGTAACGTCAATTCTTGCAGTTTGGGTAGCTAAGATTGCATTAGGAGGTAAAGATTACTCAATGCTTCAAAAGGGTGGTGGCGGAATGATCAAAAGAGAGATGAAGCCAAAACAAAAAATTGTTGCCTACTCAGTTGTTGGATTAATTCTATTTTTAGTTTTATCACCCCATATAGCTTTAACTCTTTTATCATTTGGAACAATCTGGTCGTTTAGTGTGGCTCCAGATGCCTACACTATCAGTCATTATAAAAGTATTATTTTTGAAAACAGTATTTTTATAAAAAATACAATGTTGTATTGTACAATAGCTGCATTCATTGACATTGTTCTAGCATTTTTTATTTCTTATATTGTACTAAGAACAAAAATTAAAGGTCGATACCTGTTAGATTACGTTGCGATGAGCGCAATCGCTATTCCTGGGCTAGTTCTTGGTATAGGGTACTTAAGAACATTTAACGAGTTTACTAATCCTCTAGATGGCAAACCTCTTGCTAGCTGGTGGTTTATGATTGTATTAATTTTAGCTGTAAGGAGATTACCTTATGCGTTAAGAGCAGCAAATGCTGCATTGATGCAAATTAGTAAATTTTTAGAAGAGTCCGCAGAGTCATTGGGTGCAAGAAAAGTTACAATATTTAGAAAAATTTTAGTGCCATTAATGACTGGGGGGCTGTTAGCAGGATTTATTACCAGTTTTTCAACTGCAACAGTTGAATTATCTGCTACTATAATGTTGGTTTCAACTGAAACAGATGCACCATTAGCATATGGAATTTATTCATATATGCAAACTGCAGCTGGACGAGGACCTGGGGCTGCATTAGGTATGATAGGCGTTTTAATTGTTGCTGTAGGGACTTATTTTTCACAAAGCATTATAGATAAAAAATATAAAAAAACAGGAGAAACAGAAAATGGGTAATATAATTAATATAAAAAATATCAATGTATCTTATGGAAAAAATCATGTTCTGAAAGATGTTAATATTGATATTCAAGAAAAAGATTTTTTTACATTTCTCGGTCCTTCAGGATGTGGGAAAACAACTTTGTTAAGACTTATAGCTGGATTTGAACAATCTCAATCTGGTGAGCTACTTATTGCTGGAAAGGAAGTCTCCAAGCTTAATCCATGGGAGAGAGATGTGGGACTAGTGTTTCAAAATTATGCTTTGTGGCCGCATATGACAGTATTTAAAAATATTAGTTTTGGCTTAGAAGAAAAGAAAGTACCAAAAAATGAAATTAATGATCGAGTTGATGAAGTATTAGAACTTGTGGGTATGCAAGAGTTAAAGCATCGTTACCCTTATCAATTATCTGGCGGTCAACAACAACGAGTAGCTTTAGCTAGAACAATAGTAGTTAGACCTAAAGTTCTGCTTCTCGATGAACCATTATCTAACTTAGATGCTAAATTAAGAAATCAAATGAGAGTAGAACTACTTGAGCTTCATAATAAGTTACAGATAACGACAATTTTCGTAACACATGATCAAGAGGAGGCCAATTCAATATCTGATAATATTGCGATTTTTAATGACGGGATTATTCAACAAGTTGGTGCGCCAATTGACTTATATAATCATCCGAAAAATTTATTTGTAGCTAATTTTTTGGGTACAATAAATGTATTAAATGGTGAAATACAAAATGGATACTTCAAAAGTACAAAAAACTTTAAACTCCAAAATATGGAAAGTGAAAATAAATCTAATTGTTCCTTGTTAATAAGACCTCAAAATATTACATTTATAAGGCGTAGTGAAACTGACCAATTATTTGAGGGTAAAATTGAGAGTAAAGAATTTTTGGGAAATATAATTAGATATCAGGTATTGTCTAATGATCATTTGATCACAGTAGATAATATTCATGAAGGAAAAGAAAAAATTTTTTCAAGGAATGAAAACGTAGAATTTTTTATAAATCCTGAAATGTCACAAGTAATTCAGTGAGACTATACGATTACAAATTAATTATCTTTGATCTTGATGGAACTTTAGTTGATTCAAAATTAGATATTCTTAATGCCAACAATAGAACTTTAAAAAAATTTGGTTTTAAACAAATCTCACGTGCCCAAATAAAAGCAATTGTTGGCCAAGGTATTATGGGAAATATTAATTTTTCACTCAAAATTAATAAAGAACAATCCAGTGAAAAACAAAAAAAAAGTATGTTTAAATATTTTTACAATTTTTATAAAAAAAACGTTTATGTAAAATCGAAAGCTTATCCCAATATAGACATGTTTCTTAAACGATTGAAAAAAAATAATATCAAAATTGCTGTTGCATCAAACAAACTTGAAAATTTAACAAAAATTGTAATTAAAAAGTCTAAGTTAAGTAAATATTTTAAAGTAATTTGTGGAGGCAACACATTTAGATACAAAAAACCTCATCCAGGTATGTTAAATGCATTAATAAAAAAAATGAAAATGAAGAAAAGCGATTGTTTATTTATTGGCGACAGTGAGCATGATTACGAGGCTGCACATAATTCAAAAGTTGATTTTTTGTTAAAACTCAATGGTTTTACAAAAAAGCCAAAATCATATTTTAAATGTAGGAAATTTTTAAATTACAAATCACTACTAAAAAATATTAGTATTTAATAAATTAAATATTTTAATTAATTTATTCTTCTGTTTCTATTTGATCTGCAGACCTATTTTCTCGTTCTGATTTTATTAATTCCACTGCAGCATCGGGTATTTCTTCATCAGACTCTTCCCAAGCTTTGACTTCGTCAACTTCCAAGCCAAGCTTTTCAGCCAGTTCCTCTATACTAATATAGAGTTCATCTAGAGCATCAATAAAATCTTCGTAACTCATGAATATTTTTTTATTTCCTTATATTAAAAAAAAATTTATGTTCTGCAAACAAATAAATCAATATTTATGAAAAAAATTAAAAAAATATCTTTATTAACCATTTTAATTACCATTTTAATTTTCAGTGATAATAAATTGTTTGCTAAAAGTAAAAAGGCAGAGCTAGACATGTTTTGCGGTGGTCTTTTAGTCAGAACATCTGGGTTAATCTCCAAAAATTTGTATAAATTTAATGGTCAAGCACGCTCTCAACTAAGTAGACTTGATAAACATCTATTAAACAACGGCACAATACTTTTACAAAGAGGCTATGCCGGCGGAGCGGGTAAAAAAGATATTAATACTGGACTATCGTGGGCTAATAGGAAAGTTGGAAGTAACATTATGGTAATTTTAAAAAAAGGTAGCTCGCAAAACAGAACCATTAAAAATTGTCTTTCAAGATATTAATAGATTTAGTAATTTTTTCATTCTCGATGTTATTAAAGGGGGTGTGGCCCTTTCGAGCCACTGGGTTTATGAGAATATAGAGAAAAATGTATTACTATAAGTAATTCTATATAAAAAGTTATCAGATTAAACCAGGGGTGAATGAGAATACCTCATATCTCAAATTTGCATGTCCAAGTAAAATTATATTTATTTACAATTTTGATTATGCTTAAATAAGGCATGAAATATTTTAAACTAATTCTAACTTTTGTGATATTTACTAATTTATTTTTAGCGGATGTGCACTCGGTAACTCATGAAAAATTTAAAAAACAATTAAAAAATACAAAAGACAAAATTAATAAATTAAACAAAAATGCACCCAAATCTAAACCATCAAAATCAAAGGATGTAAATTTAAAAAATAAAACAACCAGCAAACCTAATTCCACATGTCGAAAAGGTAAGAATTTTATATTTTATGGAAAAACAGATAATTATGTTCGGGTAGTTGGACCTGATAAGTATAGAAATGAATATAATGAAGTTAAAGATCCTAAGAAAGTTTTTTCAAATTTTAGTTTTTTATCTCAACGACCTAACAAAAAATACTTCGTTGAATATATTTTTGATCCTAATGGAACTGTAACTGCAACAAACATGACAACTTGTAAATCAACGAAATATAATTGGGCTTTTAAGGGTAGCAGCGTCAAGACAGCGTACAAGGTATATCTAAGTCAAGCAAATCGTGGTGACATTGAAATGGCCATATATCTTAGTCAAGGAAGCATGTCGTATAAGAATAAAATTCGTTTTCATACTAAGGGTCAATATTCAAATTGCTATAATTACCAAAACCCACAGTGTAACCAACCTATAGCTGAAACGCTTTTAGTTGGGTTTAGAGATTTAAAGGGTAATAAATCGTATGCACAATTAAAAGACGCTTATCTAGTTAAAGCTGCAGCATTAAAAAAGAAAAAAGAAGAAGAAAGATTAGCAGCACAAAAAAAAAGGGAAGCTGAAATTAAAGCAAGAGAAGATAGACGGAAGAAGGAATATGAAAGAGCAGAAAAAGAGAGAAGAGAATTTCGGGAAGAAGCTGCAAAAAAAAGAGCATATTTAAATTCACCAGAAGGAACTCTAGAGTCAGGTTATCAAAATTACAT
>NYVZ01000012.1 GCA_002684895.1 Pelagibacteraceae bacterium
GAAAATCCATTTCTTAAAGCAAAGTAACCTATAATACCCGAAATTAACATGACCCAAACATCGAAAAATGCTGAACTATATGCATACGATCCAATTAATGAGAATACAAACACTGATGGCCACAAAAATCTTTTAGGAATAAATGTGACATAAGAAAAAAACCTTGCTCCTACTAATCCAATTCCTAAAAAACCAATATTTGCAAATAACATCGCACCAAATATTGCATGGACTAAGTGTGGTGTTTCAGTAATTAAATAAGGACCCGGTCTAAAACCATGCATCACAAGAGCAGCTAATATAAGTGCGGTTGTACCACTACCAGGAATACCAAGGGCAAGAGTTGGAACCATTGCACCGCCAGCTGCTGCATTGTTCGCAGCTTCAGGTCCAACAATTCCCTCTGGACAACCTGTTCCAAATAATTCTGGAGTTTTTGAGAATCTTTTTGCTTCATTATAACCCATCATGGCAGCAACTGTAGATCCTTCTGCTGGTAAAATTCCAATAAATGTACCTAAACCAGAAGATCTTAAAATTGTACCTTTTACCGCTTTTAATTCTGCTAATGTAGGAAGTCTTAACGCTTTTGCGTTCATTCTTTCAACCGTGTCGTTTAAAGTCCTAGATTGATTTAATAATTCTGACATTGCAAATAAGCCAATTAAAACTGGTACGAATTTTATTCCTTCAGTTAATTCTTGCACACCAAAATCAAACCTCTCAACACCAGTTGCTAAGTGCACACCAATAGTAGAAACTAACACTCCAAGTGTTCCAGCTATTAAATTTCTAATAGATGATTTTCCACTCATTGCTGCAAGCATTGATAATGCGAAAACGGATAAACCAAAATATTCAACTGGACCAAATTTTAATGCAATTTCTGCTAGCAGAGGTGTTGCCATTAAAAATATAAAAATTGCGATAATACCACCTATTACACTTGATATTGCGGCTAAACCCAATGCTCTTCCTGGCTCACCCTTCTTTGCCATTTGATATCCATCTAGTGCAGTCGCTACCGCAGGTGGAGCACCTGGTGCATTAATTAATATTGCTGTTATCGAACCTCCAAAAGTACCTGCGCAATATAATGCGGCCATCATGGAAATTGAGGCAACAGGATCAAGGCTTATTGTAAATGGCATTAACAATGCAATGGCCATTGGCGAACTAAGACCTGGTAAAGCGCCGACTAGTACTCCTATTAAAACACCACCAAATATAAGTAAAATGTTTTGAAACTCTAATATTAAACCAAATCCCTTAATTACATCTTGCATAACTATCTACTAAACACCTCCAATAATCCAGGTGCAAAATACAGCCCTAGAAGTTGATTAAATAAAAACCAAACACACGCTGGAAATACAATTGCATAAATTGCAACTGCCACATAATTTCTTTCGCCCCATACAAGAGGTACTATTAGACACGTAACAAACATGGTCAATACTGCTCCAAGAAAATCTGTTAAAAAAACAATTGTGAGCAATACAAAAATTGTAATCCAAGTAATCGGTAAAGTTTTTTCATTTCTATCTTTATCGATCTTGGCAATTTTTTCTGGAGTAAGTTTAAATTCAAATGGAATTATTGCAGTTAAAAAAAGTAATATAATAACTAAAATTTTTGGAAAAACATCAGCATTTAAAGTATCTCCTAAAACTGCAGGAGCCGGAGGAAACTTGCCAGCTTCATTATAAACAAATGCCCCAAATGCAACAAGTACTAGAGCTAAGTATAAATCTTTTCGGTGGAAAAACTTTGCGCCTGATTTTCCAGACGCAAAGTTAGATTCGTTAGACATAGATATTAACTATTTAGTTAAACCTAAACCTTTTAATGCAATAGCAGCTTTTTTGTAATTTTCTTTTAACTGCTTATCCCAAACCTTAGTACCAGCTGGGCTAGTAGCAGGGTCTAGAGATGCACCTTTAAGGTAGTTACCAAACGTTTCATGCTTCATAGCTTTCACCATACCTTTTGAGATCTCATCGATCGTAGACTGTGGTGTACCTTTAAGCACTGCATATCCTCTAGTCGTCACAACTTTTACATTGTGGCCCATAGAATATGAAGTTTTCACTTTCGGGTAATCAGCTAAAGCTTTGTCATGTAATAAAACGATTGCTTTAATCTTCTTGTCAGCAATTAATGCAGCTGCTTCAGAAGGGTTTAATAAAGAAGCGTCAACCTTACCAGATGCTAAAGCTTGTAAACTTTGTGCTCCTGATCCGAATGAAACTGCTTTAAATGGAATGTTTGCAGCTTTTGAGTATGAATACATACCAATGTGCTCTGTTCCACCAATTGATGCGATTGCTACACTAATTGGTTTCTTCTGTGCTTCTTTCTGCATTTTTTTAACTGTGCTAAGCTTTTTATTTTTAGCATTAACAACAACAAATGTTGGCTCTTCCATTGCTCTTGCAACACCAACTAGGTCAGAAATCTTCATGTTAGATTTTCCTCTAGCCATTGTATACAAGTGAGACTCAGTTAAAGCCATAACTGTACATCCATCCTTAGGTCTTGTTAAAGTGTAGTTCTGAGCTTTCGCACCAGATCCACCTCTTTTACCTACGATTTGGATATCTGTGTTTAAAGTTCTTCTTGTTCTGATTGACATCATTCTTGCAGTTGTATCAGTACCACCACCGTATGATGCGTGTATCACAACTTGGATTTGACCTTTACAAGCTTTCTGCGCATATGTTGGATGCTTCTTTGCAAAAGACTGACCAGATAATGTTGTGAAAATCAGAGCGAATAAACCTAAAAAGCCAAAAAGCTTTTTGAAATTTGAATTGAACATTTATCCCCCTTTAGTTTAATTGATCAATTAATTGACAAATAATAACACGATAATAGATTAAAGTTCAATATGTAAAATGATGTTTCATAATATGAAACAATAACTACTTTATAAAACTATTAATGAAGAAATACTCCATAAAAGTTCAGCAACCAGGAGAGGTTTCAAAAAAAGACGAGCAACTTGCTTGGCGCATCGCATCAATGGCATCACAGGACTGGGGTTTGGTCAACGAAATTAGTGAAATGGTAGGTAATCGAATTATTGATAACGCGGGTGTTGCGGTAGCTGCAATAAATAGAGAGGCAGTTAAAATTGCAAGATCACAAGCGATGCAATTTGAAAACGATCAAGGAGCAACTCTTATTGGTTTAGATCATAATAAAAAATTTGATTGTCAATGGGCTGCTTGGGCAAATGCAGTTGCGGTAAGAGAGTTAGATTTTCACGATAATATTATGGCAAAAGAAACCTGTCATCCAGGCGACTGTATCCCAACGATACTAGCAGTAGCTCAGCAAAAAAATTGTAATGGTGAAGAGCTGGTTAAAGCTATAGCTACAAGTTACGAAACACAATTAAGATTATCAATGTCTATTGCATTAAATCCAAACCGCATTGATCATGTTGGACATCTAGGACCTGCAATTACAAGTGCATTGGGAAAATTATTAAAATTAGATACAGAAACTATTTATCAAGCTATACAGTGGAGTGCACACACATCAATCTTTACAAGACAAGGAAGGAAAGGACAATTATCAAGCTGGAAAGCTTATGCGCCAGGATTAGTTGGAAAAAATGCAATTGATGCAATTGATAGAGCCATGAGAGGCGACACCTCACCTAGTCCAGTGTGGGAGGGTGATTACGGTATAATCCCTATATTAGTAAAAAAAGATAATAAAGATTTGAGTATAGAATTACCAGAAAAGGACGAGCTGCGAGCTGGCATCCTTAAAACATTTACAAAAGAGCATTCAGCTGGCTATCATGGAAACTCTATTATTGATTTAGCTTTTAATGTTAGAAAAAAAATTAAAGATTTTAAACAAGTAAAAAAAGTAAATATATACAGTAAAGAGTACACTCACATTGTTATGGGGAGTGGAAGTAACGATAAGGAAAAATACAGCTCATTAGCTTCAAGAGAAACATTAGATCACTCAGCTATGTATATTTTTGCAGTTGCTTTAGAGGATGGTGAATGGCATCATGAAAAAAGTTATAGTGATGAAAGAAAAAATAGAAAAGAAACAATCGAGCTTTGGAATAAAATTGAAACATTTGAAAGCGAAAAATGGAATAAAAAATATTATGATGAGCCTGATCCATTAAAAAAAGCTCAAGGTGCAGAAGTAGAAATTATATTAAATAATGGAGAAAAAATATTCGACCAATTAGATTTTGCTAATGCTCATCCAAGTGGAAAAACTCCATTTAAAAGAGCTGAGTACATTAATAAAATGAAACCATTATTTAAAGACATGATTAATAATAAAGAAGATGTTAGATTTTTAAATTTAGTTGAAAACCTTGCAAAACTTGAGCCCGAAGAAGTAAAACAACTAAATATTAGCTGTGATAAAAACAAGATTAATTTTGATAAAAATAGTATAAAAGGAATATTCTAATGGAAATACAACAAACGCTTACAAAATATATATCTGAAGCCTTAAGTCATGAGCTTCCTAAAGAAACGCAAAATAATACAAGATTTCATTTACTGGATACATTAATAGCAATTTTAACCGGACGACTTTTACCCCCTGGTAGAAAAGGATTTGAATTTTCAAAAAATCAAGGTGGTCCTAAAGAGGCTACATTATTAGGAAATGACATTAAAGTATCAGCGATCAATGCAGGTTTTGGAAATGGAATGGCAGCCCATGCTAATGAAACTGACGACTCTCATACAAATGGTAGATTTCATCCTGGCTGCGCAATTGTTCCGGGCACATTGGCAATAGCAGAAAAGCAAGATTTAAATTGTAACGATATTTTAAAAGCGATTGCATTAGGTTATGACGTGGGCGTGAGAATTACAACTAGCTTGGGATACAAAACACCAAAAACAACAACTTTCGCAACTCACAGTCTTGGAACCATATTTGGCTGTACTGCATCTGCCGGAGCTTTACTAAAGCTTTCTCATCAAGAATGTAATTATTTATTGTCATATACGATACAACAAGCTTCAGGCCTTGCCTGCTGGAATAGAGATCCAGATCATATAGAAAAGGCATTTGTATTTTCTGGCATGACAACAAGAAATGCAATTTATTCTGCATTACTTGCAAAAGAAAATTTTACATCTGTAACCGATCCTCTTTTAGGAGAAAGAGGTTTTCATGAAGGTTTTGCTCACAATCCAAAGCCTGAACTTATTGTAAGTGAATTAGGAAAGAAATTTGAAATTGATCACTCCTCATTAAAAAAATGGTCTGTGGGATCCCCAATCCAATCTATGATGGATGCAATTGAATATTTACTAAAAAACAATGAATTTAATCATAAAGATATCAAAGAACTTACTGTAGAAATTCCATCTGATCGATATCATATAATTAATGATAGAGAAATTCCTTCGATCAGCGCGCAACATTTAATTGCAGTTCATCTCATAAAAAAAACTATGGGATATGAGGAGGCTCATGATGAATTACTATTCAATGACCCGGATGTTGTGACTTTGAGAAAAAAAATAAAATCTATTTCCAGTGATGAGTTAGCAATTGCAAGACCAGAGAGGCAATCAAAGATTACTATTATTTTAAATGATGGAAAAAAACTTTTTTATCATGCAAGTTCAGTAAGAGGTACTCCAGATAATCCAATGAATGCCGATGATATTACCGCTAAAGCTAAAAGATTATTTGCAGTATTTAAAAGTCCGAAAACTGATGATCTTATAGATTGTGTTTTAAATAAAGAATTTACTATAAAAGAGTTAGTTCAGTTATCTAACTTAGATATTAAGTAATAAATAAAATATTGATGATTTATTCGTTGGGTTTAATTTTGGGAATATTCTGTATTTCTTTATTATTAAATAACTTTTTATCAAATGATAATTTTATTATCTCACCAGCTTTTATATGTATTCTAATTGCAATACTTTATACAAATTTATTTAGTCTACCAAAAAATAATCAAGTTGTTTTAAATTTTGTAATAAATAAAATTTTAAGGGTTGGTATTGCTCTGATCGGAATAGGCCTTAGCTTTGAGCAATTATTGCAATATGGTTTAAATTCATTAATGTTAATATTGTTCAATATTATATTAGTCTTCATTATTCTTATATTAATCGGAAAAGCTTTTAATCTTTCAAAAAAATTATTAATACTTATTTCCATGGGAACTGCTATTTGCGGGGTAACGGCAGTTATTGCCACATCAACAATAATAAAATCAGATAAGAATGAAACTGGTTATGCAGTTGGGGTAGTAACCCTCTTTGGATTATTCGCAGTGTTATGCTATCCATATTTAGCAAATTATCTTTTTAATGATAATAATGTTCAGGCCGGTATTTTTCTTGGCACATCTATACACGACACAGCTCAAGTAAGTGCAGCTGGATTGATATATCAAGAAACATATACCGCAAATGAAACTTTAAATTCATCCATGACAATAAAACTGATTAGAAATTCATTTTTAATTATTATGATACCCCTTCTAGCTTTCTATTATAATGATAGTAAAAGCAAAAATATAAAAGGCTCTTTAAAAAAATTTTTCCCTTTATTCGTTTTAGGATTTATCACACTATCCATCATAAGAACTCTAGGTGATTTTTATTTTATTGAATCAACTTTGAATGAGAATTGGTTAAATCTCGTTTTAATATTAAAAAAAATATCCAAATATCTAATTTTACTGTCTATGGTTGCCCTTGGTTTGCAAATTAAATTTTCTAACTTTAAACAATTAGGGTTAAAACCCTTATTAATTGGATTTATAGCAGCATTGTCAGTAGGAGTATCAAGTTTTATATTTTTAAATTTTAACATATAAGAACTGTGTGATTGAAGGCTTTCCATTGTTTCCAGATGAGCTGTCCCTTTATCAAGGGATTGGCTTAATTTTAATAAATTTAGTATGTGCATTTATTTCAACAGCTCTAAGTTTGGGGGGTGGTATTTTAATGCTAGTAAGTCTATCTTTTTTTCTACCACCGATGGCTCTAGTGCCAGTTCATGGGGCAATCCAATTAGGATCTAATTTCTCAAGAATATTTGTCTCACTCAAGGAAATAGATGTTAAGCTTATTATCCCTTTTGTTTTTGGCACGTTGTTAGGGTCATATTTTGGGGCGAATATAGTAGAGAATATTTCTCCATCTTTGGGTCAGGTTGGCGTTGGGTTGTTTATTTTGTATTCTCTATTTGGCAAGTTTCCTCAGCTTGGTAAAAAATTTATGTTTATAGGTGGGGTAGCCTCTTCTACAATGTCCATACTCTTTGGAGCATCAGGTCCAATTGTAGCAACCTTTATTAAAAATTTAAATTTTGCACCTCTGAAACATGTTGCCACGCATGGTGCGATGATGACCTTTCAGCATGGTTTAAAATGTCTTGCATTTTTTTTAATTGGTTTTGCTTTTGATCAATATATTTTCTTTTTGACTCTAATGATATTGATTGGATTTTTAGGAACTTATCTTGGAAAATTATTTCTGGTATCTAAAGGAGAAAAGTATTTTAATAAAGTTTTAAGCTTAATATTATTTTTTGGTGCATTACGTTTAATCTATCTGGGTTTACAAGGTTATTTATAATTGACTAAATCATTATAACCGATTAAATATTTTATATGGAAATTGTTTGTAGTGGAAAGTCCTTGGGTGCTGAAATTAAAGGGATTGATTTAAGCCAAAAACTTTCACAAAATGAAATTAATGATATCAATAAAGCTTGGGATGAAAATCTAGTTTTAGTATTTAAGAATCAAAATTTGACTGATCCTAAGTTAATTGAATTTAGCAAACATTTTGGTAATTTAGATTTGCCTGCCCCAAATCCTTATGGAATAAATTTTTCACCAAAACATCCAGAGATAAATGTTATTTCCAATGTTAAGAAAGAAGGTAAACCTACTGGAATTTTGGGCGATGGTGAAGCCACTTGGCATTCAGATATGACCTATCAAGATATTCCACCAAAAGCTGGAATTCTCTATTCACTCGAAGTACCTAAGGATCAAGGCGATACACATTTTGCTAATATGATAGCAGCATATAAAGACATGTCAGCAGAGCTAAAAGAAAAAATTGCAGATAAAATTTTAATACATGACTCTGCTCATAATAGTGCAGGTCAACTTAGAAAAGGCTACCAAGAAGTTGTTAATCCCTCTCAAACCCCAGGTGCTAGACATCCTATGGTTTTTAAAGATCCAAATACTGATAGAAAAACTTTATTTATTGGTAGAAGGCCTCACGCTTATATTGTTGGATTAAGTGTAAATGAAAGCGAAAAATTGCTTGATCAAGTTTGGGAGCATGCAACACAAAAAAAATATACTTGGACACAAAGATGGCAAGCAAATGAGTTATTAATGTGGAAAAATTTATTTGTACTCCACAAAAGAGATTCTTTTGATCCCAATACTAGAAGAATTATGCACCGTACTCAAGTGACAGGTGAAATGAAAATCTCAGC
Source organism: Pelagibacteraceae bacterium (assembly GCA_002684895.1). Taxonomy (GTDB): domain Bacteria; phylum Pseudomonadota; class Alphaproteobacteria; order Pelagibacterales; family Pelagibacteraceae; genus HIMB114. Next base: position 8,491 of record NYVZ01000012.1, read on the forward strand.
CTAAACTAAAACTTCACCTCTCATCAATGGTCTAAATGTTCTATACATGATTGCAGTCTTTGCATAAAATTGATTATCTTTTTTTTCAACTATTGCGCCCGCGACCATTACTCCTGAAGGATTTCCTACCCTAAGCTCAAGTGGGTTAGAATTTTTTCTTTTTATATTATTTGGTATAGTACCCTGTATTGCTGCTGCAACACCTACATTAACACCCGCAGTTCCCATAATTGCTTTATGTGTTTTTCCCATTGAGAACATTCTTACTGTAATATCTTGCTGATCTTGTTTTATATTCGATTGATCTAAACTTTTGTAATCTTTTGGCGAGGTAACGATACCTATTCTTGGAGTGTTCATTGGTGCATTGTTTTCAGAGTCTGATATTCCAGTTAAAACTGAACATTTTCTTCTAATTCTTTGAATGATATCCATTTTGTCTATATTTGCATCAAGTTCATCAGGGGTTTCTGTTCCATTTAATCCTAAATCCTCCGCAAAAATATATATTAAAGGTGTCGCGGCATCGACAATAGATACCTTAATTTTACCAAAATCTTTAATTTCAATCTCGTCAACTGTATTACCAGTTGGAAGCAATTTTCCAGTACCTGATCCTCCAGGTTCTAAATAATCTAATCTTACTTTTGAATTATTCCCAGTTACTCCTGCAATTGAATAATCTCCATCTATTTCAGGCTTTCCATCTTTAACTTTAAAAGTTGAATGAATAATTTTATCGGTATTTACCTGATAAATTCTAACAATGTTCTCGCCTTCCTTTGGTTTTATAATACCTTCTTGTACTGAATAAGGACCAACTGCACCTGATAAATTTCCACAATTATTATTCCATTCAGCAATTGGTTTATCGACGGCAAGCTGTATAAAATTATAATCAACATCAGCATCCTCTCTTTCTGAAGGGCTGATAATCACGCACTTAGATACTGATGAAACACCTCCGCCCATTCCATTTAATTGTCGACCATTTAGATCTGGACTACCAATTACTTTTAAAAAAATTTTACTTAATTCTTTTTCATTTTCAGTGGGTAAATCTTTCTTTTGAAAAAAGACACCCTTGCTGGTACCGCCTCTATAATAAGTAGCTTTAATCCACCTTTGATTCATTGCTTAGGCCTCCTTATAAGCAGTTGGCAATATACCGCCATTTTTCCAAAATACTAACTCTTCTGGCACATCTAGTCGCGCATTGAGCTCTATATCAATTATATCTCCTGCCTCTTTATGTATTTTCATTATTACTTTTTTATTTTCATTATCAATTTTATCTAATCCTATTATACTAAACTGATCAGATCCTTTTATTTCTAGTTCGTCAATACCTTGTCCACTTTTAAACTGTAGTGGTAATATTCCCATTCCGATTAAATTTGATCTATGAATTCTTTCAAATCCTTTTGCAACAATCACTTTTATGCCTATCAATAAAGGTCCTTTGGCCGCTACATCTCTTGAAGACCCGCAACCATAATTCTCTCCGGCAATAACTATAATTTCTTTTTGTTCTTTTTTATATTCCATTGCAGCATCATAAAGTCTCATTACTTCATTTTCAGGATATTTTACTGTGATACTTCCCTCCTGATCAGGCGTCATTAAGTTTCTTAGCCTTAAACTTGCAAATGTAGATCTTGCAACAATTTCATGATTTGCTCTTCTTGTTAAAAAATTATTAAAGTCTTTTTTATTTAGTCCAAGATCAGTTAGGTAATCCCAGGCTGCAGTTCCTTTTGTGATTGCGCTTGACGGAGAAATATGATCGGTAGTCACCGAATTTCCAAACAAAGCTATGGGTCTTGCTAAATGAATATCTTTAATTTCACTTTTTTCTGCATTACTCATGTAAGGAGGTTTTCTAATATATGTACTCTCTGGCCAGTCGTAATTATTGGACGTAGAAACCTTGAGACCCTCCCATAGTTCACCGCCCTCATTTACTTCTTTATATTTTTCTATAAAAGTTTCTGATTTATAAAATTTACTAATTATTTTATTAACTTCCTTATTTGCAGGCCAAATATCTTTAAAAAAAACTTCTTTACCCTGATTATCTTTTCCTATCGAAACTTTGGACAAATCTTTTTTTATAGAACCAAGAATTGAAAATAAGACAATCAAACCTGGAGAGGCAAGGTACGAAGCTCTAATATTTGGATGTATTCTACCTTGAAAATTTCTATTACCTGATAATACTGCAGTAGAGAAAATTTTTTCCTTTTCAATTATTTCAGCAAGGTTTGGATCTAATGGCCCTGAACTACCATTGCAAGTTGTGCAGCCTATTCCAACAACGTTAAAGCCAAGCTGATCTAGATAATTTTGTAATCCTGTTTGCTTTAATATTTCTGCAGTGACTTTGCTACCTGGGGCAAATGAGGTTTTTACCATTTTGTTACGTTTAAATCCAAGTTCGACAAGCTTTTTAGCTATTAATCCAGCCGCTATAACGTTCTTTGGATTTGCAGTATTTGTACAACTTGTTATTGCTGCTATCATAATATCTGCATCTTTAATTTTATAGCCAAGATTTGGAACTTCATACTCTTCGTTTCTTAAATCTTTTTTGTATAACAACTGAGAATGTTCATTTACTAAATTAGAAAATTTATCTAAATTTATTTTATCTTCTGGATTTCTAGGACCGGAAACACAAGGTGAAATTAAATTTAAATCTAATTCTAAGATCCTATTATATTTTGGATTATCATTTGGTTTCCTCCACAATTTTTGTTTTTTTGAATACTCTTCAACAATTTTTAACTCTTCAGATGTTCGACCTGTCATTTTTAAGTATTCAATTGTCTCATCATCAACTGGAAATAAAACATTTGTAGCGCCAAATTCTGGTGCCATATTTGAAATAGTCGCTCGATCTCCAACTGTTAAAGTCTCAACACCTTGACCAAAAAATTCAATAAAACTACCAACAACTTTGGCGTCTCTCAACAATTTGGTTACGTGCAAAACTAAATCAGTAGACGTAATTCCCTCTTGCAAAGAATTTTTAAGATTTACTCCTACAACTTCAGGTACGGTCATAGGAATTGTTCTACCTAACATTGATATTTCAGCTTCAACACCTCCAACACCCCAACCAACAACGCCAATTGCGTTTACCATTGGAGTGTGACTGTCAGTTCCAATGCATGTATCTGGGTGTATTATATTTAAATTTCCCTTTTGCTCCCTCCAAACAACTTTGGACAAATGTTCAATATTTACCTGGTGGCATATACCAACTCCAGGAGGAATAACATTTACTTTATCAAGATATTTTGAACACCATCGTAAAAAGGAAAATCTTTCTGAGTTTCTTTCATACTCTTTTTCTAAATTTTTTATTTTTGCTTGATCGTCGCCAAAGAAATCTACCTGTAGTGAATGATCAATAACTACATCTACGGGTACATCTGGCTGAATAGATTTTGAACCAACACCTTTTTTTTGTAAAGCTTCTCTGTACGCTAAAAAGTCAACTAACATAACTTTGCCTAATATATCGTGACTTAAGATTCTATTTGGTGCAAAATTTATTGCTGCACCTATTTTATTCTCAAGTATCGCTTTTACTTGTGAGTCAGCGTTTTTATTTTTTCCAAGAAGTTTTTGTCTAATAATGTTTTCAATTAACACTCTATACGAAAAAGGAAGAGTATCTATTTTGTCAATGGTACTAATGTCAACTACGTCGTAAGTATTATCTAGGATATCTATTTTACTAAATTTATCTGGTATCATGCTGCATTATTGTAGCATGTTTCTTAAAACATACTGTAGAATTCCACCATTAATATAATACAAAACCTCGTTATCTGTATCAATTCTACATGTAGTGTTTATAGTTTTAGAAGTTCCATCAGCATATTTTATTTCAACTTTAACGTCTTGAAGAGGTTTTAGTCCCTTCTCAACGTCTATAACTGTGATTAATTCTGATCCATCAAGTTTTAAATTTTTTCTATTCATGCCATCTTTAAATTCTAGAGGTAAAACTCCCATGCCAACAAGGTTTGATCTATGAATTCTTTCAAAGCTTTCCACAATGACTGCCTTTATACCAAGTAATTGCGTACCTTTAGCGGCCCAATCTCTAGAAGAACCTGAGCCATATTCCTTACCGCCTACAACAACCAATGGAGTTCCTCTTTTTTTGTACTCCATTACAGCCTCGAAAACTGTTGCATCTTTTCCCTCAGGATAAATTTTTGTAAATCCGCCCTCTGTACCGGGTGCCATTTCATTTTTAATTCTAATATTACCAAAACTTCCTCTCATCATAACTTCATGATTTCCTCTTCTTGCACCATATGAGTTAAAATCTTTTTGAAGAATTTGATGTTCCATAAAATAATCTCCCGTCGGACTATTTTTTGGAATGGATCCTGCTGGAGATATGTGGTCTGTGGTAATCATATCACCTAAAATCAATAATAACCTTGCATCCTTGATTTCCTTAAAACCTTCTGGTTCATCAGTCATTTCGTCAAAAAAAGGAGGTTTTTTTACATAGGTTGATCCACTGTTCCAGTCATAAATACTTGTTGGTTCCGTTGTAATGGACTGCCATTCCTTAGGACCGTCAGATACTTTTGAGTATCTGTTTTTAAACATGCTTGCATCTAAACAAGACATAAGTGTATTTTCAATTTCTTTATTCGAAGGCCAAATATCTTTTAAGAAAACATCTTGTCCATCTTTTCCTTTTCCGAGTGGTTCTTTATATAAATCGAAATTCATTGTACCGGCAATTGCATAGGCAACTACTAATGGAGGTGATGCTAAAAAATTTGCTTTTACTACTGGACTAATACGGCCTTCAAAATTTCTATTACCTGAGAGAACTGAAACAGCTAATAAATCGTTATCTAAAATGGCGTTATTAATTTCATCGGGTAGTGGGCCGGAATTTCCAATGCAAGTTGTGCAACCATATCCTACAGTATTAAAACCAAGTTCATCAAGATAAGGTGTTAGTCCAGCTTTGTTTAAATAGTCAGTAACAACTTGCGAACCTGGAGCCAACGAAGTTCTTACCCAAGGTTTAGTTTGCAATCCAAGCTCTGCCGCTTTCTTCGCAAGAAGACCTGCGCCAATTAAGACATTTGGATTNGATGTATTTGTNCATGATGTAATTGCAGCTATTACAATTTTTCCATCTTCTAACTCAAAATCATTTTTTTCTACTTTAACAGATTTAGGCGTTTCTCTTTTAGAAATATCTTTTAAAACTTTTTTAAAAGTTGATGCTGCCTCTGTTAATAAGACTTTGTCCTGTGGTCTTTTTGGTCCTGAAATTGTTGGTACAACAGTAGACATATCTAAAGATAAAGTATCAGTATAAACTGCATTATTGTCAGCCCATAGTCCTTGCTCTTTGGAATATGATTTAACAAGTTCAATAGTATCATTATCTCTGCCTGATAATTCTAAATATTTTATAGTTTCTTCATCTATTGGGAAAAAACCACACGTTGCTCCATACTCAGGAGCCATATTGCCGATTGTTGCTCTGTCTGCTAAAGTAAGGTTTTTCAATCCTTCTCCATAAAATTCTACAAATTTACCTACGACACCCTTGTCTCTAAGCATTTTTACAACTGTTAAAACTAGATCAGTAGCAGTTGTTCCTTCAGGTAACTTGCCTTTCATTTCAAAACCTATCACTTCAGGTATCAACATTGAAATAGGCTGTCCTAACATTCCTGCTTCGGCTTCAATACCACCTACACCCCAACCTAATACTGATAAACCATTTACCATTGTTGTATGACTGTCTGTACCGACAAGTGTGTCTGGATATGCAAAGGTCTCACCTTTAATGTCTGCTGTCCAAACAACCTTTGATAAAAACTCTAAATTTACCTGGTGACAAATTCCTGTTCCTGGTGGAACTATTCTTAAGTTATTAAATGCTTGTTGGCCCCACTTTAAAAATGAGTATCGTTCACCATTTCTTTCAAATTCTTTTTCAACATTTTTTTGTAATGCGTCTTTTGATCCGTTAATATCTACTTGCACTGAATGATCGATCACCAAATCTACAGGTGATAATGGATTAACTTTATCAGGATCTTTATTTTTATTTTTAACAATTTCTCTCATGGCAGCAAGATCAGCAACTGCTGGGATACCAGTGAAATCCTGTAATAATACTCTTGCGGGCCTATAGGCAATTTCTTTAGGAGATTTTTTGTCTTTAAGCCATTCTTTGATTGATAATATTTGATCTTTATTTACTGATAAATCATCTTCAAATCTAAGTAAATTTTCCAGAACAACTTTTAGAGATTTTGGTAGTTTTTCTATACCTTCCAAACCATTTTGTGCAGCTTTTTTGAAATTGTAATATTTGTATGTTTTTGATCCTACTTTTAATTCTGATAATGATTTAAAACTATCTAAACTTTTCATGAGAGCTGTTTAATTAATTGAGTGATAAAATCAAGATTAATTAATGGGCAAATCGTTTCATCCCACCATCTACGTGCACAAGTTCTCCTGTTATATATCTCGCTATTGGTGAAGCTAAAAATACAGCCAAATGACCTAAATCCTCTGGTTCTCCAAAATAACCTACTGGTATGTTTTCTTTTATAAATTTTTTTCTTTCATTTATGTTTGGATGTCTNCTNTTTAAAATTTGTTCAGTTTTNAACCTTCCAGGTGAAATTGAATTNACTGTGATTCCATCTTTCGCAACNACTCTGGACAAACCTTTTGCCCANGCNTGAACGGCAGATTTTGCTGCGTTTGCAATATTGACCTCTCTTGGCTCTACAGATCCTGTTATATTGATCACCCTTCCCCATTTTTTTTTTTGCATTAAAGGTATAATTTCTGTTGTTAGTTTTCTTAAAGCTGTGAAATTTAATGTCATACCCTCTTCCCACTGAGTGTCAGTTGCATTCCAGGTTGTAGGTCTAGATCCACCAGCAGAATTTATTAAAATACTTGGTGTACCAAAGTTTTTTTTGCAAAATCTAATTATTTTTTTTGGCGCATCTTTTTTTGTTACATCATATGGNAATGAATATGCTAATTTTTTTTTATATTTCGTATTTATAGTTTTTTCGACAGCTTTTAATGGTTTTGGTCTTCTCGAAACTAAGATTAAGTTACATCCTTCTTCTGCTAAAAGTATTGCAATGGCTTTACCTAGGCCTTGGCTAGCTCCGGTAATAATGCAGTTTTTATTTTTTAATTTATAATTCATTTATTTAATAAAGATTTTTGTATGTGAACATGTCCAGACATAATTAATCTTGCGTGCCTAGTTGTGCCTGCAACAAGATTTTTTATCTTATCATCATTATACTCTATTTCGAAACTCAACTTTGACATACCAGTTGGATGTTCTATTTCGAATTTTCCCTTATCCGAATAATCGGAATAAAAATCTGAACAAATTGTCCCTTTTGATTTTGAAGCAGCTAGTAAACAAATTGATCCAGTTATAGCGTAACCATTATGACAACTCCATGGCATAAAGTATCTAGACTTAATGCTACCATTGTCTGGCTTTGAAATTAATGAGACTTTTGGAATTACAGATTTGCTTACATCTCCAAACCCAATTCTTTTTCCAAGTTCAATTCTAATATCACCCATTTCATCAATAAGCTTTTTATTTTGATTTAATTCAAGGTGCGTTTCGTTACCTGTAACTCCAAAATCAGTTGCTCTAAAAAAAACAACTGGCATTGCTGCGTCAACTAATGAACATTCTTTCCCATTGATATTGTCAATTTTGTTTCCAGTTGGAAAAAGCTTTTTTGTTTTTGCACCAATAGAGTCTAGAAATCTTATCTCCACAGGTGTTCCTGTATTTGGAACCCCATCAATTTTAAAATCACCATCGTATGATACTTCTCCTCCTGGCGTTTGAACAATTTCCTCAATTTTCATTCCAGTATTAACATCTCGAATTACTATTTTAGTTTGATCCTTATTTGCTTTGACTAAACCTCTTTCAACTGAGGCTGGCCCTACCCCGATTAGCATATTTCCACATGAAGGTTTTGTATCAACAATTGGTTCATCAATTTTTACTTGGGCAAAATGATAATCAACATCAATATTTTTTTCTTCGGATTTTGAAATAATAGCTACTTTACTTTTGACTGGGTCTGCGCCTCCTAATCCATCAATTTGTCTTATATCTGGTGACCCCATCGCTGCTAATAATATTTTATCTCTTTGTTCTATGTCGCTTGGTAAATCTGACTTTAAAAAATATGGTCCTCTAGAAGTTCCACCTCTCATAAATAAACATGGTATTTTAATTTGATCACTCATAAAATTAATTTATTGGCCACGGTAATTTTATAAAAGTTTGTATTATTCCAGGTGCAAAATCCATTACCATAAAATGAGAAATGATTGCGAGCAAAACCCAAATAGATATTAAAGATATAAAACATAAAGAAGTTTTAANGTTAGCAATTTTTTTTAAAAACCAAAAAACAAATAATCCAATAGCAACATAAAAACCTATGAAAATTGCTACTAACAGTGGTAGCAAAAACCAAAAGATTGGCATCCAAAAAGGTCGAATTCCATCTTTATTGACCATGTCTGCCTCTGTATCATGAAGAACCAAACTGCCACTTTTTGCAAAATTAATTTGATAAATTAAACTTAAAGAGCATAGTAGCATTGTTATGCCTACACTTTGAGGAAAGACTTTTCCTAAAAAAGCTAAATCTTTTGTTGCCCATATAGTATAGGCTGAAATGAACGTCATTAGTATTGCAAAATATAATTGAGGTTTGCGTGTATATTCTATAGCTTTTGTACTTTGGCTTAATTGTTTTGCTTTATCGATTATTTTTAATCCTGAAAGTATTGATAGTACACAAATTGCAATTAAAACTAAAAATATTGGACGTAAAAATAGTTCCTCTAATGTATAAAATTGTATAGTTTGATATAAATTAGTTTCAATTCCATCACTTAATACAAATCCAATCATCAAAGCAACACGAGAATATTCAAATCTTTTCATATAAACTGCAATAAGTCCAATAAGCATTGCAAACACAAGGTCGCCCCAGGATCTGCTAGAGTTATAAATAGCGAAGAGTATTAGTGAAATTAAGAACGGAGCCAAAATAGTAAAATTTATTGTTGTTAAAGATGAAATTGGTTTTGCCAAATATACACATACTAAAGCTCCAAAAATATTTGCAATAGCAAGTGACCAAATTATTGTGTAAACCAAATCAAGTCTGTTATTTATTAATTGAATACCAGGTTCAACACCGAGTAATATTAATCCACCCATTAAAACTGCAGTTCCTCCGGAACCAGGTATCGCAAAAAGCAGCGTTGGAATTAATGCACCACCTTCTTTTGAGTTTGAGCTTGACTCGGGACCAATTACACCTCGAATATCACCTTTGCCGAATTCCTCATTATTTTTAACTGATGTTTTTGCATGACTATAACTTATCCAATCAATGCATGATCCACCAATTCCTGGAATTAAGCCTATAAAACTTCCTAAAAAAGAACATCTTAGAACTAACCATTTATTTGATATAAAATCTTTAAATCCTTTTAGCCAGCCCGAAGACTCTAGCTTTGCTTTTTCTGATATAGCTTTATTTGATCTTAAAAGTTCAACAATCTCTGGCAGGGCAAAAATTGATATTGCAACTACCATTAAATGTATTCCATTCCCCAAATACATTACTGCAGAATTTTGCACTTCTAAAAAATTACTAAAATCTAGTCGATATTCAGATGAGCCTGGAGAAATTCCTATTGATCCAATAATCAAACCTAAACAAGCTGCGATTAATCCTTTGGATATACTTGCACCAGTTAATGTTCCGACAATCGTTATTCCAAAAACAGCCAGCATTAACATTTCTCCTGTACCAAACGCCAATATAATAGGTTTTGCAATTTGAATAATCATCGTTAACAAAACAGCTCCAAACAAACCCCCGAATAATGAAGAAAAGAATGCTGCTGACAAAGCTCGAGCTGCTTGACCTTTTTTTGCCAATGGAAAGCCATCCATAACAGTTGCTTGTGCAGATACTGATCCTGGTACCCCAATTAAAACTGCTGGAAAAGTGTCAGAGGTTGCAACAACAGATAATAAACCCATCATCATCGCAATTCCAGAAATTGGTTCCATTCCAAAAACAAAAGGTAATAAAAGAGATAGACCAACAGTTCCTCCAAATCCTGGAATTACTCCNACTATTAGTCCAATAACAACGCCTGCAATTAAAAAAAGTATTGATGGTCCTGAAACAATTGTAATGAATGCGCTAAGCAGTGCATCGATCATATTAAGATATATTCAAAATAATAAATTGGGGAGTTGCCTCCCCAATTTAAAATAATTATTTTATTTTTTACTAGCTAACCAGTTTTTAAGGTACTTATAAGTGCTTCCTTTCATTGTAGAAGCATTTTTAAGAGCAACCTTTAAATCTTTGTTACCAATGTAGTGAGGGTAAGTTCCTAACTTTTTGTTAAGTACTTTCATAGCAGCTTTATCAGCTACAATTCCCTCAGCAGCTTTTTGCCAAGTCTTAATGACACTTCCTTTAGTACCTTTGGGTAACACTAGGAATTTTTGTGTAGTAAAACCTGCTGCAAACATAGCTGACCAAGCTTGGAATTCTGCACCACCTGGTTTTTTTCCAGTTACTTTTTCATAAACTTCAGTGAAACAAGGTAGGTTAGGGAAATTAGGATCTCTTACAATCTTATTTCCTTTTTGCACACCCCATGTCATTAAAGGAACCATCTCACCTTTATCAACTAAAGGCTTAATGTGCTTTTTGTATGAAGAAGTTGTTTGGTAATCAATAGTAGTTTCGCCTCTCATTATTGCGGCTCTACCACCTTTTCTACCTTTCATTCCGTAAACAATCTTTACTGGCAAGCCCAACATATCAAAAGCTAGAGCTGGAACAGCGTCTAATGAACTGATACCTTGTGATCCGTAAAGTAATTTTTTTCCTTTTAATTTGTTGAAATCTTTGATGACATCTTTAACACCAAGATCACTTCTTACATATACTACGCCACCAGTACCTGCACCGTGTACAGCTACAAATCTTTTGTAGTCATATCTGACTCTTTTATCTTTAAATAAAAAAAGGAAGTTGAGTTGAACCAGAAGTTGCTAAAACGACTAATCCATCTTTATCTTTTCCGTGTTTTGCTACATAAGTATTAACGGAACCAATTCCGCCACCTTCCGTAACATTTTTGACTACAACTGATGGATTTCCTGGTAAGTTTGCAGACAAAGGACCTGTCAGAGCTCTTGCTACAGCGTCAGTTCCTCCACCAGCTTTAAATGGAACCCATATAGTTACAGTTTTTCCAGAATAATCTACAGAAAATGCTGCAGATGCTGAGAAAAATAGAGCAGCAAATACTGCTATTATTTTTTTGAACATTTTATTTATCCCCCTAAATATTAGTTAGTTCGAGGGAAACTAAACAAATATTAGACTTAAAGTAAAGAGGTTTATCACTAATAAACTGCAAATTTTGAAGATATTATGCTTGATTTAACTNATTTTAGAATACATCCATTTTAATAAAAAATCAGCTATTTGATGGTTGTTATTTTCAAGCATCATCATATGACCATTGCCTTTTATATTGTTATCCTCCAGTCTGATAAAATCATGCTTAACACCGGCTTGTTTTAAGAAGTTACTTGTCCCATGATCATATGGCGAATGATAAGACGCCTCTGCTGACAGTATCAAAATTGGAAGATTTTGAAGATTTATTAATTTTCTTGCAGGCTCTTTTTGCAAATAACATTGAACAAGATTGTCTTTTGTTGGACTAGTATCTAATTCTGCAACTAAACTTTCATTTCCGTTTAAAGGAGGTTCGAATGTTAAGGGTAAATATGTAATGCCGCCAGGCCTATCAGGTTCTGATGCTGTAATGTACCAGTCTTTATCACCTTCACGTTTTTGATCTGTTTTTGAATTTTTTAAATGTGATTGTTTATGCCCACCATAAGCAACATTATAAAATGGNGGTCCATTAGGTTCAATTGCAAGTAAACCTAAGATTTTTTTTGGCCTTACATCACCAGCTAACCAGCAAAAAGGTCCCCCTTGGCTATGACCAAGAACAAAAGTGGGTCCGACTAGATCTAAAAGTTCTGCAAGTGCAACACGTGACATTTTTTCAATCTCAATACGATCTGACATTGTATTTACTTGCGAAGCTAAAAACTGTTCAAAATATTTATCTCCTCTTCTACCTTTGTCGGGCCATTGAGAATGATATTTGGCTTGGGGCCAATTTCCTAAATCTTTCATAGACGTAAATCTTCTCTCACAATCATCAACATCTAATTCTCTATCAATATAATCTCCATACAACTTATTTGAATATCCTGATCGTCCTCGTCCTGGTTGATCAACAACAAAAACTTCAAANCCTGCAAGTAAAAAATCATGCACCCAGCCTCTACGCCCATCTGGTGTTCCTAAAAAACCCGCTCCAGTTTGTCCGCCGCCATGAATAAAAATAATTTTAAGATTTTCTTTATGATTTTTTGGTGTGAACTGCTCAACATACATAGTTCCCTTTGCGATTTCTTTATTATCAATATTTTTTTTAACTCCCCCAACAAAAAAACATTTGTGATTTTTAATTTCTAAATCTTTTGAGTCTGTTAGGTGTGAAGTTGTCAAGATTAGTTAATTCTCTTGGTAACACCGCCACGTTGCCCAGTATTTAATTGGTTTGCAAAATTCGGATGCATTGGTCTGGGCTCTGGAGCATTTAACCAAACTCTATATAGTAATCTTTTTTTTGTAGGACACTCGTGATCAATTATTTTTGTTCGTGTGTGATAAGTAACTCTATTGTTTAAAATCTGAATATCACCTTCTTCCAACATCATCTTTAAATGAAATTCGTCTTTTTCGGTTAAATGTTGAACATAATCAATTGCTTCTTGACTCAAATTATCAAGACCACCAGAGTGCTTTTCTGCACCCAGCTCAATTTGAACTTTATTAAACCTCGAGCACATTTTGGCTCCATAATAACTAAATACAGGTATTGGATTAGAACTTAACTCTTTTTCTGTTTTTCCTTTACCAATTAGATCGATATAAAAACCTCTACAAAGTGGCTCTAAATATTCAGGTTTGTTTTTTAAGATTTCATTGTAAAGAGCGAGTGCACTTATCACTCCACTCTCCCCACCTTNTTTAGCTCTTTGCACGCATAACAATGCTACATGATCACAGCTATCTGTGTGAGCATCAATTTTAGCGGTAGTTCTGTGTAATCTTATTCCTTCACGGTATGGATTGTCACTTTTAAGTTTATCTCCATAATCTTTAACACCACTCATTAATTCACCTTTGGAATTTTGAGGTATCCCAGATCCGAAATGAGAGCAAACCCCCCAGTAAATAGTTTGAAGAGTTAATTCATCGTATTTTTTTGGTTGAAGGCCTCTTAATCTTATAAAACCTCGTCCTTTCTGCAGAATATCAAGTTGGCCTGATAGAACATTTTCTAATTCATTTAATACAAAATCTTTTTTTGAAAAAGAGGTTGGTGCTAAGTTTTTACTAATTACTTGGCTGGCAGCATTTTCTAACTCTAATATTTCATCTTCAGAAAATTGATAAGTCCATTCATTTTCATTTTTAAAATCCGCAACTTTCCAAACACAATTTTCTTTTATTGTTTTTTTAAGAATTTCCATTTCTGTATAATATTTTACCTACTAAGATTTTCAATTAATTTTTTGGTAAANTCTGTAGTTGACANTTTTCCACCAAGGTCTGGTGTCCTAGTTTCTTTGTTAATTACGGTTTTGTCTATAGCATTTTCAATCATTATTGATATTTTTTTTAATTTCTCTTCATTATTTTTTTTCCCCAACCAGTCTAATAGCATTGCTGTAGATCCTATTAGCGAAACTGGATTTGCGATATTCCTGCCAGCGATATCTGGTGCTGATCCATGTTGTGCTTGTGCAATACAGTAATTATCACCAGCGTTAATTGACTCAGCTAAACCAAGTCCACCAGCAATCTCTGAGGCTGCATCTGATAAGTTATCTCCAAATAAATTTGTTGCTAATATCACGTCAAATATTGAAGGATCTCTAATTATTAAAGCTGACATAGAATCAACAATTTGCTCTTTATATTCTACGTCAGGATATTTTTTTGACACCTCACGTGCACATTCTAAAAAAAGTCCATCACTAAACCTTAAAACATTTGCTTTATGTATAGCTACAAGTTTTTTTCTTCTTTCTTGAGCATACTTAAAACCAATTTCTGCGATTCGTGTAGATCCTTTTCTTGTGATATTTCTGATCGATATAGCGCAATCTTTTGTTGGCATTAGCTCTCCTACGCCTTGGTACATATTTCGATCAGAGTAAAATCCCTCAGTATTTTCTCTCATTACAATACAATCAATCCCCATTGGAAATTTTGTAGATTTACCAAGTCTATTTTTTGCAGGCCTTACGTTAGCGTACAAATCGTAATATTTTCTAATAACGCCTGATGGATTTAATCCTCCTTCATCTGTGGGAGGGTAATCATTATGCGAACAAGTTCCAAGAATGATACCGTCACATTTTTCACCAATTTTTAAAATCTCTTTTCTAAAAGTTGTTTTATATTTTTTTAAAGAGACAAAGCCGATATCCTCATAAATAAGTTCAACGCTCATATCAAACTTATCAAGAGCTGCTTTTAAGACATCAGTGGACGCCTTTGCTATTTCAGGACCTATACCATCACCCTCTAGAACTAAAAATTTAAGATTTTTCATTAAGTAAATTTANTTTATATAATATGTAATATTTTGAAAAAATGATAGTGATAAATGAAAATAAAATGAATAAAAAAAATATAAATATTAAACACAATATACTTGAAAAATTTATTTGTCGTATTTATGAAAAACACAATGTACCCAAACAGTATGCATCTATAATTTCTAAAGGGTTAGTACGGGCAGATGTTAGGGGAATATGGTCTCATGGTGTAGTTAGAGTACCAATATATTGTAAGCGTATTGAAAAAAAAGTTGCTAATCCAAGGCCAAAAATAAAATTCAAAAATATTGCAAAAAATATTGTTCATATCAATGGAGATAATTCATTAGGCTTTGTCACATCAACGCTTGCAATGAAAAAATGTGTTCAAATTGCAAAAAAAAATGGCGTAGCAATAGCTGGAATTTATAATAGCAATCATTTCGGAATGGCAGCAAACTATTTAGAAATTGCTACAAAAAATAATTGTATTGCTTGGATGTTTACTTCTTCTTCGCCTGCTTTACCACCACATGGTGCAATGGCGGCACATTTCGGCACTGCTCCATTTGCTTTTGGAGCACCAACGGCAAATAAAAAAAAACCATTTATATTAGATATGGCATGTTCAGCAGTTGCACGTGGAAAATTAAAATTTGCAGCTAAAAGTGGAAAAAAAATACCTTTTGGCCTAGCTCTAGATAAATTCGGAAAACCAACAAATGATGGTGCTAAAGCTTTTGAGGGAATAATGTTACCTTTTGGTGGGATGAAAGGCGCGGGTATTTCTTGGATGATGGATATAATTGCAGGAATATTTACAGGAGGTCTTCATAGTGGAAATGTTAAAAATCAATTTGGTAACGACTTTTCAGGACATGCAAATGTTGGTCACTTTATAATTTGTTTAAAAGCTGATTTATTTCAAAATAAAAAAAGTTTTCTCAAAAAAATGGAATATGGGATAAAAAAAGTAAAAAAATTAAAAAAAGCAAAAAATTTTAGTGAAATCTTACATCCTGGAGAGCCTGAGTACAGAGCGGAACAAAAAAATTTAAAAAATGGAATATTGCTACCATATGAGATAGCAAATGATCTTAGAACTCTTAGTGTAAAACTAAATATAAAATGCCCTTTTTAATTTAAAGCGGCAGAATGGCCGGCAATTTTACCGAAGACTGCTCCAGATGTAAGACCGCTTCCTCCAGGGTAATTAAAATAAAATATACCACCAACCATTTCTCCTGCAGCATATAATCCCTTTATTGGCTTCATGACCTTATTCAAAACTTGACAATTCTTATCAACTCTTAATCCTCCAAAAGTAAATGTAATTCCGCATGTTACTCCATAAGCATAAAATGGCGCTTCATCTATTTTATTTGCCCAATTAGTTTTGTTAACTTTCAATCCTTCTGTACATTTGCCATCTTTAATTGTTGGGTCATATTTTATATCATCTCTAATGGACTCATTAAATTCATTAATGGTTTTTAATGCTTTGGAACTATTTACCCCAGATAATTTTTTAACCAAATCCTTCAAGGTTTTAGCTTTTACCATCGTTGCAGATTTCACATCGTACTCAGGGTAAAGCATATGCCGAACTTTATGATCAAATATTTGCCAACCAATTTGATTGGGCTGTTTAATAACTTCACGACCAAACTTTGCATAAGTATAATTTCTGAAATCTTCACCCTCATCAACAAATCTTTCACCATCTGCATTGATAACTATTCCCCATGGATAACTTATTTTTCTATACTTATTACTTATTTTCAAATCACTAAATTCTGGGCCGTTCATGTCATGAAACACTGCATGACATCCTGACCAATTTCCATATGGTGATGCTCCAATTTTTAATGCCATTGTTAATCCGTCACCAGTGTTATGTTTTGTTCCTCTTACCTTGGCCATTTCCCAGCCTGGTCCTAAATATCTTGTTCTCATTTCGGGACTAGACTCGAAACCACCACAAGCTAAAACTACTGAATTTGCAAAAATTTTTATTGGTTTGTTTTTATATAAGACTTCAACACCTTTAACGATATTATCTTCGTAAATTAAATCAGTAGCAGCAGAGTCATATTGTATTTTGATTCCGTTCTTTTTAATAATTTTTACCATCGAATCTATTAGTTTTTCGCCTTGTCCATTAACCTCCAAAGTTAAACCTCCCCAATATTTCATTACACCATCAACCTTAAAAGATTGTCTGCCCTCTATAGGNGTAAATTTTAAACCTTTTTTGCTTAACCAATGTACCGTTTCAAAACTTTTAGCACTCAAAGTTTTAGACAGCTGTTTATCTGTTTTTCCATCTGTAACTTTCTGCATATCTTTTAAAAAATCATTTACAGTATATTTGCCGTAATCAACGCTATTTGAATTTTTAAGGTTTGGAATTATTTTTTTTAAATCTGAAAATCCATTATATGCAAATCGATATGCGCCATTAGTGTATCTACTATTGCCACCTTTTTCTTTTTTTGAAGCTTTCTCTAAAACTAATATTTTTTTTGCTCCATTATCTCTTGCTGATAAAGCTGCAGATAGAGCTGCGTTTCCTGCTCCAATAACAATAACGTCATATTTATTCATTAATCAATATTTAATGAAAAATTACATAATTAAAAGCAAAAATTTATTTTACAATATGAAATCATTAAACTAATTTGAAACTTATGTCAGAATTTCAAAATAAAAAAAATCAGGATTGGAAAAAAATACTAGATTCTGAACAATATAGCATTATGAGAGAGGCAGGGACTGAAGGTCCTGGTAGCAGTAAGTTAAATGAGGAAAAAAGAAAAGGAATTTATCATTGTGNAGCATGTGACACCCCTCTTTTTGAGTCTGAAAAAAAGTATGAAAGTGGTAGCGGATGGCCATCTTTTTTTGAATGTAAACCTGGGGCATTTGAAACTAAAACAGATTATCATATTGGATATGCTAGAACAGAATATCATTGTAAAAAGTGTGGAAGTCATCATGGACATTTATTCGATGACGGTCCTCAACCTACTGGCAAAAGATATTGCAATAATGGAAAGGCGCTAAAATTTAAACTCAAAGGATAATTATGAATGAATTTAGAAATATAAGTAAAGTCGGCTTCATGAAACATAATGGAGGTTTAGAGTTTCGACAATTAACTGAAAAAGAGTATGAATTTAAGACTGAAATACAAGACTACCACATCAATGCAGGTGGGGTAACTCATGGAGGCTTTATCATGTCGATGCTTGATTCTGGGATGGGAACTGCCGCGCATCAGGTAATTGAAGGAAGTGCAGTTACTATAAGCTTAAATACGAATTTTATAGGTGGCTCAAAAGCTGGTGATAAAATTATTGGTCTTGCCAAAATTAAAAAAAAAACTAGATCATTAATTTTTATGTATGGACAGTTAAAATGTGAAGATAAATTGTTAGCTAGTGCGGAAGGAATATGGAAAATAATATAGCCATATGAATGAAAATGGAGCCACAAGAACTCTTGCAGAGTTTGCTGCAAAGTTAGAATTCGAAAATATTCCAGAAAATATTTTAAAATATTTAAAACTTCTTTTTTTAGATGGGGTTGGATGTTGTATTCATGGTAATACTTTAGAATGGACTAAAACTTTAAGAGAAGTTGTTACGAATAAAGAAGATGTAAAAGAATGCAGTATAATCGGTACCAAAATTAAAACATCTTTATTAAATGCTGTTTTGATTAATTCTACGGCTGGTCATGGATTTGAGTCAGATGATATTCATAGAGAGTCAATATTGCATCCAAATTCAATTGTAGTTCCCGTTGCAATTAATGTTTCAGAAAAAATAGGAAATGTAAATGGTAAAAAATTTTTAACTTCTGTAGTCGCTGGCTATGAAGTTGCGACACGGATAGGGTCAGCAGCTGGTACAGAACTTTTACTAAGGGGTTTTCATCCTCAGGGCACTCATGGAACTATAGCAGCAACAATAACTGCTGGAAANTTAATGAATTTCNATACTGAACAAATGATCAATGCAATTGGAATTGCTGGATCTTTGGGTGCTGGTCTAATGGCTGCTCAAGAAGGCGCTATGGTAAAAAGACTTCATTCAGGTAGAGCTGCCCAAGCAGGTGTCTTAGCCGCTGAACTATCTGCAAAAAATTTTACCGGTATACAAAATATTGTTGAAGCAGATTATGGAGGCTTCTTATCAAGTTTCTCTGGAAAAAATGATTTTGCTAGATCAACTAGAAATCTCCATAAAGAATGGGAATGTATAAATACTGGCATTAAGCCATATGCTTCGGTTACGAGTATTCATACTGCTCTAGATTGTCTTAAAAGTATAATGGAAAAAAATAACATAACAGTGAAAAATATTAAAAATATAAAAGCTAAAATTAGTCATCCGACATACGTTCACTGTGCATGGAGCTATAAGAACCACAATATTACCTCTGCACAAATGAATATATACTACGGGCTCGCATTAATTGCTTTGGAAGGTGAACTTTTTGTCAATCAATTTAGTGAAGATAAAATATCTAATCCTGAAATTTTAGATTTTATGAAAAAAATTACTGCTGAGGTTGATCCAAAAATTGAGTCTTTAGGACATGAGTTTAGACATATGGCCTCTATAGAACTCATAACGAATGATGATAAAAGATTTAATCATACTGAAAAATTTAGAAAAGGATCACCTGAAAATCCTCTTACAAATGATCAAATACTGTCAAAATTTAAATCTTTAGCTGCTTACTCCTATGATGAGAATAAAATAAATAAAATAAAAGAAAAAATAGAAAACATTGAATTATCAAATAGTACTGAAAATTTGATTTGCTAAATCTGATTTATAATACTCTTATAGGTTTTTCTTCTAAAAAAGCTTGCAAATCTTCTGCCATTTGATTGTACCACTTTGCATAATTATCTATTGTTACATATCCTATGTGAGGTGTTAACAAAACATTTGGTAAAAATCTTAATTTATGATTTTCTGGTAATGGTTCTATTGCATAAACATCAAGACCTGCGCCTGCAATAATTTCATCCTGTAAGGCTTTTATTAAATCATCCTCATTTATAATTGGTCCTCTTGATGTGTTAATTATAAATGCAGTTTTTTTCATTTTGGAAATATCTTCATACTTTACTAAATTTCTACTACGATCACTTAAAAGATAGTGNATAGTTAAAAAATCGGATTTTTCGAACAATTCTTCTTTAGTTACTGCCATTACACCGTGTTTTTCTGCCTCTGCTATTTTTAAATTTTCGCTCCAGGCTATAATTTCCATGCCGAATGCTTTTCCTACCTTAGCAACCATACTGCCAAGTTTTCCCAAACCCATAATCCCAAGAGTTTTTCCTTTNAGTTCAAATCCAATAGTTGTTTGCCAGTACCCTTGATACATATTTTCAGACTCTTGTTTTATATTTCTTGCAAGACCTAGAATTAAAGCCCAAGTTAATTCTGCAGTAGGATTTTTATTTCCTTCTGATCCAGAAACAATAATTCCCTTTGATTTTGCATACTCTAAATCAATACCTAAATTTCTCATACCGCTTGTCGCGATAAACCTTAATTTTGGGCAACCATCCATTAACTTTTTTGTCATTGGAGTTCTCTCTCTCATAATTAGCAGAGCTTCAAAATTTTTAAGATTTTCGATGGCGTTATCTTCATTCTCAAAAGGTTGATTAAAGACTTTGATTTCGCAACTATCTTCAAATTTTGACCAATCAACTAATTGCTCGGCTACTCCTTGGTAATCATCGAGAATAGCTACCTTCATGCAAAACTATTTGGATAGTAGACTGCTTAATTTTCTAATATCTTTTACTTTTTCTAGGTGCCTTACTGTTTCAATCAATGCTTTTGATTTTTTGCTAGACCATTTAGCGAACTCACAACAGCCTAAAAATTTATCCGCAACTTCATCATATGTCATAGGTATCATTGGGCTTCCTTTACCAAAGTCACCACGTCCAGATATTTTTTTTCCATTTTTAAGATAAATATCTATGATAGTTGTCATTTTGTCATAACCTGCAGCCTCAGCAACTTTATTTTTATAAAAATTAATTTTTCTTAACATCTTTTGAACATCAGGCTTATTAATTCTTTTATCCTGATATTCAGGTATATAAGCTCTTCTTTGAACTAACAGAATTGCCATTGAATATTCCATACTAAATTTTGCTTGAAATTCGTTTGTCGGTCTATGATGAATTAGAGCATTTTGCATATTATGATTTGTTCCAACATCAACTTTAACAACATCTTGAGGTTTGATGTTATGTTTTAAGATCAACTCAAGCATTTTGGTCATACCAGGATGGGTTAAAGACCCGCAAGGATGAGGCTTAATAGAAATTCCTGGCTTTGAAAATGTCCATGGTCTTCCGAGTTGTCCTTTAATTGAATTTAAATTGTAACCTCCGCCATGTGCTTGAAAAAATCCTCTTGGTGACTCTAGTATTTTGTCAGTTGCTGACCACCCGTAGCCAACAAGATCACATGCAACAACACCACTCTCTGCAGCTCTTCCAGCGTGAAGTGGCTTTGTCATAGTACCAAAATTCTCTCTAAGTCCTGCACTTAATGATGCTGCGATTGCGAGTGACCTTTGGATTTGATCTACATTATAACTTCTAATTTTAGCGGCTGCAGCTGCAGACGCTAATGTTCCACAGGTAGCTGTAGAATGAAAACCATGTTGGTAATGCCTAGGTGACATTGCTTCAGAAACTTTACACTCAACGTCTACTCCAATTAAATATGCATTTAAAAAATCTTTACCGTTAATTTTTTTCAATTCCCCTTCTGCAAATGCACTTGGCAAACAAGGTGCGGTAGGGTGTGTTAATAATCCATAAACTCTATCTTTTTGAACTGCAAGCTGTGTATCATCATAATCATCTGAGTGAATACCAACTCCATTAGCGAGGGCTGCAAATCTAGATGTAACTTTCATTTTCGAACCTATTACGGTTGCTCTACCTTTTGCAGAATTTTGCTTTATATGCTTAAAAAGATATTCTCCAGTTCTTGCAGCTGAACCAGATAATGCTAATCCAAAACCATCTAAAATATGTTTTTTAGCTAGTTCGACAACATTTTTTGGAATTTTGTTATATTTATTTTTTTTAACAAATTCAGCAACGTATTTGGTTAAGTTTTTTCCTTTATCTGACTTAATATTAGGCGTGTAAGCTTTACCCATTTTAATTTCCCCCGTAAAATTTATTAGTTAGTTTTGCAAAAAAAAAATATGGATTGTCAATAAATTTTATAATATAAAATGATGTTTCACATTGTAAAACATTATGAATTCAATCAAAGTCTTAGACAAAGCATTTCAAATTTTAAATTCATTTGGCGATGGTAACAAAAGCATTTCACTAAAAGAGTTAACTGCAACAACACGACTGAATAAATCAACAATATTAAGGATTTGTAACTCCCTCATTAAGCATAATTTTTTAATAAAGAATGAAATCAATGGAAGTTACCGCCTCGGTCCTGGTAGTTGGAAATTAGGATCTATTTATAATTCAAATTTTAAAATAGGTACCGAAATACGAGATATTTTAAATCAAATTTGTGAGGTCACCGGCCAATCTGCCGGTTATTGGGTAAGAGCTGGTAAAAAAAAAGTATGCTTATACAGAGTAAATTCAAGATCTGAACTTAACCATTATGTTGTAGAAGGAACAACTTTCGAGCTCAATTCTGCAACCGGAAAAGTTTTATTAGCTTATACAGATGAAAACTNGGAAATAAAAAAAGAAATTGAAAAAAAAGGTTATATTTTTACTGCTGGAGAAAGACTTGATAATATTGCAAGTGTTGCAATTCCTGCATTTGATAATAAAAATACATTCAAGGCAACAGTAAGCGTATCAGGTTGGAAACAGTTTTTTACGAACAAAACTGTGCCTAAGTATTTTAAAACATTGTCTGGTTACAGCAATCAACTTAAAACGCTATTATCCAATGAATAAAAAAACTAACCAATTAAAAAAATACCTTAGAGATAATAAATGCTATTATCTTCCAACTTGTCATGATCCACTGTCAGCCAAACTTATTGAAAGCAAAGGTTTTAAAATTTCTTTTATAGGTGGTTTTGCATTATCTTCAGCAATTTTAGGTTATCCTGACGCTAGTTTAATAACTCAAAAAGAACTGGTGGATGCGACTTATGCGATTTGTAATCATACTAAACTTCCTATCATTGTAGACGCTGATACTGGTTTTGGAGGTCCGGCTAATGTTTATAGGACTGTCAAAGATTTAGAAGCTGCAGGAGCGTCGGCACTTGTTTTGGAAGATCAAATTTTTCCGAAAAAATGTGCACTAACTGATCAAGTTTTGCTTTTAAATTTAAAAGAAGCAAAAGAACGTTTGCTTATTGCAATAAAAGCCGCAAAAGAAAATAAAAATATTTTAGTTATAGCAAGAACNGATGCTCTAACTTTGGGATCAATGGCTGAAACTTTAAAAAGGTGTTTAGAATATAAAAAAATGGGTGTGGATGCTG
The DNA here is from genome assembly GCA_002684895.1 of Pelagibacteraceae bacterium. Taxonomy (GTDB): domain Bacteria; phylum Pseudomonadota; class Alphaproteobacteria; order Pelagibacterales; family Pelagibacteraceae; genus HIMB114. The sequence continues at coordinate 31,859 of NYVZ01000012.1, forward strand.
TCTTTATGACAGGGCTCAATAATCTTAAACAACTAAAGGTGATTAAAGATAATATCAAGGGAATACCCTTGATGTTGAATATTACTCAAAATGTAAAGTTTAATCTAAAAGATGTAAGTAAAAATAAATTTAAACTAGCATTATTTTCACAACAAATATTAGATGGATATATAGATTCTACGAAACAAACTTTAGATATAATTAAAAAAAATAAAATTCCTAAGTATAAAAATAAAGCTAAAGATACTTTGGCGTTATTAAATTACGATAAATATCTCAAGTTAGAAAAGAGAAAAAAGTAGAATGCTAGCATATTACGAGGCAATTAAAAAAAGTTATAAAAGTATTTTAATTGGNGCAGTTGGCGGTTATTTGGGAACTTTAATCAATCTTCCACTTCCATGGTTGCTTGGGGCTTTGATATTAAATTTATTTATATCACTTACCAAATACCAAATAACATTCGATAAAAAAATATTCTTACCTGTTTTGTTAATCATTGGGGTAATTTTAGCAGGATCTTTTAATATTACTTTACTTTATAAAATTCACTTNTGGATTTACTCATCAATAGCTATGATTATCTGTACGATAATTGGTGCAATTATAACTGCAATATACTTTCATAAAATATGTAAATTTAAAAAACTCGTTTCTATCCTTGCTGGCATGCCTGGAGCGTTTGTTGTAATCGCAGGTGCAATAAATCAAATGACTGACAGTAAAAAAGAAAGTGGGCAAGTAGTAATACCTCAAGCAACAAGGGTGTTATTTATTGTATTAATTTTGCCTTTTATATTTGTAACTCAAGTTGGTTATCAGGAAATTGCATCACATGGAAATAATCCAGATTACTCTTTAAGATATTTTCTAGAATTAACTTTTCTTCTTATAATATCTCAAATTGGTACAATTGGATTTGAAAAGTTAAAAATACCATCGGCGCCCATTCTTGCGGCGATGATATTTTGCGGTTTCTTTTACACGCTAGAGATTACAACTGCACGTTTCCCAGATATTTTTATTAATATCGCTTTTGTATTCCTGGGCTCGGCAATTGGTTGTCGTTTAAATGCTCTGCCCATTAAGGAAATTGGGTATTACTCATTTCATGGTTTTATAGTATCTATTTTACTATTGGGTGTTGCAGCTTTATTTGCATATTTTCTTCAAATATTCTTTGGTTTTGATTTTATGGCAGCTTTCTTAAGTTTTGCTCCAGGAGGGCTACACGAAATGGTCGTAATTAGTATAGCATATAATATAGATCCGCTTTTTGTAACCTATCACCACTTCTTAAGAATATTTTTAATTATATTCTCTATACCATTTATACTAAAATATTTTTCGAAAAATTAGTCCCAAATTTTTTTTAATTTCTGGACTCTACCGCAGCCAGTTTTATAAAGTTTATATCTAATAGGATTGTTTTTATAATAGTCCTGATGATAATCTTCAGCTGGATAAAAAATATCTAACTTTTTAATATGTGTTACAAAATCTGAAATATCCGATTTTCCTAAATTTTTTTTAGATTCTTCAAAAGCAATTCTTTCCTCTTCATTTTGATAAAAAACTGCAGTCAAATAACTAGAGCCTTTATCGCAAAACTGACCCTTAGCATCATATGGATCAATATTTTTCCAAAATACATTTAACAATTGATTGTAAGATATTACTTTTTGATCATAAACTACCTCTACAGCTTCATAATGACCAGTTTCATTATAAGTAACTTGTTCATATGTTGGGTTTTTTAAATCTCCGCCTGTATATCCAGAGATAGCTTTTATAACGCCTGGTGTTTTCTCAAAAGCTTCCTCTACACACCAAAAACATCCTCCAGCAAAATATGCTTTTTTTTCATCTGCCATTGTTAATTTATTTAAACTAATAAAAATAAAAAAAAAGACAATTAAATTCATCAAGTATTTTTGAAAAACTTTTATAAAAAACATATTAATATATGATGATATTTAAATTATAGATTATGTATAGCAAGTTCCAAAATAAATTTTTAACAGCCGATAATAAAAAAAGGGCATTTATTAACGCCCAAAAAATAAAAACTCTTTGGTTTAATACTGGAACATTGTGTAATTTAGCTTGTAAAGGTTGCTATATAGACTCAAGTCCAAAAAACGATCGTTTAGCTTATTTATCAATTGATGAGTTTAAAAGTTTCGTTAATGAAAGTATTCAAAATAAGATGGGTACAGAGCAGATTGGTTTTACAGGTGGTGAACCATTTATGAATAGAGATATTTTTAAGATGATTAGATATTCACTGGAAAATGATTTTAAAACACTCGTGTTAACCAATGCTATGAAGCCGATGTTAAATAACAAAAGCGACCTATTTAAATTAAATCATTTAAATTTAACGATTAGAGTTTCGATTGATCATTATTCAAAAGATAAGCATGAACAGATTAGAGGGCCGAATAGCTGGGCTCCTATGATTGAAGGTTTAAAATGGTTATCAAATAACAAATTTAATTATTGTTTGGCTACAAGGCTTCTGTGGAATGAAGATGAAAAAACCACAAGAAAAAATTTTAAAAAATTTATTAAAAATAATGAATTACAAATTAACGCAGACTCTAAGACACAATTGGTTACATTTGCTGAAATGGATGAAAAATCTGATACACCAGAAATAACAACTGAATGCTGGAAAATTCTTAATAAAAATCCAAATGAAGTTATGTGTTCAAACTCCAGAATGATTGTTAAAAAAAAAGAAAACAATCATCCAAGTGTTATTGCGTGTACTCTCCTGCCCTATAATTCTGAATTTGATTTAGGAAATACTTTAAAAGAATCATTGAAAAAAATTTATTTAAATCATCCACATTGTTCAAAATTTTGTGTTTTAGGTGGATCTAGCTGTAGTTAATGCTAAAAAAAATTTATAAAATTTTAATAATTTTTATTTTTATAAGTNCGTTTTTATCATTATTAGTGTTTGATTTAAGTCAGTTTCTATCTTTGGAAAATATTAAAAAAAGTCAAAATGAATTGCAATCTCTGATAAGTGAAAGTTATTATTTTTACTATACTGTTTTTTTTATTATTTATATAATTGTAACTACTTTTGCCCTACCTTTTGCAGCAATAAAAACTATTCTAGCAGGTGCGTTATTTGGATTAATTCCAGGGGTATTACTTACCTCTTTTGCAAGTTCAATTGGTTCTACTTTATGCTTTCTACTGTCTCGTTTTGTGCTGAGAAACTATGTAGAAAATAAATATCAAAAATATCTTGAAAAAGTAAATTTAGGAATCAACAAAGATGGTATTTTTTACTTATTTTTTTTGAGATTAAGCCCAATTTTTCCCTTTTTTATAATAAACTTAATTTTTGGTCTTACTAAAATGAAAGCAATAACATTCTATATCATTTCTCAAATAGGAATGTTGATTGGGACTGTAGTTTTTGTAAACGCAGGCGTTCAATTAGCTAAAATTAATAATATTGACGATATACTTAGTTTTGAAATTATAATTTCATTTATGTTGATTGGTTTAGTACCTTTTATTATAAAAAAAATTATAGAAAAATATAAAAAATGAGTATAAATATAAAAAACTTCATNAAAACAGATTGTGGATTGTCAAAATATCATCTTCTTAAGTCAAAAAAAGGTTTTTTTAATACTATCAGGTTTTGTTGGTTTGTTATGATAGCAACAATAAGAGATTTACCAAAATTTAGACAAGATTGAAAATTAAGTTATTTTCGTGTTAAAAATTATTATTACATTAATTTTTCTATGTTTAGCTCCAATATCTAGTTATGCAGGATCTTGTCCATTNTTAATTCAAAAAATTGATCAAATCCTTTCAGAGTCGAANCAGATTTCAAAAGAACAATTTACTGAAATTAAACAATTGCGCAATCAGGGTGAAAAAGCTCATAATTCTGGACAACACAAAGAGTCTGAAGATTTATTAAAACAAGCCTTAAAATTACTNGAAAGNTAATGGTCTTAAAAAAGACAACATTTCTCAAAAAGTCAGTCACAATTCAANAATACTTATAAAATATGAAAAAAAATAACTTAATAAGACTTACACATGTTGATCCTATAGAGATCGAACAAAAAACAAACTCTTTTTTTAATAANGGAACGCAATTTTTACTAGGAGCAAATTTAGTAGTATTAGTTTTGATTTACTTTGTAATTTTCTAATTATTAGTTTTAACCATANATTGAATTAGAAATAAAAATATAGGCTTAGGCAATATTTTTAAAGTTTTGAAAATAAAACTCATCATTAAAGGAAATGTAATATCATATTTCTTCTTCTCCAANCCTTTNTAAATNATGTTAGCNGCTTTTTCNGCTGACATTAAGAAGGGCATTTCAAATTTATTTTGATCTGTAAGCCGTGTCTTCACAAAACCAGGGTTGATAATACTTACGTGTATATTATTTTTTTTACAATCATTATAAATCGACTCAGAATAATTCATCATAGCAGCTTTACTTGGTCCGTATCCAGATGAGTTNGGTAACCCAAAAAAACCTGCCAAAGAACTGATCATAGCAATATGGCCTTTTTGTTGTTTTTTTAAATAAGGAAGAATTATAGACATTACATTTATTAATCCCATAAAGTTAACCTCAATTGTTTTTCTGTACAAATCTAAATCAACATCAAATGTGTTATTGGGTTTATAAAAACCACTTGAGTATACTACAAGTTCCAAATCTCCATAATTGGTAATTATTTCTCTAAGCGTATTTTGTGTTTCATTAGTGTTAGTTACATCTACCTTTTTACAAATAATATTGGTGCTATCATTAGAAAGATCTTTTTTTATTTGTATAAATTTATCTTCACTTCTGCCTAGAATAATTAAGTTATTGGTCTTTCCTAAATATTTTTTTGCTAGCTCAAGACCTATACCAAATGTTCCACCGATAATTATAACGCTCATTGTATTTTTATATTTAGTGTATATATATTAAATATAATCAAANTATTATGGCATCAAGAAATGAATTCGATAGTTTTGGTAAAATAAAGGTTCCAGACGATAAATATTGGGGTGCACAAACCCAGAGATCAATCAAAAATTTCAAAATTGGGAAGGTTAATGTTCCGCTTGAATTAATACATGCAATTGGGATCGTTAAAAAATCTGCAGCAATTGTAAACCAAAAATTTAAAGACCTANACCCCANAGTCTCAAAAGCTATTCAAAGAGCTTCTGATGAAGTNATATCTGGAAAATTAGATGATCATTTTCCTTTAAAAGTTTGGCAAACAGGATCTGGNACTCANACAAANATGAATGTAAATGAAGTAATATCAAATAGAGCTATTGAAATGCTTGGTGGTAAACTGGGTTCAAAAAAACCAGTGCATCCAAATGACCATGTTAATATGGCTCAATCAACAAACGACACNTTTCCAACAGCAATGCATATCGCCGTTGCAATTCATACTAATCAAAGGTTGCTGCCTGCCCTTTTAAAATTAGAAAAAAGCTTAAATAAAAAAGTAAAGCAATTTAAAGACATCGTAAAAATTGGAAGAACGCACCTGCAAGATGCTACTCCTTTAACATTGGGCCAAGAATTTTCAGGATACGAAGCTCAAATTAAAAATTCTATAGATAGAATCAAAAAAGCTTTAAATGAAGTTTATTTTTTAGCGCAAGGGGGAACTGCGGTAGGTACTGGTATAAACTCTAGAAAAGGCTGGGATAAAAAAATAGCNCTTGAAATAAAAAAAATTACGAAACTACCTTTTCAAACCGCTAAAAATAAATTTNAAGCATTGGCAAGTCACGATCCTATTGTTAATTTTTCTGCAAGTTTAAGTACTACTGCAGTAGCACTAACTAAAATTGCCAATGATATCAGGTTCCTCGGATCTGGGCCAAGGGCTGGTTATTCAGAATTAGAACTACCAGAAAATGAACCGGGCTCATCAATAATGCCTGGCAAAGTTAATCCAACACAATGCGAAGCTATAACAATGGTTTGTACCAAAGTGATTGGAAATCATACTGGTATAACAATAGCTGGAACACATGGGCATTTTGAATTAAATGTGTTTAAACCTCTTATTGCTCATAATATTATTCAATCAATAGATTTAATTTCAGATTCCGTCAATTGTTTTGTAGATTTTTGTGTAAAAGGAATAAAAGCAAATAAAAAAAAGATTAATGAGTTGCTTAATAATTCTTTAATGCTTGTTACTGCTCTGTCACCAATTATCGGCTATGACAACGCAAGTAAGATTGCGAAAACAGCACACAAAAATGGTACTACGCTTAAAGAAGAAACATTAAAAACAGGTTTAATAACAGAAGAACAGTACAAAAAATTTGTTAATCCGAAAAAAATGGTAAAACCTAAATAGGTTTATAATAAATTAAAATATTTAGATAAATCTAGTAAATTTTCAAGCCTTCCTAAAATAACCTTGGTATTTAAATTGTCATTCAATTTTTTTATTTCATTATCATTATACTGTTTGATAAAATTATTTTCCTGGACAATTACTTTTGCCTTATTAATATTTAAAATTCCTTTTGAATAAAGTTTGATTTCATTATTTACAATTTTATCATTCAAAGACTTGTCCTCACAAATAGTTTTACATACTTCTTTTAGATCCTTTGTTTCAAAAAAGATATCATAGAATAATAANTTATCTTTTTGATAATTTATATTCCTTCCTCTGATATTAATTTTAGCCTTATCGGATGAAAAAGAAATATCCTNAAAAATCACATCACCCTTTTGAAATAAAATTTCAAACTTTGCACTATTAAATAATTTTTTTTGAGTTTTAATTTTTTTGAAATTTATTAATATTCTGGCATCTAATATATTAGACAGTTTATAAAGATCTTTTTCTAAAAAATTTTTAAAATCTTCAATATGTATTTTTTTAAGATTTGCTCTGTTAAATGTACTTTTTATTACTATATCATTCGCTGTCTTATTGCTTTTTTCGATAATTATATTTCCATCAAATAAATTTGTTTGAAATTTTTCTGATGTTATTACAAATGAATTATTATCATTTGTTAATTTCAAAGATGCATAAATTTCATTAATGCCAGGAAAGATAGTTTNATTATCAAATGTAAATTTTAAATTTTTTTCTTTTTCAAGGATATTTTTCAGACTTAAGTTAATTCCAATTTTTTTTGATATTAAATCTAACTGACTTTCTTTAAAAGTGATTTCGAATGGTACTTCACCAATAAATGTCTGCGTTTTTATTTTTTTTATCTTACGATCATTATATAAAATTTTACCATTTACTTGGTCTAAATTAAATGACTGCTTGTTACTGAAAAATTTTANACTTAGATTTCGAAATATCACTTTTTGATTTTGAAAATCATTAATAAACATTACATCATTTAGATTATTCAAATCTACAATGAGTTCTCCACCGTCAAGTATGATCTTTTTTTTATAAGAGTATTTTTTTTTTAATAAATCTAAAATAGATATCCTTAAAATTATTTTATTTAGAATGCTATTTTCATTCTCTTTAGCTAAATGAACCTCTGAAATTTCTAAAATTGGAAATGGTTTTAATTTGTACTGAATGCCTCCTTTTACGCTAACGCGGTATTTAATCGATTCTGAAAGTAAATTTTCAAAATTGGTTACTTTTGCATCATCAAAATTAATAAAAAAAGGCGCACATATATACGAAATTGTAGAAAATATTATTATTAAAGTTGATATTAACAGCCTTTTTAATTTTTTTTTTTCCATTTATTTTTGCTATGCTAATTAATTTACAACATGAGTAGTTATTTAAATTCACTGAATAATCAACAAAAATTGGCTGTAACAAGTACAGAGGGGCCTTTGCAAGTGTTGGCTGGAGCTGGGTCTGGTAAAACAAAAGTTTTAACGACAAGAATTGTGCATTTGATCCAAGAAAAAAAATGTTTTGGACAGCAAATCTTATGTGTAACATTTACAAATAAAGCAGCAAACGAAATGAGGGAAAGGGTTGTGAATTTAGTCAATTCTAAATCTATAGCTTTTCCCTGGTTAGGCACGTTTCACTCAATCTGCAACAAGATGTTAAGAAGAAATGCCGAGGCTGTAGGCTTAAAATCAAATTTTACTATCATAGATACCTTAGATCAGATTAAGTTAATAAAAAAAATTCTTGAAGCAGAAAATATTGATATTAAAAAAAATCCTCCCAAGCAAATTGCTTACTATATTGACCAATGGAAAAATAAAGCTCTATTGCCTCAAGACATAAAACTAAAGAATAAAGAATTTAATTTAATAAATGGACTAAATGTTTACAAAATTTACCAACAAAGATTAAAAATTATGAATTGTGTAGATTTCGGTGACTTAATTTTACACGTTGTAACGATTTTAAAAAAATTTGAAGATATNAAAAAAATATATAAAAAAAACTTTAAATATATTCTTGTTGATGAATTTCAAGACACCAATTATGTTCAAAATCTTTGGCTGAAANTATTAACTAATGAAAAAAAAAATATATGNGTGGTAGGTGATGACGATCAATCTATATATAGTTGGCGNGGTGCTGAAGTTAAAAATATTTTAGAGTTCAAAGAGACTTTTGACAATTTAGAGACTGTTAAATTAGAACAAAACTATCGTTCTACTGAGAATATTNTAAATAGCGCCACTTCNTTAATATCAAATAACGAAGATAGGTTAAATAAGAAAATCTGGTCTGATTTAGGAGAAGGTGAAAAAGTAAAAATAAAATCTTACTTTGATGGACTTAGTGAAGCAAGCGGCGTATCAGATATTATTGAACAAAATCTTTCCAAGAAATTTAAGTTGAATTCTATTTCAATACTAGTACGTGCCTCCTTTCAAACAAGAGAATTTGAAGAACGGTTTATAAAAATTGGACTTCCATATAGAATTATTGGTGGATTAAAATTTTATGAAAGATCTGAAATCAAAGATGCCTTGGCTTATTTAAGATTAATAAACCAATCTAATGACGATCTNTCTTTTGAAAGAATAATTAATACCCCAAAAAGAGCAATTGGCGATAGCTCTGTAAAAAAAATCTATGAATTTGCTAGAAAAAAAGAATTATCATTATTAGATGCATCACAAGAAATTTTAAAAGAAAATATATTAAAACCAAAAACAGTTCAGAATCTTAAAACGTTTATTGTAAATATAATCTCATGGAAGCAAAAATCTGAAAGTATTGACCACGTCAGTTTATTAGAAACTGTGCTTGATGAGTCGGGATACTCATCAATGCTGAGAAACGAAAAAACCCCAGAAGCGGACTCAAAATTGGAGAATTTAAAAGAATTAAAATCTTCTATGAAAAGTTATTCATCCCTAAATGAATTTCTAGAAAATATTTCTTTGCAAACCGCGATTGATGAAAAGTGGGATGGTGAAAAAATTAATATTATGACTATACACTCTGCAAAAGGTCTTGAATTTGANGCGGTATTTTTACCAGGTTGGGAAGAGGGTTTATTCCCACATCAAAAATCTATAGATGAAAAAGGCGTCGAAGGAATAGAAGAAGAGAGAAGACTTGCTTACGTTGCAATTACAAGAGCGAAAAAAGAATTATACTTGTCTTTTGCTAACCAAAGAAAATTCTACGGTCGACAAAATGATAACTATGATTTTTATTCATCTTTACAATCTCGTTTTATAGATGAAATTGATGACAAATTTACTGAGATTTCAATTGACGAAAGTAAAGATGATGATTTTATATTTGATCAAGACTTTAACATTGAAAGTAAAAAAAATAGCCCAGGTTGGAAAAGGTTAAAAGATAGCATTAATAACAACATCGAAGAAAATATAAAAACTATNAATTTGACAGAAAATAATACCAATTTTAGTGTGGGTGAAACAGTTAAACACGAAGGTTTTGGAAGTGGTAAAATTATACACATAGACGGAAATAAATTATTAATTAATTTTAAAAATCAGGGTGAAAAAAAAGTGATAGATAAGTTTGTAATAAAAGCAATTAATGACTAATTTAAGNAACATTAAAAGTTTTATAAAAAATGATGGAATACATGCCTGCCTAATNTCAAANAATAATCAATTTTTAAATGAAATTACAAAACCTNAAGATAATTTTTTACTCAAAATTACAAAATTTACTGGATCATTAGGATATGCAATAATCTTAAAAAATAAACAATATCTGTATGTTGATGGCAGATATCATCAGCAAGCAAAAATTCAGGCTAAAAAATTTATTATTAAAGATATTTCAAAAATGAAAATCGATCTTCTTAAGATTGCAAAAACAAAGGGTAAAGTATTAATTGATCCCAAAACTTTCTCATTACATTTTATTAAATCTTTAAAATTAAAAAATTTTGTTTTTTTTAATTCCATAAATAATAAAAAAAATAGCCAAGAAAATATTTTTTATCTAAATAAAAATTTCTCTGGCTGTGAAGCTACCAAAAAAATAAAGGAATTAAGTAAACAAGTTAATTTAAAAAAAAACGAAGCTTTTTTTATTACGTCTCCAGAAAACATAGGTTGGCTTAGTAACATAAGATCAAAATCTAAAAATTTTAGTAAAATTGTAAATTGCTATGCATTATTAAAAAATAATAAATTGTTTATATTTAGTAAATATAAAATCAATTTAAAAATAAAAAATGTTATTTTTAAAAAAAATAGTGAACTAGAGTCTGATTTATATAAATGTAAAAAAATATATTTAGATAAAAAATATATTTCTTTTCACTATTTTAATTTAATTTTANAAAAGAAAATTAAATTTATTTTTTTTACAGATCCAATAGATAGACTCAAATCCATTAAAAATGACACTGAAATTACTAACCTCAAAATAGCACATATNTTTGATGGTATTGCTTATGCAAAGTTTCTATTTTGGCTTAAAAATAATAAATTAAATAAAATTTGTGAANAAGATTGCCAATTAAAAATAGAATTTTTAAAAAAAAATAATAAATATTATTTAGGACCAAGCTTTGAGACAATTTCTGCTACAGAAAAAAATGCATCTATCATTCACTATAATGCGAAAGATTATAAAAAAACTTACTTAAAAAAAAATCACCTACTTCTATTTGATTCAGGATCACAGTATTTCTTTGGTACAACAGATATGACAAGGACTATTTCACTTGGAAAACAGTCTNATTTTCGGAAGAAAATTTATACACTTATTTTAAAAGCCCAAATTAGATTATCAACTCTTAAAATTAAAAAAAAAATGTCAGGAAAATTCTTAGATTATATTGTAAGAAATCAACTTACAAAGGTTGGTTTAAACTATAATCACGGAACTGGTCACGGAGTTGGCTACTTGTCAAATGTTCATGAGACTCCACCATCATTGTCTAAATTTAGTAATGATAAAATTTACCCAGGTCAAGTTACCTCCAATGAACCTGGCTATTATCAAAAAAAAGTATTTGGTATCAGGTTAGAAAATTTAATTTATTTAAACAATAATCGAATGTTTGAAAACCTAACTTTAGTACCTTATGAAACCTCATTGATTATAAACTCAATGCTAACTCAAATTGAAAAAAATTGGATTAACAATTATCACGAGGAAATTTATGAAANAATCTATAAATTTTTAAATATTGCAGAAAGGGANTTCTTCAGAAATTATTGCTTAAAAATTAATTAAATTATACCAATCGCTTTCGCNAATTATTGTAATACCAAGTTCTTTTGCTTGATTGACTTTTTTTATAGTAGGTTTTGATTCCCCAGAAACTAAAAAATTTAATTTTTTAGATACTGAACCTAAAACCTTGCCACCCTCNTTCTCAATAATTTTTTTTGCTTCTGATCTNCTCATTTTAGACATGCCACCTGTAAACATAAAGGTTTGATTATTAAATTTTCCTTGACTTAAAAGAATAAAATCTGAAATATTTAGGATAGAAATTAATGATAAACATACATGTTTATTAATTTTGTTATCAAAAAATTTTTTAAGGGAAGATATTTGAGTATCTCCAATGCCATCTAGCTGTATTAAATCTTTATATATTTTGTTTTCACCTTGAGAAAGTTTTTTAAAATTTTTAATAGATTTAAAAAATTTTGCTAAAATTTTTGCATTCTCTTGTCCAATGTGTCTAATACCTAAAGAAAATATAAATCTCTCTAGATTAATTTTTTTTGTTTTCTCAATTGAAGTTTTTAAATTTTTTGAGGATAGTTTTCCCCATCCTTCTAAATTTGATATTTTGTTAAAATCTAAATTATAAATATCTTGAGGTAATTTGATAAATTTTAATTCCCAAAAATTTTCCACAACTTTTTTACCAAGTCCTTCAATATTCATAGCATCTTTGGAAATAAAATGTTTAATTTTTTCAATTGCAATTTTTTCACAACCATAACCATCATTTGTACATCTCCGAANGGCATCATATTTTTTTGTAATTTTGTTGTACTCTTTTTCAGTCTTAGATCCACAGGATGGACACTTAATTGGAAAAATAAATTTTTTACTATTCTTTGGTCTCTTTTTAAGGTCTACTTCAACTACCTGTGGGATCACATCGCCTGCTCTTTGCACTAATACTGTATCAGAAATTCTAATATCCTTTCTGATTATCTCATCCTCATTATGTAATGTTGCGTTTGAAACCAACACGCCCCCAATATTCACTGGATCAATTTTAGCGACCGGTGTTAATGCTCCAGTTCTTCCAACCTGAATCTCAATTTTTTTTATTTTTGAAATTCCTTTTTCTGCAGAAAATTTGTGAGCTATTGCCCAGCGAGGAGCATTTGTAAGATTACCTANCCTTTGCTGTAATTTAAAACTATTTACTTTGTATACTATGCCATCAATATCATAATCTAGGACAGCTCGTCTTGCTTCAACATTTTTATAATTTAATTCTAGTTCTTTTTCATCTTTAACAATTTTACTTAGAGGATTAGTTTTAAAACCAAATTCTTTTAATTTTTTAATAAAATCTGACTGATTATTTTCAATATTATGATTTTTAAAGATTGTTCCATATGCAAAAAATTTAAGTGGAATTTTAGAAGTATTGCTTGAGTCTTTTTGCCTCAAAGATCCAGAGGCTGCGTTTCTAGGATTTGCAAATTTGTTTGACAAACTTTTAAAATCAGATTTAGCTATGTATACCTCGCCGCGGACTATAAGCTCACTGCTAGAAAAATTTTTTAATTTCTTTGGAATATCTTTAATTGTAGCAAGATTTTCGGTAATTTCTTCTCCATGTTCACCATCACCTCGAGAAATGCCCTGTACGTATACTCCATTAATATATTTTAAACTAGCGGATATGCCATCAATTTTTGGTTCAGCTAATAATTCAATTCTATTAGTTGAGCCTAAATTTAAATAATTATTTAATTTTTTATAGAAATCTAAAATATCCTCTTTNTTGAATGCATTATCCAAAGACAGCATTTTTTCAGTATGCTTTACTTTAGAAAATTTTTCTGATGGTTTGAAGCCAACTAAATTTTTTATTTCATGATCGCCTTTATTATTAAGATTTTTCTCCTCAAAATTTACCAGATCTTTTTTAAGAATATCATAAGTAGCATCGTCAACTTTTGGTGAATTTAAATCGTAATAATTTTTATTAAAATCAAGTAATATTTTTTTTTTTTCTTTATATTCTTTTAAATTTTTTATCATTTAGAAAGTTTAAAAATATTCTTAATTTTATCTCTCAACTTTATTTTGGTTTTTTTTTGTATCTGACTCATAATTTTGATCGACTACAACTTTGTAAGTTTTTTTATACCANTCACTATCGTTAAAATTATATCCAAGAGTTGCAGCATATTTTTTTGCAAGAGAAATATTCCCTAATTTATAATAAATTTCAACCAATCTATGCAAAGTTTCAATTGTATAAATAGTTTCAGGATAATCTTCTAATATTATATTAAGTCTTCTAATTGCTGATATCCATTTAGATTTTTTCATATAAAATCTTGCCAAATACATATGCTTTCCAGCAAGTTGCTCATCAATCAAGTCAATTTTTAATTTAGACTCTTTTGCGTATTTCGAGTTAGGATATTTTCCAATTATATTTTTAAACTCATTTAAAGCTGCTTTTGTATAGGTTTGATCTCTAGCTACAATTTGAACTTGCTCATAAAAAGTCATTGCAATCAAAAAATCTATGTAAGCAATGTTTTCGTTTTTTGGATATAAAGTTTGAAATTTTCTAGCAAATTTTAAAGTATTGAAATAATCGCTATTTTGATAATAAATATACGTAATCATCAAAGTTGCACGTGGAGCCAAATCAGAAAATGAATATCTTGTTTCTACTTTTTTAAACAATTTTAATGCATTCCTGTATTGGCCTTTATTATAATAATTTAAAGCACTACCAAACAATACCTTTAGCTCGGGTACTTTTTCAGGTTTGGTTACTAAATTTTCACTTTTGTTGCCTTTGCAATTTACTAAAGTAAAAAAAAATAAAACTATTATTAAATATTTATATTTNTGCATTATATGAATTTATTATTTTTAACGTTGTGACATAAAATTGTCACGTATTTTGATCTACTATTTTATAATTTTTTTTATCAGCTAAAATTTCTCTTAATAACCTTAAGTTTAATTCATGGCCTCCTTGATACGTAACTAAATCTCCCCAAATCTGATATCCTGCTAAATACAGATCCCCAATACAATCTAAAGTTTTGTGTCTCACAAATTCATTGTTATATCTTAATCCGCCTTGATTGAGAATCTTATTTCCGGATACGACAATTGCATTATCTAATGACCCACCTTTGGCTAAACCCATAGAAAATATTCTTTCAAGATCGTTATGCAGACAAAAAGTCCTGGACTTATATATTTTTAAAAAATTTTCCTCGCTATGAGTATATTTTAAATTTTGTTTTTTTATAAATTGATCTTTGTAATCTATCGTATAATCAATACTTAAATTTTTTTTTTTTGAAGGTGAAATGCGGATAAATTTTTCCTGATCTTTATACTCAACCTTCCTTAAAATTTTTAATATTTTTTGTTTTTTTTTTTGCTCAATAATTCCTGCATTTCTAATTTCATCTACAAATTCTTTTGAACTTCCATCTAATATAGGTACTTCGTTTGAATTTATTTTTATAATTAGATTTGTAATACCAAGTCCACTTATTGCTGCCATAAGATGTTCAATGGTCGAGATTGCGTTTTCTCCAAATTTAAGCCTTGTACATAACTGACTGACAACTGCATTTTGCCACGATGCAAGAATTAAAGTATTATTTATTTTAAAATTTATTCCAGTATCTGTCGCGGTTGGTATTAATGAAATTTTTACCTTTTCACCAGAATGCAATCCTATTCCAGTGAAATCTATTATTTTTGATAGAGTATTTTGACTTTTATACACTCTCTATAAATCTCAAAATATATATTTTTATCTACTCAATAAATATTTCATTTTTTTTATTTAAGAAAAAGTGAATAAAACCTATTAAAAAAACCTTTTTTTTCGTTAGTGAAACTTTTAATTTCATCTTTATTTGGATAAAAGATTAATTTTGCTATTCCGAGGCATACCATATAATCCGAGAATATATTAAATTCAGTATCTTTAATTGGAAATGATTGTTTGGCAAATTCAACAGAAGTCTTGAGTTTTTCAGCTATTTTTTTATGAAAAATTTTTAAATCAGCNCCACCTCCAGTTATAATAATTTTTCTAGCAGAAGTATTTAACGCTCTACAAAAAGTNATATTTTTATAAATATAATCTAAAGTTTCATCTATCCTGGCATCAACAATTTTTTTAATNATATTCAATGATATTTTTTTATTTTCTAATTCAGATTTTATTAATAAATTTACCTCTCCGTTACATATCTTTTCAAAATTACATTTTATTCTTTCAGATAAATTTTTATTTAAATCTATTGATTTCATTAAATCATTATTTATATGAAATGATCCAATTGGAATAGATCTTGAAAAAATTAGTTTTGAATTTTCAAAAAGTGTAATGGATGTCTTATCATAGCCAAAGTCTAGATTGATAAACCCTTTTTCTAAAACTTGTTGGTCAGAAGATAATATACTACTTGCAAATGGAGAATAAAAATATTTTTTTACCTCTAACCCCGCCTTTTTAAACACTTTATTAAAGTTCGAAATAATATTCTTTTCTAAACTTAAGAAACTAAAGTTTACATCCAGTGTTTTTGACCTGAGACCTACTGGGTTTTCTATATAGTTTTTTCTATCTAAATAAAAACCTGAATTTAAAAAATGAATTATTTTGTGATCATTGAAATTCTGATAAAAAATACCTGATGCTAGATCTATTAGACTCTGTAAATCTTTTTTTTCTTCGATTTCATAAGATCCAATATTTCTAGAGAGACAAAAGGTTAGAAAATTAAAATCTATTGAGTTAATNCCAACATAAATATCTTTAATATTTATGTTAATTTCCTTTTCTATTGATGCAACACAATGTTTAATTACAGAACTTAGTTTTTCAATATCAGTAACATTCCCTTTTTTTATCCCAGATGAAANAATTGAATACTTTGCGTGGACTTGAATATAATTATCTTTATCAAGTGAAATAACTAACAGTTTTAATTTATAGGTGCCCAAATCTAATATAGCAATTTTTTCACCAATCACTTGATTACTGCCCTTCCTTTGTTTCTTAAATCGATTGTATTTAAATTTTGATATTTTTTCATAATTTGAGTCAATGTTTTCATTTGCAAATTAATATCGTAATCACCTAATTTTACATAAACATTATTTTTNAAATAGACATCATACCTATTTAAATTTAATATTTTTATAGATTTTATATCTTTGGCAATACTAAACTTTGTAATATTAAAAAAATTTTTTTTGAGTAATTCTTTTTGATAAATACCTGAAATAAGAATTTTTTTTGAATTATTATGCTTAATGACAGTTTTATCAGTAATATCGAAATTACTATTGATATAATAAAATTTTCCTTTTTCTTTAAATAAAGCTACAGGTTTAAGCTCATAAATTTGAATTATAATCTTATTAGGATAATATTTATTTACTTGAAAATTCCTTACCCATTGACTCTCTGCTAAAAATGAAGATATTTTTTGATAATCTACATTTAAAAGACTCTTATTATTTAAGTAATTTATTAATTTAAATTTAATNTTTTCTTCTAGGTTAATATTATTTTTAAATTCAATTTTTTTTATTTTGAATAAAGGGAAATCGTTATTTGTATTTATCCCATATGTAGTTAAAAATAAAAAAAAAATNAAAAAAAAAATAAATTTTTTTTTACCTTTTAATACCAGCATCTTTTATCATCCAATTAACTAAATTTCTAAAATTTAAACCATATCTCAAGGCTATTTCTGGAACCAAAGATAGCTTTGTCATACCTGGCTGAGTGTTTGTTTCCAAAATAAATATTAAACCATTTTTTGTAACTCTAAAATCTGATCTGGAAACCCCTTTACACTTTAAAACTTTATGAGCTTTAAGGGCAGTTTTCATTACTTTGAGATGAATGTTTTTTGATATTTTTGGTGGTATACGATGAATTGTCTTCGCTGAAGATAGNTACTTGGCTTTATAATCGTAAAATTTTCTTTTCGGTATAATTTCGACAGATCCAATAGCTTTATTACCTAAAACTGCNGTTTGAATTTCTTTACCGCTTATAAAAAGTTCTTGAATTAAAACTTTGTATCTTTTTAATAATTTTTTTATTTTTTGCATATTAAATTTCGAAATGTTTTCAAAAATTTCAACTCCTAAACTTGATCCTTCATTTATTGGTTTTAAAATAAATTTGTATTTAGAGATATTTTTATCTAAGTCAGATATTTTTTTTATTACTTTATATCTTGGGGTTTTAATATTATTTTTTANGAATATTTTTTTTGATTTTATTTTGTCCATGGCATTTTGGGATGATTTTACACCCGAGTGTGTGTATGGAATTTTTAATTTTTCTAAAATTTTTTGTACCTCTCCGTCTTCACCGTATTTTCCGTGTAAACAATTAAAAATAATATCGGGATTAATTTTTTTAATGTTTTTTTCTATTCTATTAATTGGATCTAATTTATAAGTTTTATAACCCATTTTTTTGATAGCGTTAAAACAAGCTTTTCCGGATTGTATACTAATAGCTCTCTCCCGTGATTTACCACCCATTAATACAAGAATTTTTTTTTTATTTATCACCGATGATTTTAATTTCTGGTTCTAATGTTATATTAANTTTTTTTTTTACCTCATCAATTGTATAATTAATAAGATCTTCAACGTCTTTTCCAGAACTCCCCCTATTTTCAATGAAGTTACANTGTCTTTCTGAAAACTTAGCATTACCAAATTTAACTTTATCACATCCACTCTTTTTAATTAATTCCCAGGCTTTATATTTAGAATTAGGATTTTTAAAGGTACTTCCACCTGTCTTTATTTGGGAAGGTTGGGATTCATTTTTTTCTCTTTTAAACTTGTCGATTTTATTTTTAATATTTTCCTTTAAGCCTCTAGTAATTTTTAATACTANATTAGTTACAATGAAATCATTTGGTAAGTTTGTTTTGCGATACTGAAAGACTATATTCTTACAATCTATAATTGATTTATTTAAATCTTTATCAACTCCATGAACCTCCTTTACTATATCCTTGAATTCATATCCAAAACAACCTGCATTCATAATTACACCTCCGCCCATTGTTCCAGGTATGCAGCTCAAGAATTCCATATTTTCAATCTCTTTGTCCAATGCAAATTTTGATACATTGCTTTTTAAAGCGCCTGAACCACAATGGATTAAGTCTTTAACAATTTCTATTTTTCTAAAANTATTTCCAAGTTTNATAATGGTATTAGAACATCCTTTATCNCGAAATAAAATATTTGATCCTGAACCGATTGTGATAAAATTCTCTGATCTAAAATCTTTTAGGTAATTTATTAACTCTTCGTCAGTATCCGGTATAAAGAATTTTTTTGCATTACCACCCAGACCAAACCAACTATTTCCTGATAATTTATGATTGAGAAATAAATTGTTCATTTATATTTTTAATCTGCTTGAAATATCTCTAATCCAACTGCTAATATTTCCTGCTCCCATTGCAATAACTATTTCATTACTTAACAAGTTTTTTTTTAAAAACATTTCAATTTGGTTTTTACTATCGATATAAACCACTTCTGTTTTTGAATTTAAAATTATATCTTTGCATAATTTTTGATGATTAAATTTTTTATTTTTTTCACCTGCAGAATATACAGGACAAACCAAAACTTGATNTGCATTATTAAATGATTTTGTGAAGTCTTTATATAAACTTATTATTCTTGAAAATCTATGTGGCTGAAATATTGCAATGATTTTTTTATTTTTNAAATTATTTCTACATGCCTGTAGTACAGCTTTAATTTCCGTTGGGTGNTGAGCATAGTCATCATATATTATTGTACCGTTTCTTTTATAAACNATTGTTAATCTTCTTTGAACACCGGAGAAACTTAATAGAGATTTTTTGATTTTTTCAATACTAATATTTAATAATAATCCTATCGCAACACTTGCAACTACATTTAAAATATTATGTGTACCAAGAAGGTTAATATTAATTTTTTTAATTTCAAATTTTTTATTTGGTAAATTTACATCAATATCAAACACCATACCCATGTTAATATTTTTGACGTTTTTACATTGAAGATTCGCTTTTTTTGAAAAGCCATAAGTTAAAAAATTTTTTTTATTAATTTTTTTAACCAGAGGTTTGAGNTTTTTATCATCAATACAAACTATATTTTTACCAAGTAATGGAGTTTTTTTTAAAAAATATTCAAAACTATTTTTTAAATTTGAAAATTTTTTATAATAATCTAAATGCTCAACATCTATATTGCTTACAATNGAATAGATACTTTTAAATTTTAAAAAACTACCGTCTGATTCATCTGCTTCTACGACTGACCACTCTCCTTTNCCAAGAGTAGCATTGGAATTTAAGGAATTTATTATTCCACCATTTACTATAGTAGGATAAAACTTATTACTTTGTAAAAGATGAGATATTAAAGATGTAATAGTTGTTTTTCCATGTGATCCTGAGANAATAATATTTTTTTTTAAATTAATTAAATGTGCTAACATATCGGCTCTCTTAACAATTATAATTTTATGCTTATTTGCTAATTGAAATTCTTTATTATTTTTTGCTATTGCAGATGAAACTACAACTATATCAGCTTTTAAAATGGCTTTATTTTCATGGCCATAAATTATTTTTATTTTTTTTTTTCTTAGTTGTTCTAAAATTTTACTAGTTTTAGACAAATCGCTTCCTAAGACGTTATATCCAAGATTTTTCATGATAAGTGCAATTCCACTCATGCCAATACCGCCAATACCAATAAAATATATGGTGTTTTTTTTATTTATTTGTAAGTCCATTGTTATGTAAAATATGTGTTAAAAAATTATCAATTGCATTTTTTTTGTTTAACTCAATTAAATTTTTTACCTTACTTGATAATAAAGCATCTGAATTGTAAATGTTCATTAATATATTAATCATTTTTTCTTCAAAATCCTCGCTATTTTCCTCTAATAGCCAACAGCAGTTATTATCATAATAATGTTTAGCGTTAAAATATTGATGATTATCTAATGAACTGGGTAATGGTATTGCAATAAATGGTTTGTTTAAGATGGAAAGTTCTGCAAGAGTTGACGAACCTGATCTGCAAATTACAATATCGCATTCAGTGATATCATCTTGAATATTTTTTTTAAATTCAAATAAAGATACATCAAATCGTATATTATTTTTATAAAATTCATTAATATTATAAAGTTGTTCTTTTTGAACTTGTTGCTTAATCGATAATTTAATCTTATTCTGATTAAGGTATTTGAAACATTTTGGAAGTTTTTCACCAAAAACTTTGGCACCTTGACTACCACCCAATATTAAAATTTTTAAAAGTTTATTTGTATATATATCATTATTTTTTGATTTAATTTTATTTCTAGATGCTTCAAAAAATTCATCTCTTACTAATTGACCAACATGAAAAAACTTAATTTCGTATTTTTTTGGAAAATTTTTAACATCTTTATAACCTGAAAGTAATTTTTTAGAGAATGGTAAAAATAACCTATTAACTCTTCCTAGAACAGCATTAGTTTCATACAAAATAAAACTTTTTCTTAAAATTAAAGATGCNAATAAAACTGGAACAGATGCATAGCCACCAGATCCAATTATAGTTTTTGGCTTAAAAGAAATTATAAAATATAAGCATTTTAATGTTGAAAATAAAATACATGAAAAAGTTTTCACTAGATGAATAATACCTTTTTTTCTAAAGGGNCTATCTGATTTTATAATTTCAATATCTGAAATATTTATGAACTTTTTTGCTCTATGATCTGTTATAATTTTAACATCTTCAATTTCCTTAATGTATTTTAATTTTAAATATAAACCTAAAACAGGAAAAATATGACCACCTGTACCTCCTGTTGATAATAAAACCTTTGTCATTATAATTTATTTTTTGTAAGTGCCAAAATAATCCCCATTATAAATGCACTAGTTAAAATAGATGAGCCTCCGTAACTTAAAAAAGAAAAAGTCATACCCGTAGATGGCAGTAAATTAATTGTTACACCAACGTTGATAAATATTTGNGATAAAATTAAAGTTGATAAAGCTATGAGAGTATATTTTTTAAAACTTGATATTTCGTTCTGGCAAATTGCGAACACTCTCATAAATAATGAAAATACTATGATTAAGACAAAAATTATAATTATAATTCCATACTCTTCACTGATAGAGGCTAGAACATAATCTGTATGAGCCTCTGGAATTTTTTCTTTCAATATTCCTTCTCCAATTCCCTGGCCAAAAAAACCTCCATGCTTAATTGCATCAATTGATTTCTCTGATTGATAAGAAATGTTATTTGAACTGAGCCAATTTTCAAACCTTAAAAATATATAAGAAAAATTATTTTTAAAAAAAAATAATACGGAAACCATTATACCTATTGTAACACTTAAAGCTGAAATTATTGTAGCTAAGTTAACTCCAGATAAAAAAACGATTGTAAACCAAACTAATAATATAATCAAAGCTTGAGTATAATCAGGTTGTAAAAGTAAAACTATAACAGCAGAAGAAATTATTGANCCTGATAAAAANAACTTAATAATGAAACTTTTGTCACTCGAAAATATTCCTGCTAAAAATAAAATTAAAGAAGGTTTGAGTAATTCAATTGGTTGAAANTTAAAAAAAATTAAATTAATCCACCTTTTTGATCCTTTAACCTCAATACCAATGATTAATGTTAACAATAGTAAAAAAAATGAAATAATAAAAAAAAATTTAGCAAACTCTTTATAGAAACTTTCATTAAAAATTGAAAAAAATAAAATAATAAAAAAACTCAAAGCAATAAAAGCATAATATTTATAAATTAATGTTTTTGGATTATTATAAAGTTTCATAGATGCAAAATCTAATGTAGTGGTCGTGACAAAAATTAGACCTAGTGTTATCCAAAATATTAACAAAATAAGAATAATTTTATCTAGACTTCTTAGCCACTGTATTACAAAATTGTCGTTATCTCTTGAAAAATTTATTAACATAATTTTTAAATATTTNTCCTCTTTCTTCNAAATTTTTATATTGATCAAACGATGCAGCCCCAGGACTGAATAGAACTGTAAAATTTTTTCTTTTATCAATTAGTTTTTTAAAATCNTTAATTAGNAAATGCTTTAAGAGATCATTCAAATTTAAAAAGTATTTNAAATTAATTTTTTGCTTTTTTAAACTNCGTTTAAGTTGATTGATATTATTGCCAAACAAATAAATTTTAAATATTTTGTTTTTCAGATCTTTTAGCGAAAAATTGTCTCTCTTTTTTAGCAAACCACCTAAGATTAGAATACTATTANTGCTCATTTTCAANGCATATCTCGTTGAATCAAAATTTGTTGATTTGGANTCGTTAATAAATTTAAAATTTTTTATTTGACGAAATTTTTCATAACGATGTGGGAGTTTATTCGCCTCAAAATCAATTTTTGAGATAGAAATATTGGAGCCCAATATATTTTGGCATAATTTTTTATTTATATTATCGAAACCTTTTATATTAATATTTTTTTCTAAATTTGGAAAAGCTGCTCTATGATAGTATCCAGTTCCTTTATTTTTTAAAAATTTAAAAATTTTTAGTTTAGCATTTTTATATTTTTCCATTGAACCATGCCTTTCTAAATGATCAGCAGAAATATTTAAAATGCATGCTTTGTCTAATTGTAAATACTTAGAGTAATCTAATTGGTAAGATGATAATTCTAATATACAATATTCANTGNTAGATATTCTTTCNTCTAAAACAGGATTTCCAAAATTTCCTAAAACTCTTGATTTAAAATTGTGTTTTCTTATTAAATTATTTAATAAGTTACAAAAACTTGATTTGCCGTTGGTACCAGTAATACCAATNGTATATCTGAAATTTCTTTTAGATAAAAAAAATATATCCAAGTCTGTAATAATTTTTTTTCTATGTTGTTTAAAAAAGGTTTTATTTTTATGATTATAAATATCTACACCTGGACTTANAATTATGTAATCGTATTTATTCAAATAAAATTTTTTATCAATTTTATTAGTTCTAATTTTTCTATTATCATCCCATATTTTATAATTTATTTTATTTTTTATAAAATACTTCTGGACTGATTTTCCAGTTTTACCATAACCAAATATTAAAATTTTTTTGTTTATGAGCTCCTTTGGAAAAAACATTTACCTTAATTTTAAACTTGAAAGTGCAATCAAAACTAAAATTATAGATATAATCCAAAATCTGATNACAATAGTTGATTCCTCCCACCCTTTTTTTTCAAAATGATGATGTAATGGAGCCATTCTAAAAACTCTTTTTCCAAAAACTTTGAAAGAAAACACCTGAATAATAACTGATAATGCTTCGAGAACAAAAATACCACCGGCAACAAACAATACAACTTCATGTTTCGATATAAGGCTAACCGTTCCTAGTAAAGATCCCAATGCTAATGAACCAGTATCGCCCATAAAAATTTTTGCGGGTGGTGCATTAAACCATAAGAAACCTAGGCAAGATCCAACTGTAGCTCCTAAAACAATACATACCTCTGAAATATTTCTGATATTTATGATTTTTAAGTACTCTGCAAACACAGCATTTCCAGATAAATACACTATTAAAATGAACGTTAGAGTAACAAGTATTAAAGGGACTGTGGCCAATCCNTCTAAACCATCAGTTAAATTTACTGCGTTAGAAGAACCTATTATAACGATTGCAGCAAATGGAAAATAAAAATAACCAATATCAAAAATCAAATTTTTATAATATGGTATGTTTAAAATAAACCTTTGTTCATTTTGAATTGAAATAGAAATTATATAGAAAATCATCAAACTAAAGATCAGTTGAAAAATGATTTTTGAGAAAGCTGATATTCCTTTGGAATTCTTAAATTTAATTTTAAGATAATCATCAAAAAAACCAATAAGCGCAAAAGATAATAGTGAAAATAAACAAATTAAAACAAAAATATTTTTTACATCCGACCATAATAAAGTTGAAATAATAATTCCAAAAATAATTAAAACACCTCCAAAAGTTGGTGTTCCTGCTTTTTTAATTATGTGAGAAACAGGGCCATCATCTCTAATAGGCTGATTGAAATACGTTGAAGATTTTAAATAATTTATAAAAGTCTGACCACAAAAAAGAACGACAATCAGAGATGTAAAAATTGCAATACCAGTNCGAAAAGTTATATAAGAAAAAACATTGANAAAAGATATTTGTGATGACAATTCCTGAAATAAATAATTTAGCATTTATAAATTTTCTTATTAAGTAACTTATTTAAGCCCACTCCATTAGAAGCTTTAAACATAATAATAGAATTTTCCATTAAAACATTTTTAAATTCTCTNGAGAAAACATTAATATTTTCACAATATTTACACCAAAATGTGGATTNAATTTGTTTGTAAATTTGTTTTGATTTATCACCCACTAAATAAATTCTATCAAATTTAAACAGTTTTAAAAATTTGCCAATTTCAAAGTGTTTTGATTTTGAGAATTTACCCAATTCCAACATATCACCTAAAACTAATATTTTTCTTTTTTTCGTTTTCAAATCATGGAACTCAGAAATAGATTTTTTTAAGGATACAGGATTTGAATTATAACTATCGTCTATTATAGAAATATTTTTNTCAATTTTGATAATATTTCCTCTTCCTCGAATGCTCCTGATGTTCTTTAAAATCGTTTTGGCAAGATTAATATTGAGATTTAGATAGTTCAAAACCAAAAAACATACCAATATATTTTTAATATTATTTGAATTATTATTTATTACCTTTAGCTTAAAAATTATGTTCCTAAGTTTGATTTGTACNATATTTAGACTTAATATTTTATAAGAGATTGTAGATCTAACATTACTTCCAAAACTTAATATTTTCAATTTATTATATTTTGAAATTTTTTTTAACTTTTCATAAAACCTACAATCTCTATTTAATATAATANCTCCATTTTTAGTTATATTTTTAATTATTTCAGATTTAGCCTTGGCTATATTATTCACGCTACCCAGATTACCNAGATGTGCTTCACCAATATTAGTAATAATGCCAATGTTCGGTTTTAAGATTTTTGATAAGTCATTAATTTCACCCAACTTATTCATTCCAANCTCGTAAATATTATANTTAGATGAGCGCTTCTGATTAATAAGAGTAAAAGGTAATCCAATATCATTATTATAGGATTTNTTTGACTTGTANGCAGAACCATATTTTTTTAAAGTATTAAATAAAATTTCTTTAAGGGTAGTTTTTCCTGAGCTTCCAGTAATACCAATGAAAAAGTTATTATTAAAAATTAATCTCTTTATTTGAGCTAAATTTTTTATAAACTTTCTTGTAGAGTNGCAAAATATCACTCTTTTATTTTTTTCAAATTTTTTTGCATATTTCCAATGTTTGTCACATACAACTATTGTTTTACTAAAATTATTAAGCACATAATTAACATAATTATGTCCATCATTATTTGGCCCCTTTATACAAATAAAAACAGAATTCTCTTTGACATCCCTGCTATCTATAAAATAATTTTTATTAATTATATTTTGATTCAAATTTAAATTTTTCATAAATTTTTTTTAATTTCCTCAAAGTCTGAAAAATGTATTTTTTTACCTTTAATTATTTGATAATTTTCATGTCCTTTACCAGCTATCAATAATACTTCTTTATCATTGGTGTCTCTTATTGCCTGTTTAATAGCTAATTTTCTATTACTGATTACCTTTCCCCTTTTAATGGATTTATAAATTTGATTTGTTATTACTTTAGGATTTTCGTCTCTGGGGTTGTCATCTGTGATNATAATATTTTTACATAATTTTTTTACAATTTTTCCCATTTTTGNTCGTTTACCCTTGTCTCTATTACCGCCGCAACCAAAAACTATATTTACTTTTTTATTAAAATGGTTCTCCANCGTTTTGATGGCTTTTTCCAATCCATCAGGTGTGTGGGCATAGTCCAAGCAAATAGTCTTTGTTTTATTTTTTAAAATATTTAATCTTCCCTTAATAGGTTTGATTTTCGGTAATATTTTTAATATCTTCTTTACATTTAATCCCGATGAANCTGAAAGAACTATTGCGTGAAATAAGTTTTTAATTTGAAATTCACCAATTAAATTTATTAATACATTATAAATAATATTATTATGATTAATTTTTATTTTAGTTTTAGATCCCTGTGGCTTAAAACTTATGATTTTANTGAAATTTTTTTTTTTTATTTTGTAGTAATAATGAGTCATTATTTTTAATTTTTTTTCTTTTAATTAACTTAGCAATTTCGTTATCACAAATTATATCTGAATTAATTTCTAAATTTTGCTTTAAAAGGATTAATTTTGCATTNAAATATGATTTCATAGATTTGTGATAATCTAGATGATCACGTGAAAAATTTGTAAAAACAACGCTCTTAAATTTAAGTCCACTTAATCTACCTTGGTGTAGGCCGTGACTTGACGCCTCAATTACAGCACGATTTATATTTTGTCCTTTAATAAAATTTAAAAATTTTAAAATATCAAGGTTATCTGGGGTTGTTAAATNATTTTGTTTTAAGCATTTATTATAATAAAAACCGAGTGTTCCGACATTTGCACAATCTAATTTATTTAAAATATTTATTTGATAAAAAAAACTTGCAACAGAGGTTTTGCCATTTGTACCAGTAACAGCGNATAGTTTTTTTGGAATATNTTTNTATTTTTTTTTTATTATCGAAAAATAAAATTTTTTTACGTTTTGAACAATTAATATATTTTTATAATTTATTTTTTTTTTTGTTATTATTAAGTATGGTTTTTTTCGTATTATATTTGCTAAATAAGGATTATTCTTTTTCTTATCTGATATAAAATCAAAAAAAACGTCATTTTTTTTTAAATTTCTTGAATCATTACAAAAGTTTTTTTTTATAATTTTATTAATTTTCATTAGTTTAATTTTACATACTCATCAAATTTTAATGTGTTCAAAATTGGACCAATTTTTTCTATAATTTGGCCATTAACATAACCTGCGTTCCAACCAGCTTCTCTTCTATTATGACCCCATAATTTCTTGGAGCCTTTCGGTTCGTCGATAACGACTGTCAGGACATAAAATTTATTATTTACCTCAAATGCTGATGTAAAAATATTTAAAATTTCGTTTGAATAACCCCTGGAAAGCTTTAAAGGTTTTTCGGCAGTGCCAGTTTTGCCCATTACATTGTATCCTTTAATGTCAGCCTTTCGTCCACTTCCACCTCTAGTATAGTTCTTGTCTACATTTGTTCTTAAAATTTTTCTCATAGTCTCACTATTTTTTTTTGAAATAATTCTAGATTTAAACTTTGGGTCTTTGTTTTTTAATAATGAAACATCAAAAAGATATCCACCGTTAATTATAGCAGCAAATGCTCTGGTTAGTTGGATTGGAGTTGTGTTAATTCCATGACCATAACCAGCGGTTAGAGTATTACATTTTCCCCACCTTTTTTTTGTAGACGCAGAGACTTCTGGAAGTTCAATTTTTGAATAATTGAAAATTTCTAAATTTTCTAAAAATTTTCTGTATGAGTCCAAGCCAGATTCTTGAATTATTCTAATGGTACCAATATTTGAAGATTCAACTAATATATCGTTAACTGTTAAGTTTTTTTTATCTAATGAATATTTGTATTCTCTAATAGGAAATTTTCCACATTTTACTTCTTTTGGTAAATTCTTATAGATTTTATCACGAGTAACTATTTTTTTTTCTAATGCATTTGCGATTACGAAAGTTTTAAAGATGGACCCTAATTCATAAAGACCCTTTGTGTTTTTGTTGAACAAATACTTTTTATTAGCTAGTTCTCTGCGATTATTTGGATTGTAGTCTGGTAAAGATATCATAGATAATATCTTTCCAGATTGAGCATCTAATAAAATGCCTGAGGCACCTTTGGCATCAAAAACTCTCATACTTTCTTTTAAAGTTTCTCGAATTATGAACTGAATATTTTGGTCAACCGATAAAATAATTGGTTCATCAATTTTTGCCTTATTTTTGATTTCTTCATCTAAAAACAACTCGACACCAGAAACACCCTTCTGATCAACGTCAACATTTCCAATAATGTGAGAAAATAAGTTTTTATTCGGATAAACTCTGGTTTCATTTCTTACAAGTTCAATGGAAGGCTCGCCTAATATTAAAGCTTTATTATATTCTACAGGGGTTAAGTTTTTTTTGATAACATGAAATGAATTTTTTTTAAAATTATTAATTTTTTCAAGATCAATGTCCGGGAAATTTATTCTTAATTTAAGATTTAAATTTTTAAAATTTTTTATTTTTTTTGTCCTGATCAGAAGGTCGTGAGTTTTTATATTGTATGCTAATAAATTATAATTTTGATCGACAATAGGACGTCTTTGAACATTTTCAAGAAGATAACTATTGGTTAAGTGAAATTGTTTTTTTTCAAAACCAATCATAAAAAGCTTGGACAGTGTTAACAGACTTGCTAATAAAAACACTGATATGATAATATTAATTTTTTTATCTAAATCTTTATTATTTTTTTTTTGATGTATATTTTCATCAAAATACAAATTCAATTGTTTATTTTTTTTCATCGATAACTAAAAATTCTATATCTTCATTATTAAAATAAATATAATCTTTGCCTAAATATTTATCTGCTAGTTTTTGGATATTTTCTGGAGATTTGAGGTATACATTTTCTTTCAATTCAAGATTTTTAATTTTTTTTAATTCAAAAATATTTTTTTTTTTAATGTTAAGCTGATTTTCAAGTTCTTTAGATTTATTTTTATAAAAACTAGTAAAAGTTGTACCCATTATTAATAAAAGAAGACTTATTAAGATATTCTTAAACATATAACTCTTCTAATTGAAAATACTTCTCCATATTTAAATTTTCTCTCTTTAATTTAATATTTGGATTCTTAATTTTTTTAATAATTCTTAATTTGGCTGAACGTGAGCTAGGATTTTGCTTAATCTCTATATCACTTGGTTTAATTACTTTATTTGCTAAAAAGTTTATACAAACGTCATCTTGATCTTCACTTTTTGGGACATATCGAGAGAAGGATTTCTTTTTTCCATAGTAATTGAAGATTCTTTTAACCAGCATATCCTCTAACGAATGAAAAGTGACAATTATGATAACAGCGCCCTGTTTGCAGTTACTAATAATATACTCTAAGGCTTGATAAATTTCAGACAACTCTTGATTAACAATCATTCTTATAGCCTGAAAAGATTTAGTAGAAGGATCAGTCTTTCCTTTATTGTATTTAATACTATTGATTATATTTGACAAATCCTTNCCAGTAATAATTTTTTCATTATTTCTATATTCAATTATCTTTTTAGAAATTTGAGATGCAAATTTTTCTTCTCCAAAANATTTCAGTATATTTTTTAAATTTTTTTCAGATACTTTCTCTATTAAATCATATGCGTTCAATGTATTTAAACCCATCCCCATATCCAACTTGCTTTTTGACTCAAAAGAAAATCCCCTTTCCATATTTTTCAGCTGAAAATTGGATACGCCTAAATCAAATAAAAAAAAATCAGTANTCTTAAATTCTTTTACCCTATGTATCTGAGAAAATTTTAAATTATTAAATTGAAATCTATCAAAATAATTTTTTTTTAATTTTGAAGCGTGTTCTGAAGTATTTTTGTCTCGGTCTAATCCGATCAAATAAGACCCTTTATATTTTTTTAAAATTTTTGAAGAATACCCGCCGCCTCCAAACGTACAATCTATTATAGTTTTGTTATTGGTTATGTAACTTAAAACCTCATTTGCCATTACTGGATAATGTTTGATANTATCCAGTGGCATTGGGCATTTTTCTTAATTAGTTTGTCTTCTTAAAAATGCTGGGATTTCTAAGTCATCTTTNTCATCAAAATCAAGATCGGATAAATCTGTGTCTTCTCTATTCGCTTGATTTACATCCTCTATTTGAGGNAGCTCATCATCGCTAGTAAATAACTGTGGAGCTTCAAGGTTTTCTTCCTCAGATAATTGATACATATTTTTATCATCATTTATAGATTTTTCTTCAAAGGTATTGACTTCATGATTGTTGTTTAAATTTGACTCGTCCTTCAAAAAATCCTGTTCAATAGGATCTTCAATTTTTATNTTATCCTGAATTTCCTGATAATTAGTTTTAATATCAGGAGTTATGCTTTGATTAGATTGATTTATTGTTCCTAAGTCTAATGCATTTGCACCTGATACATGTGTATTTTGTGCCGTGCTCATTGTTGGGTTAGTTACTGATGCGGGCATGTAAGGTTGATTCGACATATATGCCNCATAACTATTGGGCTGCTGTTGATTTATAGAATTATTGTTAAATAGATTTTGTCCACTATAACCATTTCTATTTTGAACAACGCTTAAAGTCGGTTTATTTTTTACAACTTCTCCACCTAAGCCAGTAACAACAATAGAGACTCTTACTTTTCCAGTCATCGCCTCATCAATTGTATTGCCAATCAAAATATCTGCACCAGGATCAACCTCTGCTCTTATTTTATTCGCGGCCTCATCAACTTCAAATAGAGTAATATCATTTCCACCTGTTATATTTACAAGCAATCCTTTTGCACCTTTCAATGTATAATCATCTATTAATGGATTGTTAATAGCTGCATCTGATGCGATTACAGCTCTATTATCTCCCTCGGCTTCACCAGTACCCATCATAGCTTTACCCATGCCACTCATTATAGTTTCAATGTCTGCAAAGTCNAAATTCATAAGACCAGGTCTAACAATTAAATCCGTTATTCCTCTAACACCATGCATTAAAACATTATCAGCCATTTTAAATGCGTGTACNAATGGTGTCTTCTCATCGGCAATTTTAAAAAGGTTTTGATTTGGTATTATAATGCTNGTATCAACTACTCTTAATAAATTTTCTAAACCAGCCTCAGCAACTCTTATTCTACCAGGTCCCTCATACATAAAGGGTTTTGTGACCACACCTACTGTAAGAATATTAAGGTCTTTGGCAGCTTTAGCAATTACAGGAGCTGCACCCGTTCCTGTGCCACCGCCCATACCTGCTGTTACAAAAACCATATTTGCACCTTGTAATAGATTAATAATTTCATTCATTGACTCGTCTGCTGCAGCTTGGCCAATATCTGCCTTTGATCCTGCGCCTAATCCTCTTGTAAGATTAGCGCCTAATTGAATTTTACAATCTGCTTTATTTTTTTTTAAATCTTGTGCGTCTGTGTTCGCAGCAACAAATTCTACACCTTGGATACCAGCATCAATCATGTTATTAATTGCATTTCCTCCAGCTCCCCCAACTCCCAATACAACTATTCTTGGTTTTAATTCTCTTAGTTCTGGTGCAGTTATGTTTATTGCCATGATTTTTCTCCTTTTTTTTTATTTAATTTGTTTGCTTCCATTTTAGCTCTGAGCGTTTTAAATTTGCTTTTTTTCTTGCATCGTCACTAAACTTTTTAAATACCGAAGGTTCCCACATTTGAAATGATTTACCTTGTCCAACAAATAAAACTTTTTCTTTAATTCCAGAATGTTTCAAAAGTTTATCNGCTAAANTTATCCTNCCTTCACTATCAAAATTTAATTGAAAACTATTTGCTAATATAGAAGTNGAAAATATATCTCTATTCTCATCAAAGGGATTGAGNGTATCAATTGTATCTGCTATTTTTTCTAATCTATTTTGAGGACAAAATTCAATTGATGAATTTGTAAACGACGGATAACAAACTACNCCATTATAACCAAGTGATGANAGATGTGATCTATATGGAGCTGGCACGGACACCCTTCCTTTTTTGTCTAACTTGTTTTCGTAAGTAGAAATAAACATAATAATTCATTTTTATCCCTGTAATGGGATTTAATGGGAATACATGGTTTTTAATAAATAGTCAACAATAATACAACTTTAAGTTGTTCTATTAATGTTCTCAATTTATGATTATTGCTAGTTGGCCTGTAAGCTGGGTTCTGTCATTTAAAATGGTAATTTATCTTGGCTAATCATTTCTGATTAGCTCTAGCAACCAACCCGGATAGCTAATCTAGGAAATTTGATCAATGATCGCGCTATCCCTATTTGGTCTTGCTCCAAGTAGGGTTTTCCATGCCCTTTTTATTACTAAAAAGGCGGTGAGCTCTTACCTCGCCGTTTCACCCTTGCCTTGATTAGGCGGTTTATTTTCTGTGGCACTATCCCTAGGATCACTCCTGCCAGGCGTTACCTGGTACTTGTTTCCTATGGAGCCCAGACTTTCCTCTCTAAAAAATTAGAGCTACCATTCAACCAACTAGCATCCTATTATATAGCCAATTATCCTTATTTATCAACGTTTTTTTGATAAATTTCTACTGAACAACTTGGGCCAAGGAAATTTAGGTCCAGGATCTTTTTTTCTTCCAGGTGAAATATCTTCATGACCAAGGACGTATTTTGGTTTTATNTTATATTTTTTTTTTAACGTAATTAAAAGTTTCAATAAGGCATTAATTTGTTTATTTGGAAAAAATTCATTACCACGATTAACTAATTCAATACCAATTGATTTTGAATTTAAATTAACATCGTTACCCCATCTTGATTTCCCTGCATGCCACGCGATACTCTGATCTTGAACAAGTTGATAAATCCTACCCTTTTTGCTG
Source organism: Pelagibacteraceae bacterium (assembly GCA_002684895.1). Lineage (GTDB taxonomy): Bacteria > Pseudomonadota > Alphaproteobacteria > Pelagibacterales > Pelagibacteraceae > HIMB114. The sequence continues at coordinate 65,278 of NYVZ01000012.1, forward strand.
ATTAAATAATGACAACTTACTTTTGCAACCCTTGATTGTAATCTTTTAATTGCCACTANCTGATTTTTCATTCCAGTATAGTGAATGATTATATATTTAATTTTTCTCAGTTTTTTTGTTTCAAAATTTCTACTCTTTAAGAAAATAATTTTTAAGTTCATATTGCCTTTTTTTATGCTAGTTTTAGCTACAAATATCACTATATACTCAGCGAAATATAAAAAAATGAAATATTTTCTAAAGATTATTTTAATCAACTCTTTTTTGTTTAGTTTTACGGGTATTGCTTTATCAAATACCAAAGATTGTTTTGAAGGCGTAAATAGAGCGGTGTTTACATTCAACATGGGTTTAGACAAGGTTGTATTTAAGCCAATTGCCAGAGGCTATTCATATTTACCAGGGCCTGTAAGAACAGGTGTTAGAAATGCCACAAATAATGTTTCACATTTAGTTCAAGTCCCAAATCAATTTTTACAAGGTAAATTTGGTGATGGTATAAAAGACACTGGGCGGTTTATTGTAAATACAACTTTTGGTATTTTTGGATTTTTTGACCCAGCATCAAAAATTGGTTTGAAAAAGAGTGAAAACGAAGATTATGGACAAACACTTGGCAGCTGGGGTGTTGGTCATGGTTGCTATATAGTTTTGCCAGTTTTCGGTCCGACTACAATAAGAGATTCTATCGGTAAATTTGGAAATGTTTTTTTAGATCCTTTTTATCTTAGCACTGTTGGTAACAAAGAGTTACTCTTAGGTAATAATCTTGGAGATCAAACATACTGGGGAGAAACTGTTTTAGATAAAACAAATTGGAGAGCAGAGAACATACAAACATTAGAAGATTTAGAAAAAAACTCGGTCGATTTATATACCTCAGTGAGAAGTTTGTACTTACAAAGAAGAGATTATTTGACGAATNACGGTTCANATAATGNTGATGAATGGAAAGATTTTAAATAAAAAATCTAATGTCTAAAAAGCTAGNATTAAGTAAAATAGTAATCTTACTTTTAATGACTTGTAAGCTTTATGCTTTTGAGAAAGATGCCGAGCAATTAATACAGTTCACTACCAATAGAGCAAAAGAAATAATCCTAGATGACAAAATCAAAATTGACGAGAAGAAGGAGAAAATAGAAAAAATGGCATTAGATGTTGTGGATGTTGATGGCTTGGGCCGCTTTACATTAGGTGCCTATAAAAAAGATCTTAATGATGAGCAANTAANAGAATATACTAAAGTGTTTAGAGTATTTTTTGCAAAAAANATATCAAGTAGACTAAGAAACTATAGCGATCAAAATATTGAGGTTGTTGGCTCAAAAAAAATTAGTAATAATTATGTAATGGTGAAATCTAAGATGATTTCAAAAACTGATAGTCAAAAAATTCAAATTGATTGGAGAGTTTTTAAAGTTAAAGATAAATTAGTAATCAGAGATTTAGTTGTTGAAGGTTTAAGTTTGGCAAAAACNCAAAGGGAGGAATTTAANTCAATACTTTCAAGTAAAGGTTATGACAGCCTTATTNTAAGCTTAAAAGATTTTATATCTAAGAATTAGTTTTTCTGTATCCCAATTGCAAAACCCATAGTCCAAATANGATTATAACCAAAGAAACAAACATNTTTATCGAAAACTCCTCACTCAAAAATAACCAGCTAAAATACAAGCCGAATATTGGTATNAGAAGAGAAACTTGAGACATAAANATTAGTCCATTATCAAAAATTAATTTGGCCCTAATCATGAAGGCAATTGCAGTACTGACCACTCCCAAATAGATTAGACTAAACAAACTATTTATTTCAACTTGTTTAAAATCTAAATTATTTATTTGCACAATGCATATTGGCAATAAAATTATGGTACCGCATATCATGGATAATGCTGCAATTGTTTCATTATTGAATTCTCTGTACTTTTGTATAATCAATCCGCCAATCACATAGCTCAGCGATGCCGACATAACAATTAGTACAGATAGAATTGAAGTTGTCTTTGAAATATATACTTGATCATAAAATAAAATAAACACACTTATAAAACCAATTACTGTGCCCAAAAATTTAAATCTATTAAATTTATCTGAGGTAAAATAATGAGATAAAATAATTGCATAAAATGGTCCTGCTGACATAAGCAAAGCTGCCAANCCACTTGTCATACCGTCAATTCCAAAAGCGATAAGACAAAATGGTAAAACATAGTTGGTAAAACCAATTAGAAAAAAAATATATATTTTTTTTGAAAATAAAATCTTAAANTCAATCGATTTGAAGAAAATGAAAGACATTNCAAATATAAATATAGATGCAAAAAAAATTCTTCCACCAGCTAGAACAAAATAATCGAAACTAGTTAGTACAATCTTATAATTAAAAAACGCCGATCCCCAAATCGCAGATAATATAAATAACAATAAATAACTTTTTAAGACTGGTGTTTGCATTTTATTTGGTGGGCCCGGAGGGATTTGAACCCCCGACAACCCCGTTATGAGCGGGGGGCTCTAACCAACTGAGCTACAGGCCCTAAATTAATAATTCTTTAGCACTATAAAAGTTAAAAATAAATAATTATTCTTAATTATCTAAAAAACTTTTNAATTGTCTCGATCTACTTGGATGCTTTAATTTTCTTAAAGCTTTAGCTTCTATCTGCCTAATTCGCTCTCTAGTAACTGAAAATTGCTGTCCTACTTCTTCAAGAGTATGGTCTGTGTTCATTCCAATTCCAAACCTCATTCTTAATACTCTTTCTTCTCGTGGAGTTAAAGATGCTAAAACTTTTGTTGTGGTATTTTTTAAGGCCGTTTGCACAGCGGCATCAACTGGTATTAATGCATTTGAATCCTCTATAAAGTCTCCAAGAGTACTATCATCTTCATCGCCAACCGGAGTTTCAAGTGAAACCGGTTCTTTTGCTATTTTTAAAACTTTTCTAACTTTTTCTAATGGCATAGCTAATTTTTTTGATAATTCCTCTGGAGTAGGTTCTCTACCAAATTCACTCATCATTTGTCTTTGTGTTCTTACAATTTTATTTATCGTTTCTATCATATGAACTGGGATTCTTATAGTTCGAGCCTGATCGGCTATTGATCTTGTAATCGCTTGTCTAATCCACCATGTTGCATAAGTTGAAAATTTATAACCTCTTCTGTATTCAAATTTATCTACTGCTTTCATCAATCCTATGTTTCCTTCTTGAATCAAATCCAAGAATTGCAAACCTCTATTAGTATATTTCTTCGCAATTGATATTACCAATCTAAGATTAGCTTCAATCATTTCTTTTTTAGCAATTCTAGACTCCCTTTCACCTTTTTTAATTTTATTTACTAAAATTCTAAAATCAGAAATTGACATTCCAATAGCATTACTAAGATCAGTTAATTTATTTTTTAATACGGAAAATAGTTTTTTTTCTTTTGTAAAGAAAGCTAACCAGCTTTTTTCCTCACTTAAAAACTTTTCGAAATTTGGATTGAGTTCATTTCCTACATAAAACTTAATAAAATCATCTCGAGATATACCATGTTTATTTGCAGCTCTCATTAATTCACCATCATAAGATATAATTTTCTTATTTTCTGCATAGTTTAAGCTTACCAAATCTTCTTGGGTAACTTGATTTAATTGTAGTTTTAATAACTCCTCCATGATTTCTTTTTTTACTTTTTCATAATTTTTCTTTTTACTATCGCTAAAAGGTTGATTTTTTAAAACACAACCGAGTTTCTCTATTTGATAAGATAAAAGCTTTTTATAATTTTTTGTTATTCTGCTGAAAGCCTCGAGGATTTTAGGCTTCAATTCAATCTCTAATGATGCAAGTGAAATATTGAATTCNTCATCATCACTTCCTGAGTCATCTGTTTCTGTATCAATATTTGGATTTTTTTCTTTAGCTTCTTTTTTACTTTTTTCCTTTATTGACTTNGCCAATTTTTCATCGTCAATGAAATTTGTATCAAGATCAATTATATCTCTAACGAGCATTTCATTATTAATTAGTTTTTCTTCCCATTCAAAAATTTTTTTTGCTGTAATTGGGCTTTCTGATAAAGAGCTTATCATTACATATCGACCTGACTCAATTCTTTTGGCAATNGCAGTTTCACCTTCTCTCGATAAAAGTTCAACGCCGCCCATTTCCCTTAGGTACATCCTGATTGGGTCATCACTTCTTTCTACAGCTTTTGTCTGTTTTGAAGTTTCAGTTTCTGTTTTTTTTACTTTAAAGTCAGATTTATTTTTAACTAGTGTTATAGCCTGATCAAAAATATGAACTAATGCTCCATTTAAACTCTCGATATTGCTATTTCTTTTTCCTAAAGATTTTTGTAATTCTTCATAAGTGATAAATCCTCTGTTAAGGCCTTTATCTACTAGTCTTTCGAAGGATTTAGATATTAATTTTTCCACAATAGTTGGTGGAATTTATATTTTTTTATAAGAAAATAAATGGAAGATTTGCTTTATTTTTAGCTGTTTTTTAACGATATATATCGATTATACATATCCTCATTTGGATTTTTTACCAATTCTGATTCCAACGACAACAATTCTTTATTCTTTTTGCATAAATTTANCTCAGCAAAATAGTCTTCAAAAAAACTATCAAAAGATTCTTCATTTAAATTGCTNATGACNCTCTTGTTGTTTGCATACATGCTTATTTTTTTTAAAATCCCCTCGTGATTTATTTGTAACTTTTTTACCAGATTATCTTTTGATCTAATATTTTCGTTTGTTAAGGAAGATATTAGCTCAGATAAAAAATTCTTATTGTCTTTAAAACTAAATTCTATTGCGGAAAGATCTTCTATTTTGTTTTCACTTAAATTTGGATAATTTAAAATTAAATTCAAAAGAGATAGCTCAATAATTTCTTCTTTTGTTAACATTAATCTAAGACTTGCCTGCTTTAATTCACCCTGATTTGAAAAAGTATTTTTTTTATTTTTTATTAAATTTACAAATATTTTATTTTTAAAAGANTTTTTAATGTATTTTTTTGATATTTGATCNTCCATTTCATCTGCTAACTGAAATAGTTTTTTTTCTAAAAGTGCAATTTCTGAAGCCTTAGATCTATCTACATTAACAGCATGATAATTAAAAATGATTTCCGAAAGATCACTACTCTGATTTAACAAAGAGTAAAAACCATTTTGCCCAAATTGATTTATAAAATCATCAGGATCTTGTGAATTAGGTATTTTTGCAAAATAAATATCTTTACCAGGTTTAAGTATTTTTAAGACTTTTTCTGCGGCTCTATAAGAAGCGTCTAATCCACTTTGATCTCCATCAAAACACAGGATAATTTTGTCAAAGTTTTTCCATGCTAAATTAATTTGAGATGTAGTAATTGCAGTACCTAATGTAGCCGCAACATTTTTTACACCTTTATTGTANAATGAAACTACATCCATGTAACCTTCAACCAGAACTAACTTGTCTGTATCGGTAGACTCTTTTTTTGAATTATTTAAATTATATAAATTAAAACCTTTCTTAAAAAAATCTGTTTCAGGAGAATTAATATATTTTGCTAAAGCTTTCTTTAAAACTGATCTTCCGCCACAACCAATGTATTGGTTAAAGTAATTTNATATAGGAAATATAATTCTATTCCTAAATCGACAAACCAGTTCATCTGATCCATCTTTTTTATAATACATGCCTGATTTGATTAATTCATTTGCGGTAAAATTATTTTGAAAAAGTTTGTCTTTTATTTTCTTACTATCTTCGCAAAATCCAATCTTAAAATAATTNATTGTATCTACAGACAGGCCTCTGTCTAATAGATATTTAAGATGTGAATTTTTGTATTCTGATTGAAGATCTATATGACATATTGAAAAAAAAATCTCAAAAAGCTTTTGAATTTTTTGTGACTCCTTTTCTCTTACTTCATCCTCTTTGGTAAAATGGTAGGGTTGCATTCCTGCTCTTTGTGCTAAAGTCTTGATAGCTTCTCCAAATCCTAGATTATCTAATTTCATTATAAAATCAAAAATATTTCCGTGTTCACCAGTACTAAANCAATGATAAAAACCTTTGTCATCATTGACAGTAAATGAGGGCGTCTTTTCATTTTTAAAAGGTGATAGACCAATAAATTCTTTTCCTCTTTTTTTTAAATTTACTTTTAATCTGACTACATCAGAAACTTTCAATCTATTTTTGATTTCTTCAATATATGATTTTGGGTATTTCATTAACCTTTGAGTTTTTCCTTTAATATTTTTCCAGCAAATGAAAAGTCAATTTTCCCAAGATACTTTTCTTTAAGAATCTGCATTACCTTGCCCATATCTTTTAAACTAGCTGCTCCGCTGCTTGAAATGATTTCTGAACAGACCTTTTCAACTTCTTCGTGACTTAATTGTTGAGGTAAAAATTCTTTGATAATTTCTATTTCTTTATTTTCTTTATCCGCTAATTCTTGCCTTTTAGCCTTTAAGTACATTTCAACAGATTCATTTCTTTGTTTTATCATCTTATTTAATATTGAAATCATGTCTTCATTGGTTACTTCTTTCTTATCCTGCGTTCTTTTCTCTATTTCCTTGTCTTTTCTTGCAGAAACTATTGCTCTTAAAGTCAGAACTTTATCGCTTTCCTTGTTTTTTATAGATGCGCTTAACGCTTTGTTAACATTTTCAAAAATACTCATGATGATTATTTAATTTAGTTTCTTGACGAGTGTAAGACTTTTTCATAATTAACGCCAAAGTTTTTTTTTAATTTTGATTCTTAACCTATGGGTTGTATTTTTGTTTAATAAGGTAAAAAAGGCAAATTCAAATTCTTTATCATCACAATCCACAGGTATTTTAGTTTTTGAAAATGGATTAGTTTTAGATGGCTTCGGTATTGGTCACATTGGATCAGCGGTTGGCGAGGTATGTTTTAATACTTCAATGACTGGTTACCAAGAAATTATTACTGATCCATCGTATTCTGATCAAATAATAAATTTTACTTTTCCTCATGTAGGAAATGTAGGAACAAATTTCGAAGATATTGAGTCTGAAAAAGTCTGGTTAAAAGGTGTTATTTTTTCGAGAGAAATTACCGAGCCCTCAAATTATCGATCATTTGAAAAGCTTAACCTTTGGTTAAAGAAAAATCAAATTGTTGGTATCGCTGGTTTAGATACTAGATCAATAACAAATCTAATAAGAGACAAAGGGGCTATGAAGGCTACAATTGTTAATGGTGAGGTTTCTGACAAAAAAAAATACCTTGATGAATGTCAAAACTGGCCTGGATTAAAAGGAATGGAACTAACGCAAAAAGTATCTACTAAACAGATATATGAATGGAACAACGAAAGCTTATGGATAAAAGACAAGGGGTACCAAATAAATAAAAAGCATACTTACCATATAGTAGTAATTGATTATGGCTGTAAAAAAAATATTTTAAGAAACTTTTCAAGTTTAGATACAAGGCTCACTATTGTTCCTTCAGATACTAACTTTAAAAAAATTTTAGAATTAAAACCAGATGGAGTCTTTTTATCTAACGGTCCAGGTGACCCTCAAGCAACATCAAAATTTGCAAAAGAAATAATTAATGAAATTTTAAAAGCAAAAATTCCAGTATTCGGAATATGTTTAGGTCACCAACTTCTAGCACATGCATTAGGTTGTCAAACTAAAAAAATGCATCAAGGTCATAGGGGCGCAAATCATCCCGTAAAAAATCTAAAAAATAATTTAGTTGAAATTACATCTCAAAATCATGGTTTTGAAGTAGATAAAGAAACGATACCTGAGAATGTTGAGGTAACGCATAGTTCTTTATTTGATCATTCAATAGAGGGTATTAAGTCAAAAAAATTTAATGCTTTTTCAGTACAATACCANCCTGAGGCAAGTCCTGGTCCTCATGATAGTCATTATTTATTTTTAAATTTTATTAAGGAAATAAAAANATATGCCGAAAAGAACTGATATTAAAAAAATTATGATTATCGGTGCTGGACCCATAGTAATTGGTCAGGCATGTGAGTTTGATTATTCTGGCTCGCAAGCTTGCAAAGCATTAAGGCAAGANGGTTATAAAATTATTTTAGTTAATTCAAATCCCGCAACCATAATGACGGATCCTGATGTTGCTGACGTTACTTATATTGAACCAATCAATGATACAGTTTTAGAAGAGATAATTAAAAAAGAAAAACCAGACGCAATTTTACCTACCATGGGTGGGCAAACAGGTCTTAATGCAGCCATGAGCCTTGATCATAATGGAATTTTAAAAAAATATAGTGTTGAACTTATTGGTGCTAATGCTGAAGCAATTGATAATGCAGAAAATAGAGAAAAATTTAAAAAAAAATATGAATGAGATTGGTCTTGAGTCTGCGAGATCATTTATTTGTAAAAATGAGAAAGATGCTCAAGAGGCTTTGAAACAAATAGGTATTCCTTCAATAATAAGACCTTCTTTTACATTAGGAGGAACCGGAGGCGGTGTAGCTAATACTGAGGAAGATTTTTTTAAAATTGTAAAAAATGGTTTAGATTTATCTCCAACAAATGAGGTCTTGGTAGAAGAGTCACTGGTTGGGTGGAAAGAATATGAGATGGAAGTAGTCAGAGATAAAAAAGACAATAGTATAATAGTTTGTTCGATTGAAAATATTGATCCAATGGGCATTCACACGGGTGACTCGATTACTGTTGCGCCAGCTCTTACTCTTACTGATAAAGAATATCAAGTCATGAGAAATGCCTCCATTGCTTGCTTAAGAAAAATTGGAGTTGAAACTGGTGGATCTAATGTTCAATTTGCTATCAATCCAAAAGATGGAAGAATGATTATAATTGAAATGAATCCAAGGGTTTCAAGGTCTTCGGCACTTGCATCAAAAGCAACGGGATTTCCAATTGCTAAAGTAGCAGCTAAACTTGCGGTTGGATACACATTAGATGAAATCCAAAATGATATTACAAAAGTAACACCTGCATCATTTGAACCTACAATCGATTATATAGTAACCAAAATTCCAAGATTCACTTTTGAGAAATTTAAAAAGAGCAAGGCTGAGTTAGGTACTGCTATGAAATCTGTTGGAGAATGTATGTCTATTGGCAGAAATTTCAAAGAGTCATTGCAAAAAGCTTTGGTTTCATTAGAGGTCGGCTTAAATGGCCTTGATAGTGTAGAAAATAATTTAGACACAATCAAAGAAAAATTAAAGATGAATATTCCTCTNAGAATTTTATACGTCGCAGATGCTTTTAGAAAAGGTTTAAATTTAGAAGAAATTTTTGCGTTATGTAAAATTGATCCTTGGTTTTTAAGACAAATTGAAGAAATAGTTGAAACAGAGAATTTAATTATTAATAATGAATTAGAAAATAAAAAGTTTAAGTTAATAAAATCANTAGGTTTTTCTGATCAAAAAATTGCTGAACTTTCAAAAAAATCTTTAGATCATATTGAAAAATTTAAAATTAATAATGAAATTAATATAGCTTATAAAAAAGTAGATACGTGTGCCGCTGAATTTTCATCATCAACGCCTTACATGTATTCAACTTATGATCACGGCTTAAATTCAAGAGGAGAATGTGAGTCTAATCCATCAAATAAGGAAAAGATTGTTATTATAGGTGGTGGGCCAAATAGAATTGGTCAAGGAATAGAGTTTGATTATTGTTGTTGCCAAGCCAGTTTTTCCCTAAAAGAAATGGGATATGAAACTATAATGATTAATTGCAATCCCGAAACTGTTTCAACTGATTATGATACAAGTGATAGATTATATTTCGAACCTCTTATTGAGGAATATATTATAGAGATATTAAAAAAAGAAAGTTCTAATGGAAAAATCAAAGGTGTTATAGTTCAGTTTGGTGGTCAAACTCCTATAAAACTTGCAAAAAGAATCCATCAATCGGGCTTTCCAATTTTAGGTACTCAATTGGAATCAATTGATACTGCAGAAGACAGAGAAAAATTTAATCAAGTTGTCAGAGATTTAAAATTAAACCAAGCAGAAAGCGGACTTGCGCGGGATAAAGATGAGGCTAAAAAAATTATTGATAAAATAGGCTACCCTATTGTTATAAGGCCCTCATATGTTTTGGGAGGACGTGGAATGGAAATTGTTTACGACGACGATCAATTTAATACTTATATCGACGAAGCAGTAAAAGTTTCTGGAGATAGTCCTGTTTTGATTGATAAATTTCTGAATGATGCGATTGAAATCGACGTAGATGCAGTTTGTGATGGTAATGAGGTGTTCATTGCAGGAATTATGGAGCATATAGAAGAAGCTGGCATACACTCTGGTGACTCCGCGTGTTGTATCCCTCCTTTTTCATTGGATAAAGATATAATTGAAGAACTANAAAAACAAACAAAAGCTCTTGCAAAAAAACTCGGGGTTATTGGTTTAATTAATATCCAATTTGCAATTAGAGAATCAAAAATTTTTATATTAGAAGTAAATCCTAGAGCCAGCAGAACAGTCCCATATGTCTCTAAAGCTCTAAATATTCCAGTAGCAAAAATTGCATCACAAGTAATGGCAGGTAAGAAATTAAAAGAATTNAAAAATCTTAATAAAAAATTAAATATTTATGCAATCAAAGAAGCTGTTTTCCCTTTCAATAAATTTCCAGAAGTTGATACAATTCTTGGACCTGAAATGAAATCNACTGGTGAAGCAATGGGTATTGATGACGATTTTGGAATGGCTTTTGCTAAAAGTCAAATTTCAGTTGGAAATGATTTACCTATAAAAGGNTCGGCATTTATATCTGTTAAAGATGAGGATAAAGAACAAATTTGTAAATATGCGAAAAAGCTTTTTGAAATGGGATTTAANATTTTTGGTACGGGACGAACAGCAGATACNTTAAATAAAAACAGTATTAAATGTGAAAAAATCAATAAAGTAAGGCAAGGCAGTCCTCATATTGTTGAATATTTAAATGATAAAAAAATATCATTAGTAATAAACACTTCATCTGAAAAAAAATCTATCGAGGACTCATGGTCATTAAGAAGAGCAGCGCTGAATAACAAAATACCTTACTTCACAACACTTGCTGGAGCAAAAGCATGTACTCAGGCAATAAANTCTTTAAAAAATAAATCGATAAAAATTAAAAGAATTCAAGAATTGTAACTATTTTTCTACTGGATAATCAGTTTCAAAAGTTACATAATTTATCTGAAGACAACGTCTCTCATCTTTAATAGCTTTTTTTTCTAGACCATGCCAACTTTTTTCATCTGTAGTAAANATATAACCAAAATTATCTTTATAAGGAACNGTGTAAACTTTCTCTAATTTATTATTATAAAAATCNGTTCCAAGTTCTTCTGACTCATTGTTTCGGTTTACAAACANCATTGATGACATTANCTTTTCTTTAATGTCACAGTGCGGTTTCAGCCAAAAACCTTTCCTATCACAACAAACCTCAACACGAACATATGAATTTGACAGATCTTTTCCTATCATTTTTCCTATGTAATTATGAGTTTCTTTATTTTGAAGTTCATTGACCAGTTTTAATATTTCTGGATANTTCTTTTCATTTTCTTTNCTTATAAAACATCTAAATTTTAAAGCTTGTCCGCCAGATTTAATACCTTCTCTTAACTTTCCATCTCCACCATCAATTGCTCTGGTGCCATCAAATTCAATATTATGAGCAGTGGGATCGTCTAATCGAGCATTATAGAGCTCNATAATCATTTCTTCGGTCAATGGCTTCTCGAACTCCCAATATCTAAATGGNTTTGTACCATGCCTACTTTTTTTAACAGAATCTAAAATACTCATTTATTTTTTAATAATATTATTTGATATTCTTTTACTCTCATATAATTTTTCATAAGTCCAGTTATCAATTGAACCATCAAAAAATCTAATTATCCCGAGTTCTTGAAATAATTTAAAAAATCTTTGGAATCTATAGTCATTTTTAATNTTTTTTAGTTTTATTGTATATATAGGTTTTCCAGTTATTGCAGCTTCGGATATCATNGAGGTTGAGTCACAAGTTATGAAAATGTGTGATGCTTCTGATAATGATTTTGTATAATTGATTTTTTGTAAGCTAAAATCATAATTAAATTTTTTGTCCTTAAAAACTGACCTTAACTTTTCAAAAAGATGTGGGGGAGTTCTTCTTGAGCCTATAACATTTATCTTCNTAATATTTTTTAACTTTAATAGTTGCATAAAAATATTTTCTAAATCTTTAAATAAAAAACTATAATATTTATTTGGACCTCCTAAAATTAATGAAATTACATTTTCATTTTTAAAATTGGTATTTTCAACCTCTTCTGTATTTAAATAGTGCAATGCCCCTTTTGAAATTAAAACATTATCCCCACTAACAATATTGTCATGTTCGGGAACTATTACAAAATTAAAAAATTTTGATGAAATCTTTGGATCCTGAATATGAATATTTTGAATTATCTTATTGTATTTCTTCTCAAAAAATCTTTTTAAGACTATATTNGGTATTACACTTTTCCTACCACACGAAATTATAAAATCTGGTATAGAACCAATGTTTTTTGTTAATTCATTGTAATTAAAAAATGCCTTGTTTTTTGGTGTAATTATTGGTGGTAAAAATTTTGAGTAAAACGGTAACTTTACCTTTTTATGATCAAAAGTTGCATTCAAGGCTTTAGCCAATCCCTCAACCTGGCTTATCATTCCATGAGCTCCTTCTGTGAGTAACCAAGAGTGTAAAGCTTTCATTATAAATAATATTATTTTATTAAATTGTTTTTATAAACTAATCAAATGAGTCAAAATAAAGAGCATAAAACCAAAGTTTTAATTATAGGGTCAGGCCCGGCGGGTTATAGTGCGGCTGTTTATGCGTCTAGNGCAATGTTAAATCCAGTAATGGTCACTGGAATGGAGCAAGGTGGTCAATTAACAACTACAACCGACGTTGAAAATTATCCGGGATTNGCAAAGGCAATACAAGGGCCTTGGTTAATGGAAGAAATGAAAAAACAAGCCGAAAATGTTGGAACCCGTTTTATCACAGACATTATAAACAGAGTAGATTTTTCAAAACGTCCTTTTGTATGTGAAGGAGAAAATGGAAATATTTTTGTTTCAGACACTGTTATAATATCAACTGGCGCACAAGCAAGATGGCTAGGTGTTGAAAATGAGGAAAAGTTTAAAGGATTTGGTGTTAGCTCGTGCGCGACGTGCGATGGATTTTTTTTTAAAAATCAAGAAGTAGCAGTTGTTGGTGGTGGCAATGCTGCAGTAGAGGAAGCTATTTATCTGTCTGGAATTGCATCAAAAGTATATTTGATTCATAGACGAGATAAATTACGAGCAGAGAAAATGCTTCAAGAAAAAATTTTAAAAAATANTAAAATTGAAATTATTTGGGATACAATAGTTGAGAAAATAAACGGTACAGATAATCCAAAAAATTTAGAGTCTGTTAGCTTGAAAAATATTAAAAATAATAAAATCAAAGAATTAAATGTTAATGGTTTTTTTGTTGCGATTGGACATATACCAGCAACTAACATATTCAAAAATCAAATTAAAATGGATAACGAAGGCTATATAATTACAAATCCAGATTCAACAGCAACAAATGTTGACGGTGTATTTGCTGCTGGAGATGTAAAAGATAAAGTTTTTAGACAAGCTATTACTGCTGCTGGTATGGGTTGTATGGCAGCTTTAGAAGTGGAAAAACTGTTAAGTCACTAACTAAGTTTGCTACAAAATTCAGAAATTCTTTTGACTGCTTTTTCAAGGTTCTTCATTGATGTTGCGTAAGAAATTCTAAAAAAACCTTCCAGTCCAAATGCAGATCCCTGTACTACAGCAACACCGGTGGACTCTAGTAACATGGAAACAAAGTCAGTGTCTGTTTTAATATTGCCAAAATCACTATGTACTTTTCCTAAACAATTTTTACAGCTTGGNAATACGTAAAATGCNCCCTGGGGATTTAAACATTCTATGCCTTTGATTTTGTTGAGTTCTGTTACAACAAAATTTCTTCTTTCTTTAAATGCATCTGAACGTACTTTAATAAAACTTTGATCACCGCTTAATGCCTCTACTGCAGCAGCTTGACTTATTGATGATGGATTTGTAGTGGACTGGGATTGTATTTTTGCCATGGCTTTAATTAGTTCTGCTGGCCCTCCAGCGTAACCAATTCTCCATCCAGTCATGGAATATGATTTGCTTACACCATTGACTGTTAAAGTTCTNTCCCTTACNTTTTTATTTTGGGCAATTGTATAGAATTTAAAATTATCATAAACAACATGCTCATAAATATCATCACTCATAATCATAACTTTGGGATAATCTTTTAACACATTTGCTATAGCATCTATTTCATCCTGANNATAACAAGATCCTGTNGGNTTAGATGGNGAATTCAAAATTAGCCACTTGGTNTTATTTGTTAAATTATCTTTAATTTTTTTTGGTGTAATTTTAAATTCATCCTTTTCATTACAAACAACTACTTTTGGTACTCCCCCTGCCAATAAAACAATGTCTGGATAAGACACCCAATAAGGTGCTGGTATCAAAACCTCGTCACCTGGGTTTATTGTAGCAAGTATAGCATTATAAATAACTTGCTTACCCCCTGCTCCAACATTGATTTGATCTTTTAGAAAATCCAATCCATTCTCTCTTTTAAATTTATTGATAATTGCTTTTTTAAGTTTTGGGGTACCGTCAACAGCGGTATATTTTGTCTCGCCTTTATTTATTGCCTCAATTGCGGCATTTTTAACATTGTCCGGAGTGTCAAAATCTGGCTCACCGGCCCCTAAAGAGATTACATCCACCCCTTTTTCTTTTAACTCTCGAGCTTTTTGAGTTACAGCTATTGTAGGAGAAGGTTTTATTCTTGATAAAGAACTTGATAAGATAGTCATAAAATATGTCTGTATTAAATACAATTAATGAAAAAGAAAGCAAGGATACAAATGNGTTATCCTTAAACAAACTTGAAGGTGGTAAAAGTTTTAAAATTACAAGTAATTTTAAACCNTCGGGTGATCAACCCTCAGCAATTAAGGAATTGTGTGTAGGTTTAAATGATAAACAGAAAAACCANGTTTTGCTTGGTGTGACAGGCTCTGGAAAAACCTTCACAATGGCAAAAATTATTGAGTCCTTAAATCGTCCAGCTATAATTTTAGCCCCAAATAAAACTTTAGCAGCTCAACTTTATGGCGAGATGAAAAGTTTTTTTTCTGAAAATTCTGTCGAATATTTTGTATCTTATTACGATTATTATACTCCTGAAGCATACGTGCCAAGATCAGATACATATATTGAAAAAGAGTCATCCATTAACGAACAAATTGATAGAATGAGACACTCTGCAACTAGATCCCTTTTAGAAAANGATGATGTTATAATTGTCTCAAGTGTTTCTTGTATTTATGGACTAGGCTCTGCTGAGTCTTACGGNAAGATGACTTTTACATTTATTAAAAATGAAAGCTATGAAAGAGAAAAAATTATTAAAGGATTAATTGAACTGCAATATAAAAGAAATGATCAAAATTTTCAAAGAGGAACTTTTAGGGTAAGAGGAGAAAACATTGAAATTTTTCCGTCTCATCTTGAAGATAGAGCATGGAAACTTAATCTTGATGAAGGNAAGTTAATTTCAATAAAAGAGTTTGATCCATTAACAGGCGACAAAACNGAAGATTTAAATATTATTAAAGTTTATGCTAATAGNCACTATATAACTCCTCGTCCTACGGTAAACCANGCAATAAAACAGATCAGAGAAGAATTGAGGATTACAATAGATTATTTTAGGAATGAAAATAAATTACTTGAGGCCCAAAGGATTGAAGAAAGAACGAGATTTGACTTAGAAATGATTGAAGCTACAGGATCATGTTCTGGTATAGAGAACTATTCTAGATTTTTATCTGGTAGGAATAAAGGTGAACCACCTCCAACTTTGTTTGAATATTTACCNGACAATGCTTTAGTATTTGTTGATGAAAGCCACGTAACAGTACCGCAACTAAATGGTATGTACAAAGGAGATTTCACTAGAAAAAAAACTCTGTCTGATTATGGATTCAGATTNCCATCTTGTATGGATAATAGGCCTTTAAAATTTGAAGAATGGGATATGATGAGGCCTCAGACTGTTTTTGTATCAGCAACACCTGGTCCATGGGAAATGGANCAAACAAAAGGTGTGTTTGCTGAACAAATTATTAGGCCCACAGGATTAACTGATCCTGATGTTGAAATTCGACCTGCAAAAAATCAAGTTGATGATTTATTANANGAATGNNAAAAAATTATAAANAAAGGTCAAAGAGTTTTAGNCACTACATTAACAAAAAAGATGGCAGAGGATTTAACTGAGTACTTTGATGAGAATGGCCTTAAAGTTAGATATATGCATTCAGACATTGATACCTTGGAAAGAATAGAAATTATTAGAGATTTAAGGCTGGGTCACTTTGATGTTCTTGTGGGTATTAACCTGTTGAGAGAAGGTNTGGACATACCAGAGTGTTCTCTTGTTGCAATTTTAGATGCTGATAAAGAAGGGTTTTTAAGATCCGAAACATCTCTTGTACAAACTATTGGTAGAGCTGCGAGAAATATTGAAGGTAGAGTTATTTTATACGCAGACAAAAAAACAAAAAGTATAGTTAAAGCAATCCAAGAAACCGATCGAAGAAGAGCTAAACAAGAAGAATATAATAAAAAAAACAATATTAGTGCAGTCTCAATAAAAAAAGAGATTGGTGATATTTTAGAAAATGTTTATGAAAAGGACTATCTTAATACTGATAAATTTACAAAACCGGGTCACAACTTAAAAAAACATATGAAAGCATTAAAAAAAGACATGCAAAGTGCTGCAGATAATTTAGAATTTGAACAGGCGGCAAAAATAAGAGATGAAATAAGAAAGCTGGAACATTCTGACATGGGCCTTACAGTGAATTCTTTCACAAAAAGTTATAATGCTAAAAATACAGCTAGATCTACGCAAGGTAGAGCTGGTACAAAAACTGGCAAGAGATATCAAAAAAAATGAATATTTTAATTACTGGAGCTGGAAAGAGAATTGGTAAAGAAATCGCAATAAATTTTGCAAAACTAGGTGCGAATATCATACTTCATTACAACAATTCAAAAACTGAAGCCAATAATACAAAAAAAGAAATTGATAAATATGGCAAGGCAATTTTAATTAAAGCCAATCTAGAAAATTCAAAATCAGTTAAAAAACTCTTTAGTGACGCTAAAAAAAAATTAGGAAAAATTAATCATTTAATAAATTGCGCTTCATTATTTGAAAATGATGATTTGCTAAAATTTAATGAAAAAAGTTGGGACAAACATATAAATATAAACGCAAAGGCTCCAGCAATTTTAATATCAAATTTTGCTAACCAAAAACTCCAATCTAAAGACAACCCGACAATAACTAATATTTTAGATCAAAGAGTTTTTAAATTAACGCCTTATTTTTTTTCATATACAGTGAGTAAAATGATACTATTTAATTTAACAAAAACATCAGCTATGCGTTTAGCGCCAAAAATAAGGGTAAATGCAATAGCCCCTGGACCTGTTATAAAAAATTCAAGACAATCTGAAAGTCATTTTAAAAAACAGTACCAAAATACGTTATTAAAAAAACAAGTTAATAAGAAAGAAATATTTAGTGCNTGTAAATTTTTTATTGAAAATCAATCAATTACTGGACAGTCTATAGCAGTTGATAGCGGTCAAAGTTTAAACTGGCAAACCAAAGATTTGATAAACGTTCATGAGTGAAAAAAAAATTATAAAAATNAATGATGAAATAAAGACCTCTGAAGAAGTTGTAATAATTAAAAATTTAAGTCTCAANGCTGTGTTTGGTTATTACAAGCATGAAAAAGTTAGTGAACAAGAGTTAATATTTAATTTAAAATTATTTATTAATGAAAATATTTATCAAGATAATAATTTAGATGAAATTTTAGACTACGATAAAATAATACAAATTATCAAAAATATACTCACAGAAGATATTAATTTTTTAGAAACACTTGCAGAAAAAATTACTAATAAAATTTTTGATAACAAAAGAGTCACAAAAATAAACTTAAAAATTGAAAAGCCTCAAGCAATCAAGGGATGTGGCAGTGTTGGCTATGAAATAACAAAATCAAGGATTTAATCTNATGAATTCACTAGAATTAGGTAAAGAGATTTTCAAAAATAAATCAAAGTTATGCTCTAACAGCCCGGGAGTTTACCAGGTCTTTGATAGTAAAAATAAAATTATTTATGTTGGTAAAGCTAAAAATCTACCAAANAGATTATCAAATTATTCATCAANTTCTACTCAACCTATAAGAACGGAAAGAATGATATCATCAGCTGATAGGATAGATACTATTAGCACTCTAAATGAATCTGAAGCCTTACTCCTGGAGGCTAACTTAATCAAAAAAAATAAACCCAGATACAATGTGTTACTTAAAGATGATAAATCTTTTCCTTACATTCAAATACGTTCCAGTCATAAGTTTCCACAAATNACAAAATTTAGAGGGAGGCATAATGACAAAGATATTTACTTTGGCCCATTTGCCTCAATAGCTTCTGCTAATTGGACAATTAAAATGTTACAAAAGGTTTTCCAGTTAAGAGTTTGTGACGACAATACTTTTAAAGGAAGAGCTAGACCNTGCATTTTGTATCAAATTAAAAGATGTTCTGGTCCATGCACTAATGAGATAGCGGAAGATGAATATTCTAAAACAGTTGATGAATGTAGGGATTTCTTAAATGGCAAGTCTAGAGATATTCAAAAAAAAATGTCTCAACAAATGGACAAAGAAAGTAGAAGTCTAAACTATGAAAAAGCTGCAATTTTAAGGGACAGGATTAAATCCNTAACTTACATCCAATCTTCNCAAAATATTCAAAAAAACAATTTACAAAATGGCGANTTGGTTACTTCATTTAGAAAAGANAATGTCACGTGTATTGTTGTATTTTTTTATAGATCAAAACAAAACTGGGGTAGTCAATATTTTTATCCAAAACATGACTACGAAGATAGTGATTCACATATTTTAAAATCTTTCTTAATGCAATTTTATCAAAATAAAGAACCTCCAGCTGAAATTGTTCTAAATTTATCTCCTGAAAGTGAAAGCTTAATTAAAACTGCGTTAGAAAAAAAATATAATAAAAAAATTTCTATTAAAGTTTTACCAAAAAATTCTATGGTAAAAAATGCCGTCAAAAATGCTGAGGAACAGCTTCAGTTAAAAATTTTATCTCAAGAAAAAAATAGTGATTTANTATCTTCTCTTGGTGAAAGATTTAAATTAAATTTTACTCCTTCCTTAATTGAAGTTTACGACAATAGTCATAATCAGGGTGATAGCAATATAGGTGCCTTGATAGCTTTTGGTAAGGATGGATTTATTAAAAATAGATATAGAAAATTTAATATCAAAAATACTAAAATTAAATCAAATGATGATTACGGAATGATGTCAGAAGTCATTGAAAGAAGGTTTTCAAAAATTCACAGCTTATCAGATGAAAATGTCCCAGATTTGTTGCTGATTGATGGAGGTAAAGGCCAATATTCTATTGTTAGAAATAAATTAAATGANCTTGGATTTCATCAGCTAAAAATAATAGCGATATCAAAAGGTAAAGAGCGTAATAAAGGTAATGAAAAGTTTATTACGGAAGATGGNGTTATAGANCTAAAGAGTAATGATCCAGTTCTATTTTTAACACAAAGAATCCGTGATGAGGCACATAGATTTGCAATCACGACTCATAGAAAGAAAAAAAATAAGAAAATGTTTAAATCTCCTCTTGAGGAAATTGATGGTATTGGTGCTAAAAGAAAAAAGGCACTATTAAGTCATTTTGGATCTGCAAAAGCAATTGAGGGCGCAAGTCTTGACGATATTAAATCTGTCGACGGAATTAATGACAGCTCCGCTTTAAAAGTTTATAATTTTTTTCATAAAAAGAAAAATATCCTCTAATGCTTAAAATACCAAATATACTNACAATTGGACGAATTATACTTGTCCCATTTCTAGTTGTAGTTTTCTATATACCAGGATCTCTTAGTGACTGGTTAGCTTGTGGTATATTTGTACTTGCAAGCTTTACTGATTTTGCAGANGGTTTTTTGGCACGTCTTTTAAAACAACAATCTCGTCTTGGTGAAATGTTAGATCCAATTGCAGATAAGATAATTGTTGTNACAGCTCTNATACTTTTAGTTAAAAGCAATGTNATTGTTGGCCTAGATGTAATTGCGGCAATTATTATTTTATGCCGTGAAATTCTTGTTTCTGGTTTAAGAGAATATCTCGCAAAATTTAAGCTTAATATGCCNGTATCNCANCTTGCAAAAGTTAAAACTTTTTTCCAAATGTTTTCAATATCAATATTATTGGCTGGNAACTCAGGGGACAAAATTTTATTTGATTATGGCCTTGAAATAGGTTTAGTTTTGCTTTGGATCTCCGCAGTCCTAACAATTTACACAGGTTATGATTATGTCAAAAAAGGCATCGACCATGCCTTGGATTAATTATTANGTTCTGTTTACTATTTCTAAGTATTTGTCGAATAGTTCGCCAATTGTTGGGGTAACCTTAAATTTATAATCCCCTATTTGAGAAACTGGAGTAACCTCTGCAGCTGTACCTGTTAAAAAACATGCATCAAAGTTATTCAATTCATTTAAATTCATTTTTCGCTCAATAATATTAAAACCTTTGTCTTTCGCAATTTCCATAATTGTTCTTCTTGTTATGCCATCTAAAAAACAATCAGGAATTGGAGTGTGAATTTCTTTTTTATTTTCATCTATAAAAAAAACATTTGCTCCAGTTGCCTCAGCTACATATCCATCACTATCCAACATCATCGAGTCATTAAACCCNTCTTTTTCAGCTTCATGTTTNGATAATGTGTTAATCATATATAAGCCCGCAGCTTTTGTATCCCATGGTATAGTGTCAGGTGCTGGTTTTTTCCACTTTGAAATATTTAATGCTATTCCNTTTTCCTTAATCTTAGGATCAAAATAAGATCCCCATTCCCACGTAGCAATTGCAAAGTGTATAGTATTTTTTTGAGCAGAAATTGCCATCATTTCACTACCTCTCCATGCTACTGGTCTAACATATCCATTCTTTACTTTTTGAATTTTTATAATTTCATTACATGCTGTATCTATTTCATCTGCAGTGTATGGAATTTTGAACCCCATCCTGCTTGCAGAATAAATCAATCTGTCTGTATGTTCTCTNAGCTTAAAAATTTCACCATTATAAACTCTTTCTCCTTCGAAAACACAACTACCATAATGCAACCCATGGGTAAGAACATGTAGCTTTGCATCTTTCCAGTCAATTACCTGGCCATTAAACCAGATCTTTCCATTTCTTTTATCGTACGGGACAGCTTCCATATTGAAAATTGAATAGAAATTATATTTGAATGTAATATAAGTCAATAAAACTGACTAATATGTGATGCTAAAAGACTTCCTTTATTTAAAAGAAAAGAATTTAAAAGACGTGATAGAATTGCTGTTAAAATCTTATACATCCTCATTTTCAGACAGCGAACAAACGCTTAAGAGAAATTCTNTGGGAAAAGCACATCATAGACTGATAATATTAGTAGATAACAAACCAGGTTTAAAAGTTAGTGAAATTTTAAAAAGTCTTAAGGTCACTAAACAGAGTTTAAATAGAGTAATACAGGACTTAAGCAAAAAAGACTTGATAAGTCTAAAAAAAGGAGAAAAAGACGGAAGAGAGAAAAAAATTTTTCTAACTGACAAAGGTATAAATTTCAGTGATAGTCTATTTAATTCGCAAAAAAGTAGGATTTTAAGTGCTTTTAAAAAATCTTCACCTGATGAAGTTCTTTATTTTAAAAATGTGCTAAAGAGAATTATTGAATGAAAGAAGAAAAAAAACATATTCTTATTATTGATGATGACAAAGGTATTCGTGAGTCTGTTAAAGAATATNTAGAAAGTGAAAATTTCTTTGTGACCACTGCGCAAGANTCACAAGATGCTAAAAATAAAATTAAAATATTAGAGTTTGATTTACTAATTGTGGATATTATGATGCCTGGACAATCTGGTTTGGAACTGACAAANGAAATTAGAAAAAATAAAGATACACCAATTATATTTTTAACTGCAATGGGTGAGGCAGCTAGTAGAATTCATGGATTAGAAACTGGAGCAGATGACTATATTCCAAAACCTTTTGAACCTAAAGAATTAGTACTAAGAATAAAAAATATTTTAAAAAGAGTTAAAAGCCTTAAAAAAGGTGTTCATTTTATAAAGTTTGGTGAAAAGAAAGTGGATTTAAAAAAAATGACTATTACTTTCAAAAAGAATATTGAAAAAATAAACCAATCTGAAAAAATATTATTAGAAACAATGATAATGTCTTTGGGAAAAGTTTTTCAAAGAGAAGATATATCTAAAATTATTAAACTAAACAAAGAAAGAGCTGTAGATGTTGTTATTACTAGATTGAGACAAAAAATTGAGACTGATCCAAAAAACCCAATTTACTTACAAACAGTCCGTGGAAACGGTTATGTACTTTGGGCAGATTAAATGATTAAAAAAATTCTTCCTAAAACTTTATTTTTTAGATATTTTTTAATAATTATAACTCCAGTAATATTTCTACAAATAATTCTTACGATTGTTTTTTTTGATAGCTTGTGGCTTAAAACAAACAAGGGATTAGTAAATTCATTATCTGATGAAATNTCTACGTTTATAAATTTGTATCAAAATGAGGAAGATGAAAAAAAAAGAGCAAATATACTTAAACTTTTCAAGCAGAATAAACCCTATGATATAAAAATAGTAAAAGGCAAAATTAATCGAGAGGCGGATTACTCAAAATTTGCGTTTTATGACAGATTATTAAAAGAAGAATTTGAGAAAAATTTAAATTATAAATTTTGGTTTAATACAAAAATTCATAAGGATTATGTTAAAATTTTAGTTGAATTTGACAATAANATAACAGACCTACTAGTTCCAAAATCAAGAATTAGAAATGCATCAGGAAGGATATTTCTTTTATGGATATTGGTTCCCGCAATATTATTAATATCAATATCTATAATTTTTTTAAGAAATCAAATTAAACCTATTACTAATTTAGCATCTGCGGCAGAAAAATTTGGAAAAGGCCAGTATATCGCAGAAACAAAACCCTCTGGAGCTTTGGAGATCCGAAAAGCTATTANTGAGTTTGAAAAAATGAAACAAAGAATTTTAAGGCATATCAGTCAAAGAACATCAATGCTATCTGGTATCAGTCATGATTTAAAAACACCCTTGACTAGACTTAAATTACAAATTGAAATTCTAAATAAAGACGGAAAATTAGATAAAATAAAAGAAGACATAAACGAAATGCAGAAAATGATTGCTGACTACCTTGACTACTCCACTTCNCAATCTGAATTATCTTCAAACAAATTTAATTTATCCATNATGCTTAATGAAATTATGCATAAATTTAGTGGGTCTAAAATTAAACTTGAATGCAAAAAAAACTTTTTTTTGACAGGAAGACAACATTTAATAAAAAGATCTATTTTAAATATTATCGAAAATGCACTGAAATATGGAAATTCTGTGGAAATAAAAGTATCAGATCCTCACGATAAAATATTAATTACTATCGACGACGACGGACCAGGAATACCTGAAAAAGAAAGAGAAAGAGTTTTAAGACCGTTTTATAGATTAGACAAAAGTCGCACAGCTAGTTCTGGAAGTGTTGGTCTAGGATTATCAATTGTTCAAGATATTGTTAATTCTCACGGAGGTCAAATCGATCTTTTAGATAACCCAAAAGGTTCTGGCTTAAGAGTAAACCTTACATTTCCTTTCTAATGTTTTTTAATGATCTAAATCCAGTGGCGTTCAATATTTTTGATTTTGAAATTAGATGGTACTCTTTAGCATATATATTTGGATTAATATTTGCACTCCAATATGGAAAATATATTGTCAAAAAAAATTATTTTTTTAATTTTAAAAANGAAATTTTAGATGACTTTTTACCATATGCTATTCTTGGTATAATAATTGGTGGAAGGTTGGGCTATATTATTTTTTATGATCTATATTATTATATAAATAACCCACTTAAGGTTCTTTACGTTTGGCAAGGTGGCATGTCTTTTCATGGAGGGTTGNTTGGTATAATTTTTATCACATTCTATTTTATCAAAAATAAAAACATACAACTATTTGAATTCACAGACTTGCTGGCAATTATAACACCGATTGGACTATTNTTAGGAAGAATTGCAAATTTTNTCAATTCAGAATTGNTAGGTGTTCCAACTAATTTACCCTGGTCAGTTGTGTTTTTAAAAATTGATGATGTACCAAGGCATCCATCGCAAATCTATGAAGCATTATTGGAGGGTCTATTACTTTTTATACTTATGAATTTAATTTTTAAATACAAAAAAATTAGNGGGTATATTTCTTCTTTTTTTCTAATTTTATATAGTTTGTTTAGAATTGCCGCTGAACAATTTAGATTACCAGATGANCACATTGGATATATTTTTGGTTTTCTTAGTATGGGAACTATACTAAGTCTGGCAATGCTGGTTATTGGATTAACAATTTTTATTCATGTCAAATATACTAAACAATATTAAAAAAAAATTACCATTAGATAAATATATAAATTTATGTCTCTANAAACATAGATTCAGCTACTATGAAAAAAACAAAATTTTTGGACCTAGAGGAGATTTTATTACATCTCCTTATATTTCGAGTATTTTTGGAGAAATAATATCAATTTACATTTTAAATTATTTTTTAAGCAGAGGGGTAAAAAAGTGTAATTTACTTGAAGTTGGAGCTGGCGAAGGAATTATGGCGAAAGATATTATAAAAACTCTACTTAAATTTAAAAATATAAAATTTGAGTATTTTATTTTGGAAAAAAGNAAAAATTTAAAAAAATTACAAAAAAACAATCTTAATAAATTTAATGTTAAATGGATAAATAACTTAAAAAACTTTAATAAAAANAACTGTTTTATACTTTCAAATGAATTATTAGATGCTTTTCCGGTAAAGCATTTAAAAAAGATACAAAATAAATGGTACGAAAGATATATATTTTATAATAAAACNAAAAANGAACCTAGTTCNAAATTTTTAATACTTAAAAAAACTCCAAATGATGTTTTGAATTTTTGTAATAAAAATACAAACTTTATTGAGTATGCTCCAGAAATATTTAAATTTNTAAGCGAAATTTCTAAATTAGTGAAAAATCACAAGAACAATTGTTTCATGACCATTGATTATGGTTACTATGATGAAAATTTTAGGAATACTTTACAAGCTTTAGAAAAACATCAAAAAGTGGACATTTTTTATAACCCTGGAAATGTAGATATTACGCACCTTGTTAATTTTAAGTTTATAAATCGGATATTTGAAAAAAATAGTCTTACTAGAACCTTAAATATGTCGCAATCAGATTTTTTAATAAAAAATGGAATTCTAGCAAGATTAAAGCAGGCTAAAAAAAACTTAAAAAATAAACAAGATAAAATTAAATTGGATATGTCAGTTAATAGATTAATAGACAAAAAACAAATGGGAAATTTATTTAAAGTATTATTAGTTACTAATGAAAATTGAGTCAAAAAAACTTTTAAAAATTAAGAATATATCTCACAGGTTTTTTTCAAATAAAGGTGGTGTATCAAAGGGAATATATAAATCATTAAATTGTGGACTTGGATCAAGAGATAGTNATAAAAATATTTTACAAAATTTAGATATTATTAAAAAAAAATTTAAAGTTAAAAACCTCAATTTATTAAAACAAATACATAGTAATAAAATTGTTCATTTAAAAAAAAATAANAATAANCTGAGAATAGATGCTGCTGATGGAATTTTTACATCCTTAACAAATAATTTAATTGGAATTCTTACTGCCGATTGTGCTCCAATACTATTATCCTCTAAATGTGGAAGTTATATTTGTGCTCTTCATGCTGGCTGGAAAGGAATTCATAAAGACATTATCAAAAAAGGAGTAAACATGTTTAAAAGGCATAATATTGAAAATGAGAATATTATTTGTTCAATTGGTCCTTGCATAAATTATGCAAATTACGAGGTAAAACAAGATTTTGTGAAAATTATTTGTAAGAAAAACAAAAAATATAAAAAGCTTTTTAAAATAAAAAAAAACAAAATTTTATTTAATCTGAAACAATTTGCACAAGAAAAATTTATAGAGGCAGGATTGCAAAAAAAGAATGTTGAAATTCAGAAGATTGATACATACTCTAATCCAAATCTATTTTACAGTTATCGTAGATCTGTGCATAAAAATGAATATGATTATGGAAGAAATATTTCTATAATAGTAAAAAAAGAATCATAAAAATGAAAATAATATCCTGTACAAATAATAGAGAATTATCAAAGGAAATTGCTAAAAAATTAAATAAAAAACTTGTTGATACTAAAATTATTAGATTTGCTGATGGAGAGGTATACGTAGAAATTAACGAAAATATGAGAGGTCAAGATGTATTTATAATTCAAAGTACATGTACACCCGTAAATGACAGTATCATGGAACTTTTAATTTGTATTGATGCACTAAGAAGAGCATCTGCAAAGAGTATTACAGCAGTTCTTCCTTATTTTGCTTATGCGAGACAAGATAGAAAAGTTTCCCCTCGATCTCCAATAAGTGCAAAACTTTTTGCCAATCTTCTTATGGGGTCAGGTGCAAGTCGAGTATTAACAATGGATCTCCATGCAAATCAAATCCAAGGTTTCTTTGATATTCCTGTTGATAATTTATTTGCCGGACCAACATTTGTTCAACATATAAAAAAAAATATTAAATCTAAAAATTTAGTTTGTGTAGCGCCCGATGTAGGTGGCGTAGAGCGTACCAGGGCGATTGGAAAAAGGCTGTCCGCAGATTTGGCAATAATAGATAAAAGGAGATCTGGTCCGGGAAAATCTGAAGTTATGAACGTCATAGGAAATGTTAAAAACAAAGTATGTGTGATTATTGATGACTTGGTAGATAGCGGGGGAACAATAGTTAATGCTGCAGCTGCTTTAAAAAGCAAAGGTGCAAAAGACGTTTATGCTTATGTAGTTCACGGTGTTTTAACTGGAGAAGCTGTAAAGAAAATAAACACCTCAAAAATTAAAAAATTTATTATTTCTAATTCTATTATGAATATTAAAAAAATAAAAAAATCAGCAAAATTTCAAACTATTAGTGTTGGGACTTTATTTGCCGAGGCAATTAAGCGTATTTCTATATCAAAATCAGTATCAAAACTCTTTAAATAGGTCTCAATTTATTAAAATTATCATACTTGTCTTTTTAAATCTTTAATGTACAAAACTTCAAATTATGAGCGATCAAAACAATATCATTGAAGCTAAAGTTAGAGATACTAAAAAAAAATCTGAATTGAATAANCTCAGATCAGANGGCTTTGTTCCTGGAATACTGTACGGTGATATAGAAAAAAATATNNGTTTAAGNATAAAGAAAACAACTTTAGATCACTTTCTAAAAACAACAAACTTTAAAAGTAAAGTNGTGAAAATAACTNTTGAAGGNAAAGAATTNGANGTTTTACCAAGAGACGTTGAATTTGACAANTTATCTAATCAGCCAATTCATGTAGATTTTCAAAAATTATCTGCAAATACAAAAGTAATTGTTTGGATACCAGTAAAGTTTCTTAATGAAGAAACTTGTCCTGGGCTTAAAATGGGTGGAGTGTTAAATATAGTCAGACGAAAAATTGAACTTGACTGCCCAGCAGACAAAATACCATCTGAACTAGTTGTTGATTTAGCTGAAAAAGAAATTGGTGAGACTATACGTATTTCAGCAATCAAGCTTCCGGAGGGAGTTGTTCCAACTATTAAAGATAGAGATTTTACAATTGCAACTGTTGCTGCTCCTACAGTAGTTAAAGAACCTGAGCCAACTGCTGAAACTGAGGCTGCGTCTACTACAGAAGGCAGCGATGAAGCAAAAACTGATGATACTAAAACTGATGGTGCTGATAAGGCTTCGAATGACAAAGAGAAGAAAGAGAGTGCCGACAAGAAATAATGTTCTTGCTCGCAGGTCTAGGTAATCCAGACCAAAAATACCAAAAAAACAGGCATAATGCTGGATACATTATTTTAGATTTTTTTGACTCAAATATTATTTACAAAAAAAAGTTTAAAAGTTTATTTGCTGAGAAAAACATCTGTGACAAAAAATTTTTCTTTTTAAAACCATTAACATTTATGAACTTATCTGGCATTGCTATTGCTGAAATAAAACAATTTTTTAAAATTAATAATAACAATATTTTTGTTTGCCACGATGATCTTGATTTAGAAACTGGAAAAATTAAAGTGAAAAATGGTGGTTCAAATGGTGGGCATAACGGTTTAGAATCAATTTCTGAAAATATTGGAAATGACTATAACAGAATAAGGATTGGCATTGATCATCCTGGAAATAAGGAGTTAGTTGAAAAATATGTCTTAACTGATTTTAAGGACAATGAGCTTAAGATTATAAATAACTCTTTTCTTTATATTAAAAATAATATGGAGCTTTTAATAAATAAAAAATTTGATGAATTTAATAGCAAAGTGAATAATATATTATGAGTTTTAAATGTGGAATTGTTGGTTTGCCAAATGTTGGTAAATCAACTACTTTTAATGCCTTAACAAAGTCTAAAAACGCTGAAGCTGCCAACTTCCCTTTTTGTACCATAGAGCCAAATATAGGCGTNGTTGCTGTACCAGATATAAGATTAGATAAAATTGCAAAAATTGCAAAATCTGAAAAAATTGTGAACACGTTAATCACATTCGTTGATATAGCGGGACTAGTCGAAGGTGCATCAAAAGGTGAAGGATTAGGTAATAAGTTTCTTTCTCATATAAGAGAAGTCGACGCAATAGTGCATTTGTTAAGATGCTTCGACTCAAANGATATTCAAAATGTTAACAAAACAGTCAATCCAATGAGAGACCTTGAAATAATAGAAACTGAACTGATGTTGGCAGATATTGAGTCTTTAGAGAAAAGATTAGATAAGAAAAAAAAGTTAAAGATTGATAATGATGATTTAGAAAATCTTTTAATCAGAGCTTATGAAANNTTAAAAAAAGGNGACTCGATTCATAATTTGAGAAATGATTTCGATGAAAAAATTATTAAAATGTCTAATCTTTTAAGTTTNAAACCAAAAATTATAGCCTGCAATACTGACGAAANTAGCGTTGTTGAAGGAAACNNTTATACAAAAGAAATNATTGATAAACATAAAAAGGACGAGGTNGTGCTNATTTCCGCAGAAATAGAGCAGCAAATAAATGACTTGGGTGAAAAAGATGCAAAAGATTTTATGAGTGAAATTGGACTTAAAGAAACTGGTTTGGATCGGCTAATTAAGTCCAGCTATAAATCATTAGAACTTTGTACTTATTTTACTGCTGGACCGCAAGAGTCAAAGGCATGGACGGTCAAAGAAAATAGCAAAGCACCTAATGCTGCTGGAGTAATTCATACAGATTTTCAAAGAGGTTTTATTAAAGCTGAGGTCGTATCTTATGAAGATTATATTGAATTTAATGGAGAGAATGGTTGTAGAGATAATGGTAAACTTAGAATCGAAGGAAAAGATTATATTGTTAAAGACGGCGATATTTTACATTTTCGTTTCAACACGTGACCATATCTTTTTCATTGATAAGAAAACTAATACACTAAAAATTAGTAAATATATTATTGTTTTAAATCCTATTCTTTTTCTTTTTTCAAGATGAGGTTCTGCCGTCCAAGTTAAGAAAGCTGTAACATCTTTTGACATTTGAGAAACTGTTGCTTTTGTGCCATCGCTATATTCCACACTCCCCTCATTCAAAGGTTTTGACATTCTGATTTTGTTTCCAGCCATATACTTGTTATAATACACACCATCTTCAATTTTCATTCCAGAAGGTGGTTTATCGTCGTACCCCATTAAGATTGAATAAATATAATTTGAACCACCTGATCTTGCTTTAACCAAAACTGACATATCTGGAGGATAAGCTCCACCATTAACTGAACGAGCGGCATTTTTATTTGGATATGGACTTTTAAATTTATCTTTTGGCAAACCAGCTCTTTCGAACATTTCACCTTGTTCATTGGGGCCATCTTTTATTTGGTAACTTGCAGCTATGGCCTTGACCTCTTGTTCGGAAAATTCAGGCCCACCCTTTTCACCTAAGTTTCTATAACTTAGATATTTCATTGAGTGGCAAGAAGCACAAACCTCTTTATATACTTGAAATCCTCTTTGAAGTTGTGCTCGATCAAATTTTCCAAAAAAACCATTAAAAGACCAATCTACACTCATGGGTTTGGCTGCATCTCCAGCTGCAAACAATTTGGTGCTAATTACAATTGTAAGTAAAATAGCAGATAAAATCTTGTTCATTTAGCTGATTGTTTTGTCTTTTTTAGCCGCAGCAAAATTACCGGAACCTGATGATATTATTGGTTCAGCAATACTCATAGGAACTGGCTTTGTTTTTTCCATGTAACCAAGTAAAGGCATAATTATAATAAAATGAGTAAAGTAATAAATTGTAGCTACTCTGCTTATTAATAAATATATACCCTCTGCAGGCATTGCACCCATATAGCCAAGTACAAGAACATCAAGAACTAGTAACCAAAAAAACTGTTTGTAAATTGGCCTAAATATTGCTGATCTAACTTTAGATGTATCTAACCAAGGCAAGGCTAATAAAATAAAAATTGCACCAAACATTAATACTACACCGCCAAGTTTATCAGGCACAGACCTTAAGATTGCATAGAAAGGAAGGAGATACCATTCTGGAACAATGTGCGCCGGTGTCACTAATGGATCTGCTTGGATATAATTGTCAGAATGGCCTAGAACATTTGGCGCATAAAAAACAAAACCTGCAAAAACTATCATAAATATTATTAGTGCAAATAGATCTTTAATCACAATGTAAGGATGGAAAGGTACAGTATCAGTACCGTCTTTTTTCAAATCGATTCCAATAGGATTATTATTTCCTGGTACATGAAGTGCCCAAATATGCAAAACTACTAAACCCAAAATCAAAAACGGTATTAAGTAGTGTAAACTAAAAAATCTAGTCAACGTAGGGTTATCAACTGAGTAACCTCCCCAAAGCCACTGTGTGACGCTTTCACCTATCAAAGGTATCGCGCTAAATAAATTTGTAATAACTGTTGCTCCCCAAAAACTCATTTGTCCCCAAGGTAGAACGTATCCCATGAAAGCTGCTGCCATCATTAAAATATAAATTAGAATTCCCAATATCCAGATTACTTCTCTGGGTGACTTGTATGATCCATAAAATAAAGCTCTAAAGATATGTATGTAAACTGCTAAAAAAAACATAGATGCACCATTAGCGTGAATATATCTTATTAACCAACCATAATTCACATCTCTCATTATATGTTCAACGCTTGAGAAGGCCAGATTTGCATGAGCAGTATAGTGCATTGCTAAAACTATACCCGTAATGATTTGAGTTATTAAACAGAAAGTTAAAATACCACCAAATGTCCACCAATAATTTAAATTTTTGGGTGTTGGGTACTGCATTAAATGGCCGTTAAATAATGTTAAAAGAGGTAGTCTTTCATCAAACCATTTTCCAAAAGCTGATGTAGGTTTGTAATTTGTTTCGCTCATAATTTTTTCTATCCTATTATTAATTTTGAATCTGATACAAATTCATAATTAGGTACTTCCATATTTACAGGTGCAGGACCTTTTCTAATTCTGCCAGAAATGTCATAATGAGAACCATGACAAGGACAAAACCAACCTCCGTACTCACCCTGTTGTTTTAACGGTACACATCCTAGATGTGTGCATACTCCCACCATTACTAACCACTCATCTTTACCCTTTTTTACTCTCTCTTGATCTTTTTGTGGATCCTTAAGATCTTTTAAACTTACTTGTCTAGCTTTACTCACCTCTTCATCTGTTCTTCGTCTAATAAAAATTGGTTTACCTCTCCACATCACTGTAACTTCATTGCCCTTCTCAATTTTGCTAATATCAACTTCAACTTTTGCTAATGCTTTAACAGAAGCATCAGGATTCATTTGTGTCACTAACGGGAGTGCAACACATCCTGCGCCAACAACACCAACAGTGGTTGTGGCAATATGGATGAAATCTCTTCTAGTTGTNTTATCTTTANTATTNATNTNGTCNCTCATTTTTTATATTNTAAGATATAATAATATATATTATTAAAACTAGGTCTTTTTCTAATACAACAATGACGCAGATTGGATAAAAANTGATCAATATAGCTTTATATCAGCCAGATATTCCTCAAAATACCGCAGCAATCATAAGAACCTGCTCATGCTTGAATATCAGATTAGAAATAATCAAACCAACTGGATTTATATTAAATGAGAAAAAATTAGATAGAGNTCACTTGGACTATTTAGAAAATTNTCAGNTTNTATACCATGAAAGTTTTCAGGAATTTATTGAAACCAAAAAACATGAAAATATTATATTGTTTACAACAAAATCTAAAAATCGATACTATAAACATAAATTTAAAAAAGAGGATACGCTACTGTTTGGTAGTGAAAGTAAAGGTGTCCATCAAAAAGTCCATGACAAAATTATTTACAAATTGAATATACCAATAAATACTGAAACAAGGTCGCTAAATTTAGCGTCTTCGGTAGCAATTGGAGCCTCTGAAGCTTTGAGACAAATACATATAAATGGTTAACTTATATCTTTTTTGAATTAAAACAAAATGCTATGATTGTACATGGATAAACAACCAGTTACTATAAATGGACTCAATAAAATTAAGACTGAACTTAATGACAGAAAAAATAATATTCGTCCTAAAATAGTTCAAGCGATTGCAGAAGCAAGGTCTCATGGTGATCTAAAAGAAAATGCTGAATATCATGCCGCAAAAGAAGAGCAAGGATTAAATGAAAAAAGAATTCAAGAACTCGAGACGACAATTGCCACTGCTAATGTNATCGATGTAACAAAGCTAGAGAAAAATAATAAGGTAATTTTTGGGTCGACTATAGTCGTTAAAGATCTTGATACAGAAAAAAAAAATAAATACAAAATCGTAGGAAAAGATGAGGCGGATGTAAGAACTGGTTTAATTTATTACCAGTCGCCAATGGGTCGAGGATTTATAGGAAAAAATAAAGGAGAGTTTGTGGAAATAAAAACGCCTTCTGGAGATAAAAATTTTGAGATAACAGATGTTCAATATATTTAATTACTTAAATAATTGTACAGCATCATCAATGTCTTTATCNCTTATTTGAAAATTGTTTGCTATCCATCTTTGTTTGATAAAATTTAATGCATTCCCCAAATTTTTATCANCTTTAAAACCTTTTTTCTTTAAAATATTANCATCAAACTCAAATTTAGGTGAAGCTGTTTCTNTAATAATTTTTAGATTTTTTTCATATAATGAATAATCGTATTTCTCATTTATCAAATATTGAAAATGAATATAATCAATTACAGATGGTTGACCATATTTTAAAACTGATTTTTTTAAATAATCAGTTTTTTCTATTTTATCTGCAGTCTTAAAAGTAAATTGAGACTGTAAATTACTTAACCTATTCTTTATCTCGTTTGATAATTGAAAATCTTTTACAAATCTTTCAAAATTTTTGGTTTGATCGACCAATAAAAGAGATAGCAAAACAACCCAATCAACGTCTTTACTTAAAAATTTTTTTTTTCTTTCAAATTCCAATCTAGTCAAATATTTAATTCCTTTATAAACGGATAGATAAAGATCTTTAACAAAACTATCTTGAAAAAGTTTATAAGCCTTACCGCTCAAGAGTACCTTCTTAAACTCTTCAAGTAATTTTGCTTTTGATAAATCTTCAATTTTATTTTGATTTTTTTTTATACAATTAATTATNTATTCATCATGATTANTTTTTGAAAATTGAATNAAGAATCTAAAATATCTTAAGGCNCTCAAAAAATCTTGTTGGATTCTTTTAATAGGATCNCCTATNAATCGGACTATACCATTTTTAAGATCATCAATACCNTTGAACGGGTCATAAACTCTACCATTAAGATCGCAATATATTGCATTAATTGTAAAATCTCTTCTAAGGGCGTCTTGNCTCCAATCCTGAGTAAATAATACATTTGCATGTCTTCCATCATGATCTANATCTTTACGCAATGTATTAACCTCATAATTTTTATTATTAAGTGTAATTTTAATAGAACCATAATTTTCAAAACTATTATCAAAGATAATATTTGATGCCTCTAATTTTTTTTTAATTTTATTTGGNGGTAATGATGTTGCAAAATCAATATCTANTGTATCTTTATTAGAAATTAAATCTCTTACACANCCGCCAACAAATAAACATACGACTTCNTCTTCACCTAAATTTANTATTTGGAATATTTTTTTTGCGTCTAAATNNTTNTTTAATTTTTCAAGATTTGAAATCATTATTTTCTGGCTGGGGCACTAGGATTCGAACCTAGGATGGCGGTACCAAAAACCGCTGCCTTACCGCTTGGCTATGCCCCAATTTATTTTACCTAAACTGTTTGAACTATCTTAGTCCAAAAACTATTTCTTTGCTTTTTAATCATTTTTTGAGCATTTAAAAGAGATTTTTTTTTGTCGAAAATTACAAAAAATGCAGAACCACTTCCTGTCATAGAAAAGAAGTTGCTATCACCAATATTGTCAAATAAATTGATAATTGTTTTAAGTTTGGGCTTAATCTTTAAAGCTGGATTTATAAGATCATTTCCATAATACTTGCACACTTCAAGCAATTTTCGTTTATTTTTTAAATTAATACTTTTTTTATATGAAATATTTGAAATCTTATTTAACTTGTTAAAAACCATTTTAGTTGAAAGATTTAAATTAGGATAAATCAATAAAACCTGCAATTTTAGTTTATCTTTAAACTCAATAAATTTTTCACCTGATGATTTAATTAGTTTTACTTTTTGGTCTAAAAATAAAGGACAATCTTTACCAATCTGAGATAGTAAATCACGACTTTTTTTATTTGATATTTTAAGATTATATTTCTTCTTTAGAAAATTAAATACAGCTGTAGCATTAGAGGATGCACCGCCAAAACCGGATCCATTTGGAATATTTTTTTTTATCAAAATATCAAAATTTTTATTTTTCAAAATAACAAATTTATTTTTCATTA
>NYVZ01000013.1 GCA_002684895.1 Pelagibacteraceae bacterium
AGCAGATATCATTTCTGCAACAGCAATACCTTCTTCTTCTGCTTTGTGAGCTAGCATTGGCCCAACCACAACATCGCCAATAGCATAAATATTTTCTATATTAGTTTTAAAATGCTTATCTATTTTAACTCTACCTTTTTCATCTTTTTTGATATCTGCATTTTCTAAATTTAATCCGTCTGTATTAGCTTTTCTACCAATGCAAACCAAAACAACATCTGCATCGACTTTTTCTTTTTTTCCATCTTTTTCAAATTCAACTGAGGCACTATTTCCATTATTTTTAACGCCGCTTACTTTAGAAGAGAGATTAAATTTAATCCCTTGTTTCTTTAATATTTTATAAAAACTATCTGAAACCTCTTTGTCCATCCCTGGAAGGATATGATCCATATACTCTATTACTTCAACTTCTGCGCCAAGCTTCATCCATACGGTACCAAGTTCAAGCCCTATAACACCGCCGCCAATTACTATCATTTTTTCTGGAACTTTTTCTAAATCTAAAGCTCCAGTGGATGAAACTACAGTTTTTTCATCAATTTCAATATTTGCTAAAGTTGATACAGATGATCCTGTAGCAATTATAATATGCTTACCTTTAATTTGACTTTTTGATCCATCTGAAGTTATTACGTTTATCTCATTTTTGTTATTAAAACTTCCATGACCTTTTATGTATGTAACCTTATTTTTCTTAAACAAAAACTCTATTCCTTTAGTGAGACCTTGAACAGTTTTTGTTTTATGTTTCATCATTTTAGAAATATCTAATGACAAACCTCCTGTAGTAATTCCTATTTTATCAAATTCTTTATTAGCCTTGTGATACATTTCAGCTGAATGCAGGAGTGATTTGGATGGAATACATCCAATATTTAAACAGGTTCCACCTAATGATCCTCTGGACTCAATACATGCTGTTTTGTGACCAAGTTGTGCAGCTCTAATTGCGCAGACATAACCGCCTGGACCTCCACCAATTACTATAACGTCGTAATTTTCCATTATAAATCCAAAAATAACCTTCTTGGGTCTTCCAAAATCTCTTTGACCCTTACTAAAAATGAAACGGCTTCTTTACCATCGATAATTCTATGATCATAAGATAAAGCGAGATACATCATTGGCCTGATTTCAATCTTTCCATTAATAACCATTGGTCTTTGCACAATGTTATGCATACCCAATACACCAGATTGTGGTGGATTTAATATTGGAGTTGATAACATTGACCCATATATCCCACCATTTGTAATTGTAAAAGTTCCTCCTTGAAGATCATCGATTGTTAATTGACCTTCTCTAGCTTTTGTACCTAAATTAATAATTTCTTTTTCAATTTCGGCAAAAGACATTTGATCAGCACTTTTGACAACGGGCACTACTAGTCCTTTATCAGTCCCTACAGCTACCCCAATATTGTAGTAATTTTTATATACTAGTTCATCTTCTTGAATTTCTGCATTCACNGCAGGAAAAGTTTGTAAAGCATTTACGCAAGCTTTCACAAAAAAAGACATNAAACCGAGTTTAACNTTATAAATTTTTTGAAATTCATCTTTATTATCTTTTCTCATTTGCATTATCATTGACATATCAATTTCATTAAAAGTTGTGAGCATAGCTGCGGTNTTCTGTGCTTCTTTAAGTCTTTTNGCTATAGTTGCTCGAAGCCTAGACATTCTTACTCTTTCTTCTGGNCCTTTGTCTTGAAACTTTTTATTAACTCCTGGACTTAAGCCCATCAAACCAATNANGTCACTTTTAAGAATTTGTCCTCTACGTCCTGAACCATGAATNTTTGTTATATCNATATNATTCTCAGCAATAATNCTTTTTGCAGAAGGNGANGGCTCTGTCTTTTTTTCAATATTTAATTGAACTACATTCTGCTCNTCATCAATTTTTTTATTTACAATTTGTTTTTCTTCTTTTTTTTCAATTTTAACTTTTTGTTTTATTTCTTGTGCTGCTTGATTNGTATTGGAAGCTGAGTCACCAATTTCTCCTAATTTAGTACCAACCCCTACAGTTTCACCTTCTTGGATNCTGATTTCAGACAAAANACCAGTGGATGGGGATGTAACTTCTACACTTACTTTATCAGTTTCTAATTCTACTAACGGATCATCTTCATTAACCTTATCTCCACTTTTTTTTAGCCACTTAGCAACCGTTGCTTCTGTTACAGATTCTCCAAGTGTAGGTACTAAAATAGGTGAGCTCATTATTCAATTATTGCTCTTGTAACAATTTCTTCTTGTTGGGCAAGATGTTTTTTTAAGTAACCAGTTGCGGGTGAAGCAGATGGAGATCTTCCCACATAACTTATTTTTTTTGGCTCTGATTTCAAATATTGAAGTGTCCGGTTGATATATCTTTCTACATGGTTCCAACATCCCATATTTTGAGGCTCTTCTTGGCACCAAATAATTTTATCAATATTTTTAAATCTATTTAAGTGTTTTGCTAAAGTTTTTGCTGGGAAAGGATATAATTGCTCAATACGAACTATTTGCACCTTGTCAGCTTTAAGTTTTTCTCTTTGTTCAACTATATCGTAATATATTTTTCCAGAACATAGTATAACTCTATCGATAGAATCATCATCTGCTAACGAAATCATGTTATATTTAGAAAATTCAGCTTTATCAGATAATACTCGATGAAAAGAATTGTCTTTTGTAAAATCTTCTATTTCTGAAATACATTTTTTATGTCGTAGTAAAGATTTAGGTGTAAATACTACTAGCGGTTTTCTAAAAGGTCTGTGAATTTGTCTGCGTAGTGCGTGAAAATAGTTGGCAGGTGTAGTACAGTTCACAATTTGTATATTCTCCTGAGCACATGCTTGTAAATAACGTTCAATCCTTGCAGAGGAATGTTCTGGCCCTTGGCCTTCATAACCGTGTGGTAATAACATGACTAGTCCGCTCGCCCTAGTCCATTTTTTTTCACCTGAACTAATAAATTGATCAAAAAT
Organism: Pelagibacteraceae bacterium; assembly: GCA_002684895.1. Classification (GTDB taxonomy): domain Bacteria; phylum Pseudomonadota; class Alphaproteobacteria; order Pelagibacterales; family Pelagibacteraceae; genus HIMB114. The sequence goes on from NYVZ01000013.1 coordinate 2,987, forward strand.
GACTTGTGCGCCGTTTGCGAAATCTCCAAACTGTGCTTCCCATAATACTAGAGTATCTGGATCAGTTAGTGAATAACCATACTCAAATCCTAAAACGCCCATTTCAGATAATAAACTGTCTATTACTTCTACTTTACCTTGATTAGAGGAAATATTTTTCATAGGCACGTAACGTTCGCCAGTAACCTGATCATTAATCCCTGCATGTCTATGACTAAATGTACCTCTAACTGTGTCTTGACCTACCAGTCTAATTCCATTGCCTTCATCAGCAAGACTCGCTAATGCTAATGTCTCCGCTAGAGCCCAATCAATATCTTTTCCAGTGTCTATCATTTTCAGTCTATTTTCAAAAATTCTATTAATAGTTTTATGTGCATTAAATTTAGAAGGTATTGAACTAACTTTTCTACCAATAGCTCTTAATTTTTCTATATCAATACCTGTCACTCCTCTTCTGTCCTGTCCTTGTTCAGAAGTNAATTTTGACCAAACTCCAGTAAACCAATCGTACTCATTGGATATATAACTTTTAGAAGCNTCAAANTCTTCATCTAATTTTTTTTGNTAATCTNTTTTCTGTATTAAAAAATCATTTTCANTAATTACACCTTCATTGATCAAATTTTTTGAATATTTTAATAATGTAGANTCTTGATCTCTAATTTTCTGGTACATTATAGGTTGCGTAAATGATGGCTCATCACCTTCATTGTGTCCAAATTTTCTAAAACAAAAAATATCTATAACAACATCNCGTCTAAATTTTTGTCTATATTCAGTGGCTACTTTGGCACAATATGTAACTGCTTCTGGATCATCTCCATTAACATGAAATATTGGAGCCTGAACCATTTTAGCGACCTCTGACGGGTAAGGAGATGATCTTGAAAATTCTGGTTGAGTTGTAAAACCTATTTGATTGTTAACAATTATATGAATAGTTCCTCCAATATTATGCCCAGTCAATCCGGACATTGCAAAACATTCTGCTACGATACCTTGTCCTGCAAATGCAGCATCACCGTGTAATAAAATTGGTATAACTTGATTCCTATCTTTGTCCTTGTGATAGTCTTGTTTTGCTCTTGTCTGTCCAAGTACAACCGGGTTAACAGCTTCTAAATGCGATGGATTAGCAGTAAGACTTACGTGAACTAAATTGCCATCAAATTCTCTATTTGCAGAAGCACCTAAATGATATTTAACGTCCCCTGAAACTCCTCCGCTTGCTATTCCGGGGTCACCAGCAAACTCCTTAAATATTTTTTTTAATGGTTTTTGAATTACGTTAGTCAAGATATTTAGCCTTCCCCTATGTGGCATACCGATCTTAACCTCTTTGCATCCTAAGGCACCACCTCTCTTAATAATCTGTTCCATTGCTGGAATTAAGGATTCACAACCATCTAATCCAAATCTTTTCGTTCCGACAAATTTTTTAGCTAAATATTTTTCAAACCCATCTGCCTCGATTAATCTGTTAAGAATTGCTTTTTTTCCTTTTTCTGTGAAATGTATTTCCTTATCTTTTCCTTCAATACGACTCTGGATCCAACTTTTTTCTTCAGGATCAGTCATATGCATAAACTCAAAACCTATGTTTGAACAATAAGTTCTATTTAAAATTTCGAGTATTTCTTTTAATGTAGCATATTTTAAACCTAACACATCATCTAGAAAAATTTTTTTATTTAAATCTTTGTCACTGAAGCCATACGTCTTGGGGTCTAATTCTGAAGCATATTCTTTTTTTAATAGTTGAAGAGGATCCAGATCCGCGTTGAGATGTCCTCTAATTCTGTATGCTCTGATCATCATTATTGCTCGTACAGAGTCCTTAGTGCTAATTTCAGATCCCTCTATAGAACTTGCATTATTTTCTGTTTTAATTTTTTCTTCTAATACATAATTTAATTTTTCTGGTATAAACTTTTCATATATATCGGGATCAATACTTGAATAAGATTTTAATTTGTCTGGTTCCCAAGAAACTTTTTTCTTTTCTTTAGTTAATTCTTTACCGTCATTTATACCTTCAAAATACTGTTTCCAACTATCTGGAACTGTATTCGGATTNTCNCAGAATTTATCATACATTTGTTCAATGTAAGATGAATTNGATTTNCTNAAAAAAGANGTNGTCTGAAAAATTTTATTTTTAGATGATGACATTTANAGTTATTATATCAACCATTTAATACTGATTTCAATGTTTTTCCAATATCNGCTGGNGAATCTGTCACTNTAATACCGCATGATTTCATAGTTTTAATTTTATCTTCTGCTCCACCTTTTCCACCAGCAATNATCGCCCCNGCATGACCCATTCTACGGCCTGGNGGAGCAGTAATACCAGCAATAAAACCTACTGTTGGCTTTTTTATAGAATTATTTAATAGAAATTCAGCTGCTTCCTCCTCAGCTGAACCGCCTATTTCTCCAATCATTATAATGGATTCGGTGTGCTCGTCTTTTAAAAAAAGATCAAGACAATCAATAAAATTTGTTCCGTTAACTGGATCACCTCCTATGCCAATGCATGTAGATTGACCTAATCCCTCTGCTGTTGTCTGCGCAACTGCTTCGTAGGTCAAAGTTCCTGACCTTGAAACGATACCAACTGTTCCCTTTTGGTGAATATGACCAGGCATAATTCCAATTTTGCATTCACCTGGAGTTATAATTCCCGGACAGTTTGGTCCTATTAATCTTGATTGGGACTTTGTTAGTTTCTCTTTTACCTTAATCATATCAAGAATTGGTATGCCCTCTGTAATACAAACAATTAATGGAACTTTTGCCTCGATTGCCTCCAAAATAGCAGAGGCTGCAAATTTTGCAGGAACATAAATCATTGTTGCGTTAGCGCCTGTTTCATCTACCGCTTCTTTGACAGTATTAAATACTGGTTTACCAAGATGAACTTGGCCACCTTTTTTAGGTGTAACACCACCTACAAGATTTGTTCCATAAGCCAGTGATTGTTCGGAGTGGAATGTTCCATTAGCGCCAGTAAAGCCCTGACAAATTAATTTGGTATTCTTATCTACTAAAACTGACATTTTATTTTATAGCCTTCACTATTTTTTTAGCTGCATCATTAAGATTGTCTGCAGGTATAATTGTAAGTCCAGAATTATTTAGAATTTCTTTTCCTTTTTCAAAATTTGTTCCAGCTAATCTTACTACTAAAGGTATATTTAATTTCGTTTCCTTTGCAGCTGCAATTACACCTTCTGCAATTACGTCACATTTCATGATTCCACCAAAAATATTAATTAAAATTCCTTTTACATTTTTATCTGATAGAATTATTTTAAATGCTGCACTTACTTTTTCTTTTGAAGCTCCACCACCAACATCTAAAAAGTTAGCGGGTTCAGATCCATAAAGATTTATAATATCCATCGTTGCCATTGCTAAACCTGCGCCATTAACCATACATCCAATTTGCCCATCTAATTTTATGTAAGCTAAATCATGTTTACTGGCCTCTATTTCCATAGGCTCTTCCTCGTTAAAATCTCTATACTCTAAAATTTCAGGGTGTCTAAAAAGTGCATTATCATCAAAATTTATTTTGGCATCGAGACAAATAACTTTATTATCTTTTGTTAATATTAAAGGATTTACTTCAATTAAATTTGCATCTGTTTTTATTAATGCTTGATATAAAGCCTGAATAATTTTTTTTCCATCACCTAAAGCTGAATCTTTCAAGTTGTATGGCTTTAAGATATTTAATACGTCGTTATCTTTAACTTTTTCATCAATATTTAATCGCGTGGTAATAATTTTTTCAGGTGTTTTTGAAGCAACTTCTTCAATATCCATTCCACCTTCTGCACTTGAAATAAAAGCAATTTTTGAACTAGCTCGATCTACCAAACATGATAAGTAAAATTCCTGATCTATCTCTGATGCGTCTTCTAAATAAAGTCTCTTTACCTCCCTGCCCTGAGGGCCGGTCTGATGCGTGATAAGAACTTTTCCAAATAATTCATCGGCTTCTTTTTTTAATTCGTCAAAATTATTTACTACTTTAACGCCTCCAGCTTTACCTCTACCGCCTGCGTGTATTTGTGCCTTTAAAACAATTTTTCTTGTTTTAATTTTCTTAACCGCATTGTGTAATTCATTTAAATTAAAAACAGGCACTCCGTTTGGAACTGGTGCTCCAAATTTTCTCAATATCTCTTTAGCTTGATGTTCGTGAATATTCACTTTTATTTTAAAGATGGATCAATATTTTTTGCTGCATCCAGAAGCTCGTTGACTGCATCAATTGAAATATTAAAATTCTTTTTCTCCTCTTGATCTAAATCCAATTCTATAATTTTTTCTATACCGCCGGAACCTATAATAGCTGGAACTCCAGCATAAAGATCTTTAACACCATATAGATTATCTAGATATACAGCGCACGGTAACGTTTTCTTTTGATTTTTAATAAATGACTCAGCCATATCAATCGCAGAAGCGGCGGGAGCATAAAAAGCGGAGCCATTTCCTAAATACTTAACAATCTCAGCTCCACCTTTCCTGGTTCGGTCAATAATTGATTCTAACTTTTCTTTTGATAACTTGCCATCTTTAACAAAATCCATTAAATTTTTTCCGTCAATGGTTGTTCTATTTGGAACAGGAACCATTGTATCTCCATGGCCACCTAAAACAAAAGAGTCGATTTTGCCGATAGGAACATTTAGTTCTCGAGATAAAAATAATTTAAAACGAGAAGTATCTAATACTCCAGCCATGCCCACAACCATATTTTTTGGTAATCCAGAATATTTTTGTAATGCCATTACTATGACATCTAGTGGATTTGTAATGCAGATAACAAAAGCTTTAGGAGATGTTTTTGCAATCCCTTCGCCAACCTGTTTAATAATTTTTAAATTCGTCCCCAACAAGTCATCTCTAGTCATACCAGGTTTTCTTGGTATACCTGCAGTAATTATAATAACATCCGAATTTTTAGTATCGTCATAATTATTTGTTCCTACAAAATTTACATCAAAACCGTCAATTGCTGAAGACTGGGCGATATCTAAAGCCTTGCCTTTTGCGACTCCGTCTGCCACATCAAATAAAACGACTTCATCAGAAATTTTTTTTAATCCAATTAAATGAGCTAGAGTGCCTCCAATTTGTCCTGCCCCAATAAGAGAAATTTTTTTCATGATGGATGTATATTTTAAGAGATAAAAAAATCAAAGCCTAAAATGAAGCAGTAAAGGCTGTACTTATGCTTTGATATGAAAGTTTAATGATGCAAAACAATATTTAACATCCTTCTTAGTGGCTCGGCTGCTCCCCACAGCAGTTGGTCACCAACTGTAAAAACGTTTAAATATTCTTCTCCAATATTAAGTTTTCTAATTCTTCCAACTGGTATTTTGAGTGTTCCACTTACATTCGCTGGGCTCAATTCTTTAATTGTAGTATCTTTTTCATTTTCTACAATTTTTGTCCATGCGCTTGTATTCTCAATAATATTTTCAATTTCATTAATTGCTATATTCTTTCTCAGTTTAATTGTTAATGCAGAGCTATGTGAGCGCATTGCTCCTATTCTCACACATGTACCATCAATAGGTATAGGTTTATCTTCAGTGCCTAGTATTTTATTTGTTTCTGCAAATGCTTTCCATTCTTCTCTGGACTGGCCATTTTCCATTTTAACGTCTATCCATGGTATTAAACTACCTGCTAAAGGTACTTCAAAGTTTTCTGTGGGACATCTATTTGAATTCATTTCATTATAAACAAGCTTATCTATTTCCAAAATTTTCGAAGATGGTTTTGCAATAAGATCTTTGACAGTATTGTTGAGTACTCCCATTTGTAACAACAGTTCTCTCATATGCTGCGCTCCGCCACCTGAGGCAGCTTGATAAGTCATTGATGTAGCCCATTCGACCAAATTTTCCTTAAACAAGCCTCCAATAGCCATTAACATGCAGCTTATAGTGCAGTTTCCTCCAATAAATTCTTTCTTTCCTGCTTTCAAGGACTTTGTAATAATATTTTTATTTATTGGATCTAAAATTATCGTGCTAGATTTTTCCATTCGTAGATATGATGCTGCGTCAATCCAATATCCATCCCATCCACTATCTCTTAATTTCTTAAAAACTGTTTTTGTATAGTCACTGCCTTGGCACGTTAAAATGACTTCCATTTTTTTTAATTTCTCAATATCTGATGCATCTTGTAAAATATTAGATCCTTTGCCAAAATTTGGTCCTTCTTTTCCCGCTTGTGATGTACTAAAAAAAACTGGATCAGCAATATTATTAAAGTCTTTTTCTTCAATCATTCTATTCATTAAAACAGAGCCAACCATTCCTCTCCAGCCAATAATTCCAACTCTTTTTAAAGCCATAGAATGACTATAAATCAATTTCGGTAATAATTACAAAAAAAAATACTAATTCAATCTAAAATATATATTTTGTTATGACGATTTTTCAGCCACCAGCATTTTCTTGATAGAGCCAATTGCTTTTGCTGGGTTAAGACCTTTGGGACACGCATTTGTACAGTTCATTATAGTATGACATCTAAAAAGCTTTAATTCATCTGCTACTTTTTTTAATCTTTTCTGTCTTTCTTCATCTCTACTATCTATAATCCACCTGTATGCTTGTAAAAGTACTGCTGGGCCAAGATATTTGTCACCGTTCCACCAATAACTTGGGCAAGAGGTTGCACAACATGCACACATAATACACTCGTATAGTCCGTCTAATTTTGATCTATCCTCTATAGATTGCAAACCTTCTGAGCCATTTGATTTTTTTGTAGACTGCATCCAAGGTTCAACTGACTGATATTGTTTATATAGTTGTTTTAAATTTGGGACTAAATCTTTAATTACTGGCATATGTGGTAAAGGATAAATATTTATGTCACCTTTAATTTCTTTAGACGATTTAGTACATGCAAGTGTATTTGCTCCATCAATATTCATTGCNCAAGACCCGCAAATTCCTTCTCTACAAGATCGTCTGAAAGTTAATGAAGAATCAATTTCATTTTTGATCTTTATTAACNCATCAAGAACCATGGGGCCACAGTTGTCCATATCTACTTCATAGGTATCAACNCTTGGNTTTATCCCTTCTTCAGGATTCCATCTGTAAACATTTATNTTTTTAATTTTTTTTGAATTACTATTTGATTTAAAATAGTTTCCCTTTTTAATCTTAGAATTCTTAGGTAAGTTGAATTGTACCATCTTTANTTAATAGACTCTTGCTTTTGGTGGAAAATACTGAACATCATTAGTTAGTGTATAATTGTGCACATCTCGGTAATTTATTTTAACTTTTCCATCCTCGTGCCAAGCTAAAGTATGCTTCATCCAATTCTCATCGTCACGATCTTTAAANTCTTCTCTAGAATGAGCCCCTCTACTTTCTTTTCTATTTTCAGCAGAGGCTACGGTTACTTGAGACTGTCTAATTAAATTATCAAATTCTAACGCCTCNACTAAATCAGTATTAAAAATTAACGATCTATCTTTAATNGAAAGATCAGATAAACCNCTCCATGGCTCTTGAATCTCATTAAGACCTTCTCTTAAAGTCTTATCGGTTCTAAATACTGCGCATCTTTTTTGCATTACTCTTTGCATTTGATCTCTCAAAACAGCTGTAGGTGTGCTACCTTCTGAATTTCTAATCTTATCAAATCTATCTAAGCATTTTTGAGTTTGGGCCTCGGAAATACTCTCATGTTTAGAATTGGGTTTTACTTTTTCAGCAGCCTTCATCGCTGCTGCCTTTCCAAAAACAACAAGGTCAATTAATGAATTTGAACCAAGACGATTAGCTCCATGCACTGATACGCACGCTGCTTCTCCAACTGCCATTAGTCCATCAACTATTTTGTCAGATCCATCCGCATTCTTAGCCAGAACTTCTCCAAAATAATTTGTTGGAATGCCTCCCATATTATAATGAACTGTTGGAAGAACAGGTATCGGCTCTTTAGTAACATCAACACCAGCAAAAACTTTAGCAGACTCAGAAATTCCAGGTAATCTTTCTTTCAGAATTTTCTCATCTAAATGATTAAGGTGTAAGTAAATATGGTCTTTATTTTTTCCAACTCCTCGTCCTTCATTGATTTCAATTGTCATAGATCTGGATACTACATCTCTTGAAGCTAAATCTTTTGCTGAAGGAGCGTATCTTTCCATAAATCTTTCTCCCTCTGAGTTTACTAAAAATCCACCTTCACCTCTGCTGCCCTCGGTAATCAAACATCCTGCACCATAAATACCTGTTGGGTGAAATTGAACAAACTCCATATCTTGCAAAGGAAGACCAGCTCGTAAAACCATNCCTCCGCCATCACCTGTGCAAGTGTGTGCTGAAGTAGCTGAAAAGTAAGCTCTACCATAACCTCCTGTTGCTAAAATNACTGTCTTAGACCTAAAACGATGAATAGTGCCATCTTGTAAATTCCAAGCAATNACACCTTGGCACTTGCCGTTTTCCATAATTAANTCNAGCGCAAAGTATTCAATAAAAAATTCTGTATCTCTTTTTAAAGCCTGGCCGTAAAGGGTGTGTAAAATTGCATGTCCTGTTCTATCTGCGGCTGCACATGTTCTTTGAACAACACCATTTCCATAATTTTTTGTCATTCCACCAAATGGTCTTTGATAAATTTTTCCTTCTTCTGTTCGACTAAATGGAACTCCGTATTTTTCTAATTCAATAACTGCTTGTGGTGCTTCTTTGCACAAAAATTCTATTGCATCTTGATCGCCTAGCCAGTCAGCACCTTTTACAGTATCATACATATGCCAACGCCAATCATCCTCGCACATGTTACCTAGTGCTGCAGATATTCCACCTTGTGCAGCAGCCGTATGGCTTCTAGTTGGAAAAACTTTAGATATACATGCAGTCTTTAAACCTGCTTCAGATAATCCAACAGCTGCTCGTAAACCAGATCCACCTGCGCCTACCACGACCACATCATATTCATGGTTAATTACATTATAACTCATAGACTTAATATAATCATTGCTGTGATAGCGACAAGAGGAATAATTAGTGAAATTATTAAAATGAACGCACTTGCTAGCTTTTTGATTGCGGCATTATGAATATAGTCTTCAAAAATTTCCCCCATACCAATTCTCATATGAAAAAATGCCAGAATAAATATCAAGCTTAAAAAAATAGTATTCAACTTATTGTTAAAAAAATTTATCGCATCATTATATGAAAAAGTCATGAGATTATCATAATGAAATAAAAACCAAATTAACAGGGGCAAAAGCAATACTGCTGCTACTCTTTGCATTAACCATTTGGAAACAACCTTATTCATTAAACNACCCAAGCCAACAAAGTTAAAACAAAAGATAAAGTCAGTACAATAAAACCACTTAGATTAGCAGTTTTCAAATCGTAACCATAACCCATATCCCAAAATAAATGTCTNACNCCATTTAATAGATGATATGAAAATGACCAACTAAATCCTATAAAAATAAATTTACCAATAAAAGTTTTTGCGAAAGTTTCGAAATAAATATAAATATTTTCACCAAAGAAAAGCATGCAAANCCATGCAGCAAAAAGTGATATTCCAGCAAGGTTAATTATTGAAGTTAAGCGATGTGTAATTGACAATAAAGATGACAATTGCCATTTATATATCTGAAGATGAGGTGACAATGGTCTTTCTAATTTCATATTTGTTTAATGTAGCTTAGATTCTAATATTTTAAAAACTGTAAATTGTCACAATAATTAAATTTACTTTAATTTTTCTATAATTGCTGAACCCATTTCACTTGTAGATACTTTTTTCTTACCAGGTTCCATAATATCAGGAGTTCGAAAACCATCTTTTAGAACAGACTTTACTGCCTTATCTATATCATCAGCGTATGTATCAAGATCTAANGAATATTTTAAAGCCATTGCAAAACTTAAAATCATAGCCAGNGGATTCGCAACNCCTTGTCCAGCTATGTCTGGCGCTGAACCATGACAAGGTTCATACATTGATCTTACTCTCCCATTTTTGTCCTTTTCACTCAAAGAGGCTGAAGGTAGCATACCTAAAGATCCAGTTAACATTGCAGCTTCGTCAGATAGCATATCTCCAAATAAATTATCAGTTACAATAACATCAAATTGTTTTGGATTTCTTACTAATTGCATAGCGCAATTATCAGCAAGCATGTGACTTAATTCAATATCTTTATACTCTTCATTTTNATCATAGAACTTTTGCACTTCTTCTTTCCATAACATTCCTGCTTCCATCACATTAGATTTTTCTGCAGATGTTACTTTTTTGTTTCTTTTTTTTGCTAAATCAAAAGCAACTTTCGTAACACGTATAATTTCTCTGGATGTATAAACATGAGTATTAACTCCTTTACGTTCACCTTTTGCAATTGGCTCAACTCCGCGAGGTTCTCCAAAATAAATACCTCCTGTAAGCTCTCTAACGATCATAATGTCTAAATCAGAAACAATTTCTGGTTTTAAACTTGAGGCACTTACCAATTCTGAAAAACATATCGCAGGTCTTAAATTAGCAAATAACCTTAATTCCTTCCTTAGTCTTAATAGTGCTCTTTCTGGTCTTTTTGAAAATTCTAATTGATCATATTTTGGACCACCTACAGCGCCTAGTAACACTGCATCGCTATCCATGGCTTTATACAAAACATCATCTGTAAGAGGTGTCTTTTTTTGATCGTAAGATATACCGCCCGCAAGTTCCTCTGTTATCCTTAGGTCTAGTTTTTTATTTAAATTTAACCAATTAATAATTTTTTTGACCTCATTCATAATCTCTGGGCCAATTCCATCTCCGGCAAGTAGTAATAAGTTTTTAGACACTAAATAACCAAGGTGTCACTTTTTTTTGCTTTGCTATGTANGTCTCAACATCTTTTGTTTTTTTTAAGCTTAATGCAATATCATCGTAACCATTTATCAAACATTCTTTTCTGAAAGGNTCAACATCAAAACTTAATGGGGTATTATCCCCTTTTTCAATTTTTTGTTCTTCAAGATTTACAGTTATTTCCTTTTTATTTTTTGCAAGGGTTGCTAGCTCTTTTATTTGATCATCTTTCAAAACTATTGGCAAAATTCCATTTTTAAAACAATTATTAAAGAAGATATCTGCGAATGANGGTGCAATCACAACTCTTATGCCAAAGTCGAGCAATGACCATGGGGCATGCTCTCTTGATGATCCGCATCCAAAATTTTTTTCTCCGATTAAAATTTTTGACTCNTTATAAGGCTTTTGATTGAGCACAAACTCGTCTAAAGGCTTACCATCGTCATCATACCTTAATTCAAAAAAAAGACTTTTACCAAGTCCAGTTCTTTTGATTGTTTTTAAAAATTGCTTAGGTATCATCATNTCAGTATCAACGTTGACAATTGAAAGATAGGCAGGGATACTAGAAACTTTGTCGAACTTATCCATTGTAAAACTTTCTGACGTCCGTAAGTTTGCCTTCGACAGCAGCAGCGGCTGCCATCTCGGGACTACACAAATGAGTTCTACCACCTCTGCCCTGTCTACCTTCAAAGTTTCTATTTGATGTTGATGCGCATCTTTCTTGTGGTTTAAGCTGGTCAGGGTTCATTCCTAAACACATTGAGCAACCCGCATTTCTCCATTCCAATCCAAACTCGGTAAATATTTTNTCCAATCCTTCATCTTCGGCTTGTTTTTTTACNAAACCTGAACCAGGCACAACATAGCCTGTAACATTTTTAGCTATTTTTTTTCCTTTTAATATTTCGGCTGCAGCTCTTAAATCCTGTATTCTTCCATTTGTGCAAGAGCCTATAAAAACTTTATCGATAGTTATTTCTTCTAATTTAGTTGTTGGTTTCAATCCCATATAATCCAGTGACCTCTCAACTGCTTTTCTTTTATCAGGATCACTAAAGCTTTCAGGACCGGGAATTACAGAATTTATTGGCAAAACATCTTCAGGGCTTGTTCCCCAAGTAACAGTCGGAACAATCTCTTCGCCTTTTAAAATTATAACTTCATCATACTTGGCATTTTCATCGGACTTTAAAGATAACCAATATTTTTTTGCTTTCTCCCAGTCTTCACCCTTTGGTGAAAGAGGTCTGTCTTTTAAAAAATCTACTGTTTTTTCATCTGGCTCCATTATTCCAGCTCTTGCCCCAGCTTCTATAGACATATTGCAAACTGTCATTCTTTCTTCCATCGATAAGTTTTTAATTACTTCACCTGTATACTCTATTACATAGCCTGTACCACCAGCTGTACCTATTTTCCCAATAATGCTTAAAATTATATCTTTAGCGGTAACTCCAATCGGTAATTTACCCTGCACTTCAATTTTCATATTTTTAGATTTTCTTTGTATTAAAGTTTGGGTAGCCAAAACGTGCTCAACCTCCGAAGTACCAATTCCAAAAGCTAAAGCACCAAAAGCACCGTGGGTTGCTGTATGGCTATCTCCGCATACAACTGTCATACCAGGCTGTGTTAAACCTTGTTCGGGACCGATCACATGAACAATCCCTTGTCTCACATCGTTCAATCCAAAAAACTCAATACCAAATTCTTTACAATTTTTATCTATTGTTTCATATTGTATTCTTGAATCTTTATTTTCAATTGGTTTACTTCTATCTGTTGTTGGCACATTATGATCTGCAACAGCCAAAGTATACTCTGGATGTTTTACTTTTCTGTTATTCATTCTAAGTCCTTCAAATGCTTGGGGACTTGTCACTTCATGGACTAAATGTCTATCGATATATAATAAACATGTTCCATCTTCTTGCTGTGAGACCAAATGGTTATCAAATAATTTATCGTATAATGTTTTTGCCATTATGAGATTATTTTTGTTTTAATTTAGTATCTTGTATTTTTTCTTTCTGTGCTTCTGCTGTTGAGTCAGACTTAATTTCTTTGTTTGAATTATCAACAGACCCAACATCAATACTATCTTGTTCTTTAATCTCTGGTGTTAAATCTACACCTAGTTTCTTTTTAATCTTTTCGTTAATTCTTGCTGATTTACCACTTCTATCTCTCAGATAATAAAGTTTGGCACGTCTTACTTTTCCAGATCGTATTAATTCGATCGAATCTAGGTTTGGGCTATACAATTGAAAAACTCTCTCAACACCTTCACCAAATGATACTTTTCTAACTGTAAAAGAAGAGTTAATTCCACCTTTTTTTTTTGCGATACAAACTCCCTCAAAAGCTTGGACTCTTTGTCTTTTGCCTTCGACAATTCTCACATTTACTTTAACTGTGTCGCCAGGAAAAAACTCAGTGATTTTTTTTCCTGCTAAAATTGTCTCGAGGTGTTTTTTTTCAATATCTTCAATTCTGTTCATTTTAATTTTTTTTATCTTTATTATTGATATACCTTGACCATAAATCCGGTCTAAGGATGCGTGTTATACTCTGTGATTGATTTAAACGCCAGTCTTTTATTTCCGCGTGATTTCCTGATAATAGTACACTAGGAACTTCCAAATTCTTCCAAACTCTAGGCTGAGTATACTGGGGATACTCAAGTAAATCTTCNATAAAACTTTCATCTTTAACAGAGTTCTTATTACCTAAGACACCAGGTATTAATCTCAAAACTGCATCTAAAATAATAACTGCTGCGCTCTCGCCTCCAGAGAGAACGAAATCGCCGACAGAAATTTCTTCAATTTTTCTATAGTCCAATACTCTCTGGTCTATTCCTTCAAAGTGACCACATAGTAAATTGATACCCTTGGTATTAGAAATTTGGTTAGCTAAATTTTGATTAAATACCTTTCCCCTGGGTGATAGATAGTATGTTTTATAGTTGTTTGAATTTTTATCTAAACATTTGTCAATTACATCTGCTTTTAAAACCATACCACTTCCACCGCCAAAAGGTTTATCATCAACTGTTAAATGCTTGTCCGAAGCATAATCTCTAATATTTTTTACATTCAATTTCCAAATATTATTTTTTGACGCTCTCGCGTAAAGGCCGTGACCAAGAACACCTGGGAAAACATCAGGATATAATGTAAATATATTTGCTGAAAACACTTTAATTATTTTTTCTCCTCTTTTTTCTCTTCTGTTTTAGGTGCCTCTGCTTTTTTCTCTTCTGTTTTAGGTGCCTCTGCTTTTTTCTCTTCTGTTTTAGGTGCCTCTGCTTTTTTCTCTTCTGCTTTAGGTGCCTCAGCAGCTTTTTTTGCTTCTTCTGCAGCAGCTAATCGCTCTTGAGCTTTCTTTTTTGGTTTTGCTTTAATTGGATTATTTCTTTGAGCAGGTTTAGGTATAACGTTAGCCTCACCTAAAAATCTTGCTATACGGTCAGATGGTCTTGCTCCTTTTTCTAACCAATATTTAATACGCTCTATATCTAAACTTAATCTTTCTTTTTTATCTTTAGGTAATAGTGGATTAAAAAATCCTACTTTCTCAATAAATCGTCCATCACGTGGTTTTCTAGAATCTGCAATCACAATTTTATATATTGGTCTTTTTTTTGCACCTCCTCTAGACATTCTTATTTTTATCATTTTCTTCCTTTCGTTTTTTTTATTTTAAGTTATTTAAAAGTTCAGGTGGTATTCCATCTAAACCTTGTAATGCTCCTCTGCCACCTTTAGACATTTTTTTCATTACATTTGTCATCATTTTATGTTGCTTGAGAAGTTTGTTTACCATTGAAATGTCCGTTCCAGAGCCATTCGCAATTCTTTTTTTTCTTGAGCCACCAATAATTTTTGGATTATCTCTCTCATTTGGTGTCATAGCTAATATGATAGCTTCTTGTTTATTTAACAAACCTTCGTCTAAATTACTTTCATCGATTTGTTTTTTCATCTTTGATACGCCCGGCATCATGCTTAAAACTCCACTCATCCCTCCAACCTTTTTCATTTGTCTTATTTGCTGAAGATATGCATCAAAAGTAAAGGAACCTTTTTTTAAATCATCTTCAATTTTTTGAATTTTTTCTTGTTCTAAATCTTCTGCAACTTTTTCAACTAACGAAACTACATCACCCATCCCAAGTATTCTGTTAGCGATTCGATCAGGGTGAAACGCTTCTAATTGGTTTATTTTTTCACCATTGGCTAAAAATTTAATTGGACAACCCGTTACAGCTTTCATACTTAATGCCGCTCCACCTTTTCCATCACCATCAATTCTCGTTAAAATAATTGATGATAAATTAACTGTATCTTTAAATTCTTTTGCAATATTTACTGCATCTTGTCCTGTTAAAGAATCTGCAACAAGTATAATTTCATGGGGCTGTACCTCATTTTCTAACTGCTTTAGTTCCATCATCATTTGTTGATCTATTTGGGTTCTACCAGCGGTATCAAAAATTATAACGTCCTCACCACTCAAAGAAACTGCATTTAATGCTCTTTTAGAAATTTCAATTGGTAGCTGACCTTCCATAATAGGCAGTGTCTTAATTTGATTATCATTGCCAAGAATTTCCAATTGTTTCTGAGCAGCTGGACGATAAATATCTAAACTTGTCATTAAAACCTTTTTTGAAAGTTTTTTTTGAAGGTAGTGAGCAAGTTTTGCTGTAGTTGTTGTTTTACCTGAACCCTGTAATCCAATTACTAAAATTTTTACAGGCGGAACATTGCTTAAATTTAAATCAGACTTTTCACTGCCCAAGACTTTAATTAATTCATCATTAACTATCTTGATAATCATCTGTCCAGGTGTTACCGATTTTAAGACTTCTTGACCGATGACTTTCGGTCTTACATCCTCAATAAATTTTTTAGTAACTGCTAAAGCCACATCGGACTCTAACAAAGCCTGTCTAATCTTTCTTAAACCTTCATCAGCTTGCTTTTCATCCAGTCTTGTTATTTTATTAAAAAACGAAAAAGCCGACTCGATTTTATCTGTTAAATTTTCAAACATATTTCTTTTTTTTCACCTCCAGCAGGTATCGCACTAGTGGGCGAATCCTCGCTGACTAGTGTTGATCTCTCTTAATTAAGAGACACCAGAAAAAGACTACCTTTTTCTTGGAAGTACAAAGAAATTACATAGATATGTTTATAAAGTCAAGAAAAGGGTCTAAAACGAAGTAATAATGAATTTTAAAGCATTTAAAATGGATGGATTGGGAAACGACTTTTTAATCATTGATAATAGAAATCAAAAAATCTCTCTAAATTATGATCAAATTTTAAAATTATCTAATAGAAAAAATAATATTGGATTTGATCAATTAATTTATATTGAAAATTCAGATAATGCTGACGCTGAACTTAAATATTTTAATTCTGACGGAAAAAGAGCTGATGCATGCGGAAATGGGAATAGGTGCGTTGCCGATATTTTAATCAAGGAAAAGAAAAAAGACAAAGTTACGTTTAAAGTTGGTACATTCTTACATTATGGAAAGATCAATCCAGACAATCTGGTGAGTGTTTTGATGCCAAAGCCCACAAACAAACTGTCTGAAATACCAGTTAGCAATGACGTAAAAAATAATCCTTTAAAATTAAAAGTTAAAGAGAATTTATTTGAAGGACATCTATTAAATATTGGAAATCCACATATTATTTTTTTTAAAAAAATTTCTGATAGTGATTTAATCGATATTGGACCAATTATAGAACATCATAAATATTTTCCAGATAGAATAAATGTCACGTTCGCAGATATTCAAGACAAAAAAAATATTAAAGTAAATGTTTGGGAGAGAGGTGCGGGTAAAACATTAGCTTGTGGAACAGCTGCATGTGCAACTGCATTTGTAGCAGCTCAAACTAGTAAGTCTGAAAATCCTGTAAACATTCATTTTCAAAAAGGACATTTAAAAATAGAAATTCAACCTAATAAAAGTATATTAATGACAGGACCTGTATCAGAACCACAAAAAATTGAAGTAAATTTAAATGAAGATTAAAAATAAATTCAAAGGTACGGTCAGTAAAAAATTAAATGGATTTTTTAAAAAAAATATCGGGCGGTCTTAAAAAAACCTCCGAAAACTTTAGCTCTGGTTTAGAGAATATATTTAATAAATCTAAACCAGCTCAAAATATTCTTCAAGAACTTGAGGACTTTATGATTTCATCAGATATTAGCGTCTCTTTGACAGAAAAAATTATAAATAATCTCAAAAATAAGAAATTTGATTCAAGCGAACTAACAAAATTAAATTTTCTGCAAATACTAAAAGAGGAAATGTTGTCCATTCTAAAACCTGTTGAAAGTAATATTTTTGAAAAAACAAAATCACTACAAACTATTTTAATGTGTGGTGTTAATGGAACTGGTAAAACTACAACTATAGGAAAGCTTTGTAAAATTTTAAAAAATAATGATAGCAAAGTTATCGTTGGGGCAGCTGATACCTTTAGGGCAGCTGCAATTGAACAACTAGAAAAATGGTGTTCAAAAAATTCAATTGATATTGAAAAATCTGAAACAGGATCCGACCCAGCTGCAGTAGCTTTTAAGACTTTAGAAAAAGCAAAAAAAAATAACTATAATTTTTGTATTATTGATACAGCTGGAAGACTACATAATAAGAAGGATCTTATGGATGAGTTTTTAAAAATTATAAGAGTAATAAAAAAAATTGATGAAAACGCACCACAAAAAATCATTATTGTCTTAGATGCTACCACAGGACAGAATGCGTTAAATCAGATTGAAGAATTTAATAAAATATGTGAATTATCTGGAATGATTGTCACTAAGTTAGATGGTACAGCTAAAGGGGGTGTTGTATTGCCAATTGCGGATAAGTACAAACTGCCCATATACGCGATTGGAGTTGGTGAGAAAGAAGATGATCTTCAACCGTTTGATGCAGAAAATTTTACAAATGCTTTTTTGAAAAAATAATGAAAAAAGAAATTACATATTTAGATTATGATAAAATTCAAATATGCACTGGTACAATTTTAAAAGCATCAATCAATGAAAAGGCAAGAAAACCTGCATATGTTTTAAAAATTGATTTTGGAGAAAAGATTGGAATAAAGACCTCTTCCGCACAAATTACAAATTACTATAAAACTAGTGAATTAATTAATAAACAAATTATGGCAGTCTGTAACTTTCCGCCTAGGAATATTGCAGGAATTAATTCAGAAGTGTTGGTTTTAGGTGCAATTGAAGAAGATGGTAAAGTAGTAATATTTCATCCGTCTCAAAAAGTTAAAAATGGCCTGATTATTGCTTAAAGATTTCATTTAAAAAATTAGATAAAGTTTTCAGCATATTTTCGTCATATGTCATCATATGATTATCAAACTCAGGAAAATAGTAGTACTTGGGTTCATTTGCTGCATCATAGATTTTTTTACCCATGTAAAACGGAACTAATTTATCAGATTTGCCATGTAAAACTAATATTGGCGATTTTATCTTTTTTAATTTTTTTAAAGAACTATATTTATCTTTTTGTAAAATACTTATTGGTAAAAATGGGTAAAATCTTTTTCCCATGTCAATCATAGAAGTATATGGGGACTCCAATATAATACCTGAGTATTGATCTTTCGTTGCAAGTTCCACCGCAACACCTGTTCCCAATGATTCTCCATATAAAATTATATCTTTTTTTTTAATTCCTTTGCCTTCAAGCCATGCAACTGCATTTTTAGCGTCTTTGTATAAACCTTGCTCTGTTGGCTTGCCTTTATTCCCACTAAAACCGCGCCAAGAAATGATAAGAAAATTTAAATCCAGATCATGAAATTTATTTAATTTATAAACTCTTGCTCCCAACTCCCCTGCGTTACCATGAAAAAATAATATAGTTTTATTATTAGGATTTTCATAAGCAAACCAAGATTTAAGTTTGATATCATTTTCAGAATTAATAATAACTTCTTTATAATTAAATTGAATGGGTGTTAAATCTGTATTTTTTACATTAGGATGGTACATGAATGTTCTTTGAAAAATATACATAAACATCGATATAGAAAAGTATGAAGCTAAACTTAAAAAAATAATAATCTTAAACATTTTCATCGAATAATTGTAAAAAACTAATTTACACGATCCATAGGGTTTATATTTTTATTAAGAAAATTGTCTAAATTATCTATTGCTCTATTCCCCATCGATAACCTTGTTTTAATTGTAGCACTACCTAAGTGTGGTAATAAAAATAAATTGTTTAACTCTAGGTATTTTTCGTTAATTTTAGGTTCACCACGGTAAACATCTAATCCCAAAGCAAAAACTTTACCATTTTTCATTGCCTTAATCATAGCCTCATCATCAATTACTTCACCTCTTGCAGCATTAGCAATGACAACGCCATCTGGAAATTTTTTTAAAGTTTTTTCATTAATTAAATTTTCTGTAGATTTTGAGCCTGGACAATTTATTGACAAAAATTCACTATTTTTAAATAAATCATTAATATCCTCATGATAAATTGCTCCACATTCTAGGTCTGGACTTAAACGCGTTCTATTGTGATAATGTATCTCCATATCAAATCCTCTTGCTCTTTTGGCGACAGCTCTACCAATTCTTCCCATTCCTAAAATTCCTAATTTTTTTCCAGTCATCTGCTTACCGATTAGATAATCAGATGACCATTTCCAATTTTGAGTTTCAGCGGCTTTACGTCCCTCAAACGCTCTACGTGATGCACCAAGTAATAATAAAATGGAAATATCTGCTGTTGCATCAGTCAAAACGTCTGGAGTATTTGTAACAATTATTCCTCTTTTATTTGCAGCATCGATATCAATATTTCCAAATCCTACCGCATAATTGGATATGATTTTAACACTATTTGATAACGACATAATTAATTCCTTATTAAGNGACGTAGTCGTGAAGGTTAGAATACCGTCGCATCCCTTGGAGTCCCTTAATAATTCCTCTGATGAAAACAATCGGTCATCATCATTAAGTCTAACGTCAAATATTTTTTTTATTCTTATAGAATTATCTTTTATTAATTTTCTCGTGACTAGAATTTTTTTCATAGTCTATTTAATCCTGAAGGTTTTTTACCTCCAGTAAACCAATCTATTAATTCTATAGTGTGAACTATTGGTATCTCAATTCCATTNGCTATTTGATTAATACATCCAATATTGCCAGCAGCTATTATATCAGGTTTAACCTTTTTGATATTCTCACATTTTCTCTTAAGTAATTCAGAGGCTAACTCATCCTGTAGCAAATTATATGTTCCTGCAGAACCACAACACAAATGTCCATCTGGCACCTCTAAAATATTATTTCCAGTTTTTTTTAATAGTTCAATTGGTTGATTGTGTACTTTTTGACCATGTTGCATTGAACATGCAGAGTGATAAGCAATGTTGTAACGTTTGGTATGATTTGATCTTGTAAAATCTAATTTAATAGACTCCTCCAAGTATTCAGTAATATCAAGTGCAATATCACTCACTAATTTGGCTTTTTTTCTTAAAAGTTTATCTGGGTGGTTTTTGAAAATAAAGCCATAGTCTTTAATAGTTGTGCCACATCCAGAAGTATTAACTAAAATTGCATCAATTTTATGTTTTTCATATAAACTGTACCAAGCATTAATATTTTCGATAAAATATTTATGAGAAATATTTTCTTTACCTAAATGATGAGTTAAAGACCCACAGCATTTTACTTCTTTTAAAATATGAACCTCTATACCATGTCGTAGAAGTACATTTATTGAAGCATCGTTTATATTCGGTGATATAGCTTTTTGTACACAGCCTGTTAACAATGCAACTTTAGAAATAGACTTCTTGCTTGGCTTAAAAACTAAATTGTTAGGAAATTGTGAAGACGAAAAATTTTTAGGTATATAGGAGATAATTTGTTTAATTTTTTTTGGCAATAAAAAATGTAATGGTTTTGTGAAAGAAACAATTTTAGACAAAAATTTAAATAATTTTGGTTTTGGCAAAACATACGCCAGCATTGCTCTAAGAAGTCTTTCAAAAATAGGTCTATTATAAGTTCTTTCTATATGATTCCTGCCATGATCAATAAGATGCATGTAGTCAACACCAGACGGACAAGATGTCAAACAAGCATAACAAGACAAGCATCTATCAATGTGTTTCACAATTTTTTTACTCGCTGGCTTGTTATTTTCTAACATATCTTTAATCATATATATTCTTCCCCTCGGGCCATCCAATTCATCACCCAATATTTTGTAAGTTGGACAAGTTGCATTACACATTCCACAATGCACACATTTTCTAAATATTTTTTCTGAATTTTCTATTTCAGGGTCTAAAAGCTGATTTTTTTTAAAATTTGTTTGCATTATATACCTGCATACATTTTATTTGAGTTTAGTATACCTTTGGGGTCAAAACTTTCTTTTAACTTTTTAGATAACATTCTTAACTGAGGATCTGAGTTAGTTAAAAAATCATCGCTTTTTCTAAAATTATCATCAGCTCTTAACACAGTTAAATGCCCATCATGCTTAAGGCAAAATATTCTCATGTGATCAATGTCCTTAGGGCTTGATAATAAACACCAAGCAATATTTCCACCCCAATCAAGAAAATATTTGTAATCTATATTTTCAAAATAATTTAAAAAATTTCTCATNTTTGTAATTGGTAAAGATATTTTACAAATATATTCGCTCGTATTTGCATAGCCCTCTAAATTTTTGATTTCTCTCCAAAAGATTGATGTTTGATACATGTCTAATATTATGGTGGATCTATTTTTAAAAATTTTTTTTAAACTTTGCATTCTTTCAGCTACTGAAGACTTGGGACCCTGTACTCTCAATCCTAATGCTGATGAATCTTTTTTAACATCATTCAAAGTAAAGAATGAAACGTTCTCATGCGGAAAAAAGCATGCTCCGGATATTTCTAGGGACGAGTCTAGCGCTATTTGAAAAATCTCTAACGCTTCTATGTGACTAATATTATTTATCAAAAAAGTTTCTTCATGTTCAGGTATTGGAGTCACTTTTAAATTAATTTCTGTAACAGCACACAGGGTTCCATAAGATCCACTTATAACTTTACTTAAATCATAACCTGTAACATTTTTTACAACTGTGCCACCAGATTTTATTTTTGCACCTGAACCATTAACAGCTTTGAATCCAAGAATATGATCTCTCAAAGCGCCATTTTTAAATCTACCTGGCCCAGACAAATTACATGCAACTACTCCACCAACAGATCCCGGGTTTGACTTGCCAGAGTATATATATCCTAAATCATTGGGCTCAAATCCCAAAAATTGGTTTTTTTCTTTAAGCGCAGACTCAATTTCATTTATTGATGTTCCTGGTAAAACTTTAATATAAAGTTCTTCAGGAAAATACTCTAAAATCCCAGACATTGACTCCATGCTCAAAGTCTGTGATGCTTGAATAATTCTTCCTATTTTTTTTGAGTTATAGCCAACTAATTCTAATGGATTATTATTATTATAACTTTCAAAAATAAAGTCAGACACTTCTTGCTCAGACTTAGCAGAAAAAAGTCCAGACATTAAAACCTTGGTAGGTCAGGAAACTTATCTTTACCTTTGTGTATATGCATCCTGCCACCTTCTGCACAACGATGCAATATAGGAAAAACTTTACCTGGGTTTAAAAGATTTTTTTTATCAAATGCATTTTTAATATTTAATTGTTGTTGAATGTCGTTATCGTTAAACATTTCACACATCAATTCTCTTTTTTCCACACCAATTCCATGTTCTCCTGATAAAACCCCTCCAACTTTTACACAATATTTTAAAATATCTGCTCCGAAATCTTCAGCTTTCTTCATTTCAACCGGATCATTGGAGTCAAACATAATCAAAGGGTGCAAATTTCCATCACCTGCATGAAAACAATTTGCAACATCGAGCTGATATTTTTTTGAAAGCTTATTTATATATCCCAAAACATTTGCTAATTTATTTCTAGGTATTGAACCGTCCATACAAATATAATCTGGTGATAAAACTCCACATGCAGTAAAGGCAGCTTTACGTCCTTTCCAAAATCTTAATCTTTCTTCATCACTATTACTTGCGCGATTGTACGAAGCCTTATTCATCGTTGCTATATCCAAAACTTTATTAATTAAAGTATCAACTTCACTTGTGGTACCGTCAAGTTCAACAATTAATAAAGCTTCAACATCTCTTGGGTAGCCAGCTTTTGCATAGTTGTCTGTTGCAATAATTAATGGCTTATCCATTATTTCCATCCCTGCTGGAACAATGCCTTTGGCAATTATATCAGCAACACAATTACCTGAGTCCTCTATACTTTGAAAACCGATAAGCACAGCCCTTACTGACTCTGGTTTTTTTAAAATTCTAACTGTAACTTCTGTAACAACTCCTAATAGACCTTCTGAACCAGTGATTAAACCAAGCATGTCATAGCCTTCAGAATCTAAATGTTTTCCCCCAAGTTTTAAAACCGTACCATCCATTAAAACTATTTCTGCTCCCATTAAATTATTAGTAGTAGTTCCATATTTCAAAGAATGTACACCTCCAGAATTCTCGGCAACATTACCACCGATAGAGCAAGCCAATTGACTCGAAGGATCTGGGGCATAATAATAATTCTTATGCTGTACAGAATCTGTAATTGCCAAATTAGTCACACATGGCTGAGCAACTACACAGCGGTTATCAAAATCTGTCTCTAGAATTTTATTAAACTTGCCCATGCCAAGCAAAACACAATCTGCCAGAGGTATAGAGCCACCTGACAATCCTGTTCCAGCACCTCTGGGCACAACTTTTATTTTATTCTCGTAGCAATATTTTAGTATTTTAGAAACTTCCTTTGTTGTTTCTGGTAAAATTACTGCAATTGGTTTTTGCCTGTAAACTGAAAGGCCATCTGTTTCATATGGTTTTATTTCATCATCGGAATGAATTATGTTGGCAGTAATATTTTTGATATCATTAACAATTTGTCTTTTATTTTTAATTACACTAATGTCTGGTTCTGGTAAAGTTAACGGCATAAACTACATATTAGAGAATTTTTTTAATTTTCTCCAATGCTTTTTCAATATTTTCGTACGAATTTGCAAAACTAAATCTTGCAAAATCTGAGCAAGATTGGCCAAAACTAGTACCTGGAACTATGGCCACACCAGCGTCAAATAAACACTTTTCTGAAAAAGCCTCGCCAGTCATGCCGGTTTCGCTAATATTTGGGAAAACATAAAACGCTCCTCCAGGTTTATTGCATTTAATACCCGGTAAACTATTTAGGCTGTCGACAATCAGGTTCCTTCTCTTATCAAATTTTTTCATCATATCATCTAAAAATTCATGAGGACCCTCGAGAGCAGCTAAAGCAGCAACTTGATTAGCAGACGAAACACATGAATAGCTATTGATCGCCATTTTAGTTACATTTTCAATTAAACCTTTCGGCCAGACGCTCCAACCAAGTCGCCAACCTGTCATTGCATATGTTTTACTCCATCCGTCCATTACTATTAGCCGATTATATAACTCTGGATAATAAAAAAAAGATGGCATACTTTTGCCATCGTAAATTTGCCTAGAATAGATTTCATCACTGAATATTACAACGTTAGGAAATTTTTTTAATCCATCTACTAATTTATTGATCTCACTTTTATTAATCAACCCACCGGTTGGATTTTGAGGATTATTGATAATTAGTAGTCTTGTTTTTTCATTTATCAAATCTAAGACTTCATCCGCATTGAATGAAAAGTTTTTTTTTTCTGAAAGATACATTGGAACAGCTTTTGCTCCACTATAATTAATTACTGACTCATAGATCGGAAAACCTGGTTCAGGATAAATAATTTCAGCACCTGGTTGTCCAAACATCATGATGGCAAAGAATATTGATGGTTTACCACCTGGAGCAATAAACACTCTATCAGAGTGAACTTCTGCNCCATACATTTTTTTTATATGTCTACTAACACCCTCTCTCAATTCCAATGTTCCATTTGCTGGAGTGTATCCGTGATAACCTTCATCTAATGCTTTTTTTGCAGACTCCACAATGTGTTTGGGGGTTGGGAAATCTGGNTGTCCAATACCTAAATTTATAATTTCTTTTCCTTCACTTTCTAATTTTTTAGCCTTTGATAAAATTACGAAAGCGTTTTCAGTTCCTAATCTAAAGTAGTTATCTGCAATTTTCATTTATCGTTATGTAGTTTAATCTTTAATAAGCTTATTAATATAATAAAAAACAGGTAATAATAATTTTTTCAAAAAATCTAAGAAAAACATATAATTTATTAGTCTNAGCTAACTAAATTTTTCGAAGTTAGTACTGTCTGAAAAAAGTAAATGCAATATTATTAGCGCCAGGATTTCTTAATCCTACATCTCCATTTGATATATGGCTATAAGATAAACCGGCATTAGAACTATTTCCAAAGTTCCAGCCTAAATTGATTTGTGTCTTAAATTCTAAATATGACCCCAAATCTTTTCCTTTCCCACTTTCATAGTAGCCTGGTGAAAAACTTGGACTAATAATAAAATTTCCAATTGAAAAATTACCTTGAAAACCTGAGTATACCATAACTGCGTTTTCTTGTGTTATCATTGCACCAGTAATAGGAGTAAATTTTCCAAAAAAATTTTTGTCGTCAGCATTTTTAAAAGTGTACGTTGCTTCTACAAATCCAGATCTTTTTTCCCCATCGCTATAATCTAAGATACCAGATGACATAGCTAGACCTNGAGCATAAGATGAGGAAGCTAAACAACTTATTATAAAANCTAGTACAATTTTTTTCATAAAGAACTAATTATATCAATAATTTAATATTTTAAAGAGTTAATCTTTATTAAATGAGTGAAAAATTGGTAAATGTTTCGGTAGTTTGTTAACTCTTTTTAGTACAAATGATACACTTGGGAAAGCAAGTGTTTTCCATGGAATTTCTTTGTAATCGAAGTATCTTGCTTCTAAAGTCTCAATACCTGGTTTAAAAGTTTTATTTAAATGCTTAGCTAAAAATACAAATTGAATTAAATTTTTTTTTCTAGCTGTAAATACGATTAATAACTTTTGAAGTTTAATTTTTATGTTAACTTCTTCCTTGGCTTCTCTAATTGCTCCCTCTTCTGGTGTTTCACTTTCGTCTAAGTAACCTGATGGAAACGTCCATTTACCATAACTGGGGGATATCGCTCTTTTACATAACANGATTTTTTTATTTTTAATCACCAGTGAACCTGTTACGATTTTAGGGTTTTTATAATCTACAAAACCACATCTATTACAGACTTTTCTTTTTTTCTGCTCTAGATCAACTTTTTTTATAATAAATTTGTGGCAACAGTTACTTCGTAACATTTAATCTCCTCGCAATAATAAATATACCTATTATAAAAAATATAGCTGGTGCAAGCCATAACATAATATTTTTTAAAGTGAGTAATGGATTAAAAATAATAGAGTCGCCATACTTAGATATTAAGAAGTCGTATATTTCTTTGTCTGTTCTATTTTTCACTATTTCTTTTTTTACGTAATTCTTTATGTCTCNAGCAAAATCTGAGTTAGATTCATAAACTGATTGTCCATCACAAACTAGACAACGAAGATTTTTTGAAATAGTTGCTGTTCTTGTTTCAACTTCATTTGCACCTGCAATATTTATTAAAATGAAATAAAATACTAAAAAATATTTCATCTTAAATTCAATACTTTNTCCACAAAATCATTATTAATTGGTCCAATCTGTTTATCAATGATTTTAAAATTTTTATCTATTAAATATGTTTCTGGTACTCCATATGCACCTAGATTAATAGATAGCTCACCTTTATAATCCAATAAAACTTCTTGATAAGGGTTTTTAAATTTTCTTAAAAATTTCTTAGCATTGTCCTTTGTATCTTTATAATTAATACCAATAATTAAAATATTTTTATTTTTTAACTTCATTAAAAATGGATGCTCTACTTTACAGGGCGCACACCAAGATGCAAAAATATTCACAACAAATAAATCATTATCAGAAATTTGCCTGATATTTAAAGTTTCATTATTAAATAAACTTTCTTCAGTAAGATTTGGGAATTGCTTTCCAATCATAACTTTGGGCTCAAAATCTTTAGTTTTATACAGTGAATAATAAAAAAGAAAAAATAGAAGTCCAAAAAAGATTAATAAAATAAATATTTTAAATTCTTTTTTTAAATACACTTAAAATTCCTCCAAAAATAATTAATAATAATCCAAACCAGATTCCATGTATAAAAAAATTGTAGTAATATCTTGCTCCAATAACTTTGCTATTTAAATCTGGAAAATTAATTACCAAATAATGATTTGATAATAATGTTGGTTTAATACTTGTCTCTGACGTAATCTGATTTGGTTGAAAATATCTTCTTATTGATGGTTTAAGTGTAAATATTTTATCACCATCNACAATTTCGAAATCAGTCTTCATTTCAAGATAATTATTAATTTTATATATATTTGTGTTAGCTAAATTTAAAGAAAGATTATCAAATTGTTTTATTTCTCCAGTCTGTATTTCAAAATCTTTAGTTTTTGAAAAATACGAATTCAAAAATACAGATAAAATAAAAACGCCAACTCCCAAATGTGAACATAGTCTTGAAAAATTGATAGTGTTTATTTTATACCTAATTTTATAAATCTCGAATAAAATGGTCAATATCAAAACTAGAGAAGAGGCTAGCCCCAAATATAATATTAATTCATTACGTTTAGTAAAAAAAATAATTAAAAAAGAGATTATCAATGCTGTAAAAAAAATAACACATAAAAAATATATGTCTTTTAATCCTATATTTCGAGACCATTTCAAAATTGGACCAATAGTCATCGCAATCAAAAATATAAAAATAAAAGGAGCTAAAATAGTATTATAGTAATCCGGACCAATTGATATTGTTTCACCAAAAGCAGAGAAAATTATNGGATAGATAGTACCAAGTAGAATTATAAAAAGAAAAAAAAGTAGAAACAAATTATTAATATTTAAAAAATTCTCTTTTGAAAAAAAAAGAAATTTTATTATTTGACGTATTTGATAAGCAAAATATATAAATGAATAGAGATGCAGTAGTAATGAAAAATATGATTACCAATATAAATATGCCTCTATCTGGATCATTTGCAAATGCATGTACAGAATTTAATATGCCAGATCTTACTAGGAAAGTTCCCAATAAACTCAAAGAGAAGGTCATAATAGCTAATAAGGCAGTCCAATTTTGCATTTTGTTTTTTATTTTTAAAACAAGTAAAGAATGAATTAGTGCNGTACTAGCAAGCCAAGGCATCAAAGATGCATTTTCGACAGGATCCCAAAACCAATATCCACCCCAACCTAATTCATAGTAAGCCCAAATAGATCCTAGGCTTATTCCAATCGTTAAAAATACCCATGATAAAACGACCCATGGCCAAGAAATTTTAGCCCATGTGCTATCAAGTTGTTTAGTGATTATAGCGGCCAAAACTAGACTTAAAGTTAAAGAAAACCCGACATATCCTAAATATAAAAATGGAGGATGAACAACTAGTAAAGGATCTTGCAAAATGGGATTTAAACCAAGTCCTTCATTTGGTGTTGGAACAATCAAATCAAAGGGGTTAGATTTCACGATTAAGAAAATTAAGAAAATCAAATAAATATTATTTTGAAAAAAAATTACCCAGGATTTNAATTTTATATTCCCATTATAAATATATGAAAATAAAGTCCCGTATACTCCTACTATTAAGATAAATAGCAATAAACTTCCCTCATGATTACCCCAAGTACCTGAGAGTTTATAGAAAAAAGGTTTTAAAGTGTGGGAATTTTCATAAACAGCTGAAATACTAAAGTTTGATGAAGAAAAATAAAATATCANTAGTAAAAAAGAAATTATTACTAAAAATGNTGAAAAATTAAATAATCGAATGGATAATTGAATTTTTTTTTTTAAGAATGATAAATTACTTAAAAATGAAAAAAAAATACTTAAAATTAATATTATATTTGCAACATTACTTGCCATAATTTTTTTTCCAATTNCCTGTTTTTTTTAAAGCGTCTGCAACTTCTTTGGGCATGTAGTTTTCNTCATGTTTAGCTAAAATTTTTGTGGCAACTAAATTAGTCCTAGTATTAAGCTTACCTTCAACGACTGCTCCCTGTCCCTCCTCAAATAAATTTGGTTTTATGCCAGTATAATTTACCATAATCTCGTTTTTAAAATCAGTGACTATAAATGAGTATTGATTACCCTTTTTGCTTAAAGACTTAATTTTAATCATACCCCCCACACGTATTAATCCATTTGGAATTTCATTTATATTTTTTAAATCTGTTGGGGAAAAAAAATATACGGAATTAATTTTTAATGAATCAAAAACAAATTTTCCAATAACAAGAGTTGTAATAATTGATACTAAAAAAAAATACAACCTCTTNTTGACGTTACTGTTCATCTATTTGAATTAATTTTTAAATTTAAACTCTCTAATTTAAATCTGATTAGAAAAATTATTATTGAAAAAATTAGAAAAGCAAAAAACATTATTAATAATGGTGTGAGCATCGTTGAATGTATTGTAGAACTTTCTGTCAGCTTTATTGTTGATGGTTGATGAAGGGTATTCCACCATTCAACAGAAAACTTTATTATTGGTAAATTTGCTAACCCAATGAGTGATACTATCGATGTTAATTTTTCAGCTAAGTTAAATTTTGGAATAATTTTCCAAATAATTATATAAATAATATAAAATATTACTAAAACTAACATAGATGTTAATCTTGCATCCCAGGTCCAGAAAGTTCCCCAAGTAGGTTGACCCCATATAGAGCCTGTAAAAAGTGAAATTAAAGAAAAGGTAAAGCCAATTGGCGCTACACTTTTAGCAATTAAAGTGAATACTCTTGTTTTAAAAATCAAAGTAATAAAACTACAAATGCTCATTACTGCAAAAATTTGCAAAGCTAACCACGATGCAGGAACATGAACATACATGATCCTTACAGTATCGCCTTGCAGATAATCAGCTGGTGAAACAAATAAAGATGTAATTAAACCAAATATAACCAATGTAAGAAAAAAAATTTTTATCCAGAAAAGATAGTGATCGTGAACATGCTTAAAATTTTTTGTACTTAAATAATCTAACATTTAACAGAAATTAGTTGAAAATTTCAATTTTGGTATGTGTTAGTCTGTCCAGTTTGAAGAGGGAGAATGGGATAAACTTCAAACTGGACTATGATTAATTAAATAGACTTAAAAATTGTCTTATTGCTGAGTAAAAAGTGTTTTAATTTAGGCGAAAACTAATTTGTAGACCTTAAATAAAGACCGTCTTTGCCCTGTCCGTGAAATATTTCGTTTACAAGCGGATGACTAACTGGTTCATTTCTATCATCAAGTACTAAATTTTGCTCAGAAACGTAAGCCTCGTAGGTAATTTCATCGTTTTCTGCAAGAATATGATAAAAAGGTTGATCTTTTTTCGGTCTCACATCTTTTGGTATAGATTGATACCATTCCTCTGAATTATTGAATTCAAAGTCTACATCATAAATAATTCCTCTAAATTCGAATAGTCGATGTCTTACAACTTCTCCTATTGAAAATTTAGCTTTTTTTGGATTTTCATTTTTCATTTATTAAGTAATAGTTAATGATCCTTANATATAAATCAAGGGGTTAAAATTGTTGATAAATACATTTTTAANGGAACTAATTTAGCATTAGTTTCAAAATACACAGGNANNATATTATTAGAAATTTTAGAAAAATATATGTCCAAATACATAGAGTTTAATTTTTCCTCTCTTTTAAATTTATGTCCCGATATCGCTTTATAATTTAAACGACAAGAAAAACTGATTTTGTATTTTTTATCTTTAAATTTGATAATCGAATAATTATTTTTTTTTTGAGTAAGAAAAATACTATACACATCGTCTCCATCATAAATTTTTTTACTATTCTTACATTTTGAATCTAGGCTATTACTATATAAAATTAGTTCTACTGCGCTTAATGGGTCGTAGGTATTTAATAGATCTGTATCAATAATTTTTTTAAAATTTTTTCCTTTATTTAATCTTATATTTTCAAAGTTAATTACATTATTAGTCTTTTTATAATTGTAAGTTTTATTTTTTTTTTTACTTTGGGAATTAAAATAATAATTTAGGGTATTGTTTTGGTTATTTAGAGTTGTTTGGATAATACTTTGGGATTTTATAAAATAACCAGCTAATCCTTTGCTATTAATAATTGAATATAGTTTGTTTTCACTAGTATTAAATTTAATATTTAGAAAATTTAAATTTAAACTATAAACTTCATAGTTAAATTCTCTTGAATATGAACAAGAACTCTGAAAAAATACGATAATAAATAATATTAATATTTTTTTATACATGAACAAATCTTTTATTAAATTTATAGCAGACTTTGGCCCTTTATTAATTTTTTTTTATTTCTATAAAAAATATGGAATGAATGAGGCTATTCTTCCGCTGATTATAGCAACACTTATAGCAACAGNAATTTTATATTTTTTAGAAAAAAAAATACCTAAGATTCCAATAATAGGTGCAGCATTGGTTGCAGTTTTTGGCGGATTAACTTTGTATTTNGATGATAAAATTTTTTTTTATATGAAACCAACTATTGTAAATATTTTATTTGCAGGGATATTGTTTATTGGTAATTTTTTTCTTAAAAAAAACTTGTTAAAGTCTTTGTTAGAAACATCAATAAAATTAGAAGATCAAGGTTGGGAAATCCTTAATCAACGTTGGACACTATTTTTTATTTTCTTGGCAATATTAAATGAATTAGTTTGGAGAACGCAATCAGAAGATTTTTGGGTAAAGTTCAAAGTTTTTGGAATTATACCAATAACATTAATTTTTACTATGTTTCAAATCAATTTAATAAATAAGTATAAAAAAGATGTTTAATGTAATTAAAAATAAAAATTATAAAGAAGAAATTTTTTTTAATAAAAAAGAATTAGGAGAAATTCTTAACATTTATGGGTCTATGGTTGCTAAAGGCGAATGGAAAGACTATGCAATTTTTATAAGCAAAAATATAGTAGGTTTCGATATTTATAGAAAAGCAACAGAAAAACCATTATTCCAAATTATTAAAAATTTAAAAAGTAAGTTTGGACAAAAATATTGTCTTAAAGATCAGCATGGAAAAATTGTAAAATACTCAAGTGAATTAAGATACATTATTTCTTTACTNCATAAAAAAAATCTACGTCTAATTAAGTGATAAAGAAACAGTTTCTACCTAAAAAAANCTGTAGAACTTGTGGGAGAGAGTTTGCTTGGAGAAAAAAATGGGAAAAGAATTGGGAGTTGGTNAGATATTGTTCAAAAAAATGTTCTAATAAAAAACCCTAGTCCAAAAATATCAGACTAGGGTTATAAAATTTAATTATCGTCTTTGACCAAAAAGTCTTAACAACATTATAAAAAGATTAATAAAGTCTAAGTATAATGTTAGTGCGCCCATCACAGCTTTCTTTGAAGAAACTTCTGTAGAGTCACTCTCAAAATACATATTTTTAATTTTTTGTGTATCGTACGCTGTTAAACCAACAAAAATTAAAACACCTAACACTGAAACTATAAAATAAACCGCCGGCGATTTTAAAAATATATTTACTAATGAAGCAATTAATATTCCAATTAACCCCATTAATAAAAAAGATCCCCATCCTGTAAGATCTTTTTTTGTTGTATAGCCATATAAGCTCATTGCTCCAAATGTTCCAGCAGTAATGAAAAATACTCTTGCGATACTTGCTCCTGTGTACATTACAAAAATTGAAGCTAAAGAAGCTCCCATTAATGCTGCAAAAATCCAAAAAACAGTTTGAGCTTTTGCCGCACTCATTTTGTTAATCCCAAAACTCATGTAAAATACAATTCCTAGAGGCGCTAAAGCGACAACCCACGCGAAACCAGATTTAAATAACAAATCTCCCAGAGCATTTGTTCCTGTAATGCCCGCTTGTGAAACTTGAATTGCATCACCTCCTGAAAATTTAAATAAAAACAGAGAAACAAATCCNGTTAATAAAACTCCGGATGCCATAAAGTTGTAAACTTTAAGCATATAACTTCTTAATCCCTGATCAATACTTTCCCCAGCTACTGCTGATGTCGATTGAACTTTTGCTATTCTATCTTTTAAATTCATAATCTCCTTTAATTTTTTTTATTTATTATACATATATATTGTAAATTTTCACCGAAATTTCAAGATCCATAAAAGTTAATTAAATCAATATTTTTAGATCAGAATAAATCAATTCTAGTGCGACATATAGAATTGCAAATAATCCNAGCCATGCAATCCAAGNAAATTTTGTAATCATTTTTGATACAGCATTCGCCATTGTTGCCATAATAATTATTGATAAAATTAACCCAAATACCAAAAGGTCATAATGTTGTTTTGCNGCCCCCGCTACACCAAGTACATTATCAAGGCTTAAACTAATGTCTGCTAATGCGATGGTAAACACTGCGCTTATTAAACCCTGGTTCCTTGGATTAAAATTAATTTTTTTCTCATCAGTTTTTTTTATTACATCTTTNTAAAGTTTATAAACGACCCATAATAAAACGAGTCCCCCAAATAACTTAAGGCCTTTAATTTGAAGTAAGTAAGCTGTTAAAAATGTAAATATTATTCTCAGTATAACGGCGACTGATATTCCCCAAAAAAATATTTTTTTTCGTACTTTGGGATTAAACTTTGATGCTAGCATTCCAATTATAATTGCATTGTCAGCAGCTAAAACCAGGTCTATAAGAATAATTTGTATTAAAATAATAATTTGTTCAGACATTAGAATTTTTATTTATAATTGTTCGATCATGGGGTAAACATTTTTTATGATTTATAAAAATTTAGGTCACTCTAATATAAAAGTAAGTACAATTTGCTTAGGGACAATGACTTGGGGGGAGCAAAATACTGAAAAAGAGGCATTTGAGCAAATGGATATGGCTTTTGACTACGGGGTNAATTTTTTTGATACTGCCGAACTTTACCCAGTNCCACCTAGCGAAAAAACTCAAGGGGAAACTAGTCGAATCATATCAAGATGGGTTAAGTCTAAAAATAATAGAAGTAAAATCATCATTGCAGATAAAATTGTTGGCAGATCTAAAATGAATTGGTTTAGAGATGGTGTTGATGAAACTAGATTAAATAAAAAACAAATTAAATTTGCGTTAGAACGATCGTTAAAAAATCTTAATACAGACTATATAGATTTATATCAACTGCANTGGCCTGATCGGCCACTAAACGTTTTCTCAGGTTTAGAATATCGTCATAAAGAAATTGATGATGTAATTCCAATTTTAGAAACATTAGATTGCTTAACAAGCTTTGTTAAAGATGGAAAGATTAGGTCATTTGGTATTTCGAATGAGACAGCTTGGGGAACTTGTGAGTTCGTTAAAACTGCAGAAATGAAAAATTTAGAAAAAGTTGTTTCAATACAAAATCCTTATAACTTATTAAATCGAAGTTTTGAAGTTGGACTGTCAGAAGTTTCGATTAGAGAAAATGTCGGTCTGCTTGCATATTCACCTTTGGCAAGCGGGACACTCAGTGGAAAATATTTGGATGGTAAGTTACCAGAAGGTTCGAGGTTAAAACTTTTTGGAGATAGATACCCGAGGTACAGAACGGAAAATGCCGAACCTGCAATCAAAGAATATGTAAAAATTTCAAAAAAAGCCAATTTGGATGTATGTCAAATGGCAATTAAATTTTGCGAAATACAACCTTTTGTTACTTCTGTTATAATTGGAGCAACAAATATCAATCAATTAAAAAAAAACCTTGAAAGTCATAAAATCAAACTTGATGCCGAGACGATTACGGCTATAAATGAAATACAATTAAAATATTCAAATCCATGTCCATAAAAAAAATATTTTCTATCTTTACTTTTTTAATTTTTACTTGCAGCTATGCAAATGCTCAAATTAAAATAGAAAAAAAATATAAAATGTGGGAAAGTCAATTTATTGTCGAGGGTAAAAGTAAAGTTTGTTTTGCTGTTTCAATGCCAACAAGAATGTCGCCTAAAAGTTTAAATCGAGCAGAAGCCAGGATTTTTGTCACATTCAGACCGAGTGACGGTGTATCTAATGAAATCAGTNTAACAAATGGATATCCATTCAGCAANAAGAGNAANGCAAATGTAAATGTTGGAAACGCACAGTTTAAATTTGAGACGAAAGGTAAATTCGCTTGGATGACGGGGCTAGATGATGAATTAAAAATGATTAGAGCTATGAAAAAAGCTAATAAAGCACATGTTATTGGTAAATCATCAAGAGGCAATAAAACAAGAGATACATACTCACTCATGGGTTTCACAGACGCTTACAATTCTGCAAAAAAAAATTGTAAAAAATAATAAATGAAAAAAAAAATAAAAGTCGTTCTAGCCTATTCAGGAGGCCTTGATACCTCGGTAATTTTAAAATGGCTTCAAGATAAATATAATGCTGAAGTAATTTGTTATACATCAGATTTAGGTCAAAAAATTGATAGGAAAGCAATTTACTCAAATGCAAAGAGGCTTGGCGTAAAAAAGATTATTATTGAAGATTTAAAGGAAACGTTTGTAAAGGATTATGTATTTCCAATGATTAGGGGTAATGCTATTTACGAGGGAATTTATTTACTTGGAACATCTATTGCAAGACCCTTAATTGCTAAAAGACANATTGAAATTGCAAAAAAATTTGGTGCTAAAGCTGTTTCTCATGGCGCGACAGGAAAAGGCAATGACCAAGTAAGATTTGAACTTGGTTATTATTATTTTGNTCCGAAAATTAAAGTCATTGCTCCATGGAGAGAATGGAAACTAAATTCAAGAAATTCTCTAATTCAATATGCAAAAAAAAATGGAATTATTATTCCTAAAGATAAAAAAGGAGCTCCACCTTTTTCAGTCGATGATAATTTGCTTCACACATCTACTGAGGGGAAAATTTTAGAAGATCCAAAAAAGGAAGCTCCAGAATATATATTTCAAAGATCTGTTTCTCCAGAGAAAGCCCCCAATAAACCAGTCTATATAACTTTAGAATATAGAAACGGTGATCCAATCAGCCTAAACAACAAAAAACTTTCACCAGCTAAACTACTTAGTAAATTAAATGATATTGCTGGTAAAAATGGTATAGGCAGAGCAGATCTTGTTGAAAACAGATTTATTGGAATAAAATCTCGTGGAGTTTATGAAACNCCAGGAGGTACNGTNTTATTGTTTGCTAATCGAGCAATTCAGTCNGTGACATTAGATAAACAAACAATGCATAAAAANGATGAACTTATGCCGCGATACTCGGANCTTATTTACAATGGATACTGGTTCTCAAAAGAAAGATTAAAAATACAGAAAATCATTGATAGGAAAAAAAGTAAGATCAAAGGTAAAATAAAAGTGAAATTATACAAGGGTAACGTATCAATTATATCTAGAGCTTCAAACAGCCCTGTTTATTCAATAAAAAAAGTATCGTTTGAAGAAAATAAAACTTTTAATAAAAAAAATGTAGAGAATTTTATTAAAAAACACTGTAAGTTATTAAGAAAATAAATGAAAAATTTAATTAGAATAACTCAGCTAGTTGGCGCAGCAATAGTCCTGATTGCAACTACGATAGCATTTTGTCTTGAAATTTTAAAAATGGCTAATGTTCAAAGTATTGAATTAGCAGATCTTTTGTTACTTTTCATTTATTTAGAAGTTATGGGAATGGTTGGTAATTATTGGAGTAATCAATCTGTTAGGCTTACATACCCTTTATTTATTGCTATCACAGCGCTATCAAGACTAATTATTTTACAAAAAAAAGATGTGGATGCATCCTCTTTAATTTACGANTCAGGAGCTATTCTTTTGTTGGCAGTAGCAATTGTTGTTCTAAAACTTAGAAAAAGTAAAATGCTTAAGATAGATCTTACCAAAAATGATTTATAATAGAATATCTAAGNCTTTTTNGAAATTGTTTTAAAAGCTTTCAAAGTATTTTCTAACAAACATGCAATAGTCATGGGCCCAACTCCTCCTGGAACTGGACTTATACCTTTGACCTTTCTTTGAATATTATCAAAATCGACGTCTCCAACAATTTTATTTTTTCCATCAATTTCTATTCGATTTATTCCTACATCAATAATTACTGCTGTATCTTTTACCCAATCACTTTTAACCATCTTGGCTTTACCAACTGCCGCAATTAAAAGGTCCGCATTTTTACAAATCTCTTTAATATTTTTTGTTTTAGAATGAACTATTGTTACTGTGCAATTTTCTTTTAATAAAAGTTGAGTCATTGGTTTTCCGTTAATATTCGATCTTCCAATAACCACAGCATTTAAACCTGCTAAATTTGGTATTACTCGCTTNATTANATAATAGCATCCTAATGGTGTGCAAGGAACCATGGCATCNTTGCCAGAAGATAAATTTCCAACATTATTAGGGTGGAAACCATCAACATCTTTTTCAGGATCTATAGTTTGAATTATATCTTTTTGATTAATATGTTTTGGTAGTGGAAGTTGAACCAAAATTCCATGNACAGTNGGATTGTCATTTAATTTTTTAATCTCTTTTTTTAAATTCTCTTCGGAAATATTTTCATCAAATTTTAAAACACTCGAGTTTATTCCCACTTCTTTGGCAAACTTTTCTTTATTNCTTACATATATTTGACTTGCGGGATGTTCCCCAATCAAAATGACCGTTAATCCTGGTCTNTTNTCGCCAGGCAATTCTCCNATATCNCTTTTTATTTTATTACGTAATTCTTCTGCAATTTTTTTTCCATCTATAATCACAATAAACTAGGTCCAAATTCTCTAAGTAAATTTCTTAAAAATCCAAAAATTAAAAACAAAATAATAGGNGAAAAATCTAATCCAGCAATGTTAGGTAAAAAACGACGTATTGGGTTTAACAATGGATCAGTAAGTTTAAANGTGACGTCTAATACGGAATAAACAAACCTATTGCTCANATTGATTACATTAAATGNAGCAAGCCATGATAGAACAATATTTATTATTAAAACTAANGANTAAAGNTAGATAATGTTATCAATTAAAATTATTAGAGAATTCATTTTTCAAACTTTTCAACATAAATTGACTGNGATGGAAACGCAAATGAAGCATCTGAACTCTCAACNATTTGTTTAATNTTTATTATAAATTTATCTTTAACTTTTAACCANTCNTAATAGCTGCTTGTTTTGGTATAACATCTAATTAGAATATCTATTGAACTTGCTGAAAACTGATTTAAATTTACTGCGCAAGGTGTGNTAGCNGATANAANAAAGTCTTCGTCNTTTTTAATAAATTCAAATATTTCATTTCGAATTTGTTCTAACTTTTGGGATGTTGTTTTNTATTCNAGNCCAATTATCCANTNAATTCTACGNTTAGAAGTTTCTGACTGATTAATNACTGCTTTTTCTGCAAACTGAAAATTTGGAATAGTNGCNAATGATTTATCAAANTTTCTAACTACTGTAGAACGAAAACCAATATCTTCGACTNTTCCTTCAATAACACCATCNACGAAAATCCAGTCACCAACTTTAAATCTTTTTTCGACAAGAACTAAAATTCCAGAAATAAGATTTTTGAATAAATCCTGAGCACCAAGAGCAACTGCNACACCAAANAGTCCTAAACCNGCAATGATNGGNCCAATTTTAATACCCCAAATTTCTAGCGTTGCAGCAAAACCTAAAATAATAATAAGAACCTTTAACGCACGTATTATCCAATTTAATAAATCTCTAGATAAAATTTGTTCAATGCTTTTTATTAATAAAGCTGCTGGCTGTATCAGCTGATGGATAAACCAGAAAATTAAAATTGTTACAAGTGATCTATTTAAATGATCAATAAAAATAGACGATTTACCATCAAATTCTAAAAAGCTAGAAGCAACAAAAAATCCAAAAACAATTGGGAAAAATTTTACAGGTCCCTCAAGTGAATTTGTTAAGCTATTGTCAAAATTATTAGTGCTTTTTGATACAAATGATTCAATTTTTTTTACAATATACTTAGAGACTACACTTCTAAGAAGTAAAAATACAAAAAAAACAGTAAGTGCAACTACAATGTCTGTAAAGCTTGCTCCTGATATACCATCCTTCCATACATCGCTCAATAATGAGAAAAAATTATTAAATACTT
>NYVZ01000014.1 GCA_002684895.1 Pelagibacteraceae bacterium
GACTGAAATCTACCCATTCCAACAGTGATACTCTTTGATTGCGTATATTCCAACATAGCCTCAGAACCGTGCTCTCTACCTACACCGCTTTTTTTGTAACCACCGAAAGGTATTTCTGATTGGTAACCGTAAGCATTTATAAATACATTTCCAGATTCAATTCTATGAGCCAAATCATGAGCTTGTCTAATGTCATTAGACCATACATACGATGCCAATCCAAAATCACTGTCATTAGATTTTTCTACTGCATCATCAAGATCATCATATTTAAATACTGATAACACTGGACCAAAAATTTCTTCTTGGGCCATATGAGAATTATGACTTATATTGGTTGCGATCGTTGGGGCATAGAAATTTCCTTTTGATAAATTCTTATCAGTTGGTTTAAAACCTCCACAAACAATGTTTACTCCTTCATTTTTTGATTGATCTACAATTTTTGAGATATCTTCGACTCTTTTTTTAGTCATCAAAGGTCCGAGCTGAGTCTTTTCATCTAATGGATCACCCATTGGAATTTTTTGCGCTTGCTCGCTTAACCTTTCAATAAATTTATCATGCATCTGGTGAGATAAAAATAACCTTGTTCCTGCAAAGCAAACTTCTGCCTTTCTAGCAAAAGCTGCAGTTAAAACACCATCTATAGTTTCATCAAAATCAATATTTTCAGTTACAATAATTGGTCCTTTGCCGCCTAGCTCTAAAACTGATGGTGTAACATTTCTTGCTGTCTGTTGAAGAATTTCATATCCACCTTCGCCACCTCCAGTAAATATAATTTTTTTAATAAGCTTATGTTCTACAATTTGTTTTCCAGTCACTCTACCTGACCCAGTAATTATATTTACTGAACCTTTGGGAAAGCCAGCTTCGTCTAATGCTTCGGCTAATGCTAAAATACTCAGAGGTGCCACTATCGATGGTTTTATAACCATTGTATTTCCGCAAGCAAAAGCAGCTGCAAAACCTCTCGCCATTAATTTAAATGGAGTATTCCAAGGAACGATCTGTCCGATTACACCATATGGTTCTCTGATCATATAATTAAATCTAGCTCCTAAGTCTTGGAAAGACCCTTCTATCTTTCCTGCATGTCCCGCAAAGTAGTCAAAGTGTAAAGCTGAAGTTGAAATTTCCATTCTAGTTTCTCTAATAGGTATACCGGTATCGATACTCTCCAGATGAGCAAACTTTTCTACGTCTCTTTTAACTATTCTCGCTAAATTGCTTAGAAGTTCACCTCTTTCTCTGCCAAGCATTTTCTGCCACTTGCTACTTTTAAATGTGGCATGTGCATTTTCAATAGCAAAATCAACTTCTTCCTTTGATGCTGATTTAAGTTTGCAAATTGAACTGTTGTCAAATGGATTGGTTATTTCATGTTCTTGACCATTTCCGTGGTCTACTTTACCGTCAATGTATTGTGTTAATGTTAATGGATATTTTGTCATTTTATTTTATTTAGTACCTTTACTTGTATTGGTTTTTTTAAATATTTAACTATGTTTGCTCTATAGTCTTTGTAATGAGCTGTTTCCCTATGGAAATCTAGCGCTTCTTTACCAGTGTAAATTTCAAACAAATGAAAAGTTTCAGTGCCTTCATTTTCCACATCATCCATACTATAAAGATCATAAGTTACGTTCCCTTCCTCATTGCGAGTAGGTTCAACCATACCTTGTAAGATTTTTCTCACACTTTCTACGTCTTTTTCGTTTGGATAAAAGCTAGCAAACACAGTAATCATGAAATTAGCTCATATATTCATTATTTTTTGCAGTCAAGTGAAAAGAAAGAAATTGACAAAATATTTTTAATACGTTTTAATACATCTTAATTTAATTAACTTAAACAAAGGAATAATTATGCCAGCAATGAATCCTAGCAAAGATGCTATGAGTATCGTTATGGTACAGTTTTCTCCAGAAGCAGCCACGACCAGAGAAACTGTAGATAGAAATATTAAAAAAATAGAAGAGTACGCAACGAGAGCTACTAATGGTTTTCCAGGAGTTGATCTAATTGTTTTTCCTGAGTATAGCACACATGGGTTTGGTTTTGATCCGTATGCAACTCATTTAAAATTAGCAGAAACAATCCCTGGTGAGTCTACTCAAAAAATGGGAGAGATAGCTAAGAAATTTAATACTTGGTTATGTGTTTCAATAGTTGAGAAAAATTCAGATCCAGAACTAAAGCCATATAATTCTATGGTGTTAATTAATTCTGATGGTGAAGTTGCAATGAAATATAGAAAAATGATGCCATGGTGCCCAAAAGAACCTTGGACACCTGGAGAGTCAATGAATGTTTGCAAAGGTCCAAAGGGATCAAAAATCGCTATGATGCTTTGTTCAGATATGGATTATCCTGAGACAAGTAGAGAGGCAGCTTGGAAAGGTGCTAACGTAATCTTAAGGCCTGCAAAATACATGTATCCTTGGGATCATATTTGGGACATTACTAATCAAGTTAGAGCTTACGAAAACATGTGTTACGTTGTTTCTGTTAATCATACTGGTGCAGATAATTCGTATTCATATTTTGGTAGATCAATGGTTACCGATTATGATGGAAATATTCTATGTAAAATGGGTGACAACGAGGGAATGACTAAAGTTGACATTCTTCCAAAAGAAGTTGAGGCAATTAGAAGAGATCGTATCTCTAATAATTACCTTTATGGATTAAAACACAGAGGATTTACTGGNGTTCCACCGCATGGAATAAAAGAAAATCCGTTCACTGTTTACAAAGACTGGGATAAGATACCAAAAGAATGGGATCGTAATCCTACAGATGAAGCTGAAAAAATTGCTGAACAAGGACGTGAGGCTCTTGAGAAAGCAAAAACAAATCTTAAAAGAGTAAGTTAATCTTTTAAGTGTTAGTAAAGACCAAACAAAAAAGGGGGCAAAATGAAACTAACTAAAAAAATCGTAGGCGCATTAGCTGCAATCACAATGTTGTTTGCTAGTGTTTCTACAAACTCTCTTGCAGGAAGTCACAAAAAGTACCCTAGTAAACCGATTGAAAAAACAATTACTTTCAAAGCCGGTGGTGCTGCTGACTTAGCTGGAAGATTATCTGCGAAAGCAGCTGAGAAGGTTCTTAAACAACCAATCTCAGTAGTAAACCGTTTAGGAGCAGGTGGCTCTGTAGGTTTTGACTTCGTGGGAAAACAAAAAAATAACGGATATAACATTGGTTGGTTATCTGCATCAATATTAACAACAACAATATTGGGCAAACTACCATACGATTATAAACACTGGGATTTTGTATGCGGTGTAACTGTTGATGCAACAACAATAGCAGTTAGAGCAGATTCACCATACAAAACGTTGCCTGAATTAATTGCGGCATCAAAAAAGAATCCTGGAAAAATTAAAATCGGTCATGCTGGTGTAGGAAGTTTTACTTATACAACTGGTGCTGTTTTAATGAAGCAACAAGGTGCAAAAGTAGTTTTTGTTCCTGTTGGAAAAAGAAGAACTCCATCATTACTCGCAGGTGAAGTAGATGCAATTTCAGTTCACCCACCAGAGCTAATGGCTAATGTAAGAGCAGGAAAAATTAGAATGTTAGCGGTTTCGACACCAGTCAAAATGGCGGCATATCCAAAAGTTCCTACTTTTAAATCTTTAGGAATGGATCTCGGATTTTATCAGTTCAGAGGAGTTTTTGTACCAAAAGGAACTCCAAAAGCTGTGATAAAGAAATTATCTAATGCCTATAAAAAAGCTGCAACAGACAAAGCATTAAAAGCTGCGGCTTTAAAAAAAGGTTTTGGAATTAACTTTATCCCACACAATAAATTCCCTAAATACGTGGCCAAACAAGACGCTTTATTACGTAAAGCAATGGCTAGTATTAAATAGTTAGTTAAATTTTCTAGCCCTATATTAAAAATATAGGGCTAGTTAAATCTTATGTTCAAAATTACCGAAGAATTATTATTAAAGATATTAATATTAACAACTTTCGTTGTTTATTTTTATTTGTCTTTACAGTTTCCATCTATACCTTTGCAAGAGGGTTACGGAGCAGGNCTCTTTCCTATCATAATATCTATAAGTTTTTTCTTATTTGCGATTAAAGATTTTTTTACAAAAAATAGACANGGATTTAATGTAAAAGAAAATTTAGTTTTACTTGGATTCTTAATAATAATTTTTATTCCAATGTTTTTTATTAATTTTCTAGGAATGTATTTAGTCCTAGGACTATTTTTGTTTTATTTAAATTTTGTATTAAAAATACCTTTAGTTAAAAACACAATTATCACTTTATCAACAATAATCATTGTACATTTGGTTTTTGTTAAAATATTTAAATTAAGCTTTCCTGAGATCTGGTTTGTAGAATGATTGATTTACTATTTTCAAATCTTAATATTTTAACGATTTCTCTAATTTTTTTTGGTGTTGCTTTTGGTGTCTTAGTTTCAGCAATACCTGGTCTTACAACTACAATTGGAGTTGTACTTTTGCTTCCTTTTTCATTCTATCTAGATAGCGCCTCGTCTCTTGGCATGCTTATGGGTGTGTTTGTTGGTGGTATGGCAGGTGGAGCAATTCCTGCTATTTTAATTAATATCCCTGGAAACCCAGCCTCAATTGTAACTAATGTAAATGGTTATCCCTTGGCTCAAAGTGGCAAGGGAGATTTTGCACTAGGACTTGCGATGATATCAAGTACGTTTGGTGCATTAATTGGTCTTATTATCCTTTTTTTAATCTCACCAGAACTTTCAGATTTTGCTCTTAAATTTGGAGCTGTTGAACAGTGCGCACTTGTTTTGTTGGGACTTTCATTAGTTTCGGCATTATCAGAAAAGTCAGTAATGAAAGGATATATTAGTATGTGCTTTGGTTTAATGATTGCAACCATTGGTCTAGATCCAATTACTGCAACGCCTAGGTACAACTTTGATACTGTAGCTTTGCAACAGGGTATCTCCTTTATACCAGTAATGATTGGTATGTTTGCCTTGCCTACTATAATTGAAAGTTTAATTATAAGTAAAGATTTTAAGTTTCCATCGTTAGATAAGAATTTCAAACAATGTTTATCAGGGGTTTATGATGCGTTTAAAGAAATCGTAAAGTCAAAATTTAATATAGTAAGATCATCTGTGATTGGTTCAATCATTGGTGCAATCCCAGGAACAGGAAGTGCAATT
Source organism: Pelagibacteraceae bacterium (assembly GCA_002684895.1). Lineage (GTDB taxonomy): Bacteria > Pseudomonadota > Alphaproteobacteria > Pelagibacterales > Pelagibacteraceae > HIMB114. The sequence continues at coordinate 5,192 of NYVZ01000014.1, forward strand.
GCAGCAACATTAAGTTATCAACTAACAAAAAAAATTGAGAAGTCTGAAAATAATGACCGTTTTAGTTCGCAAGGTATTATTTCTCCTGAAGCAGCTAATAGTTCAATGAGTGGTGGAGCTTTAATACCAATGCTAACACTTGGAATTCCTGGTGACCCAGTAACAGCTGTAATGCTTGGTGCTTTAACGATTCACGGACTTGAACCGGGACCATTAATGATATCGTCTTTTCCTGAAGCATATTATGGCCTATTAGGTTCTTTTGCAGTTTCTGTNGTATTTTTAATGATACTTACTTTAATTGGGATACCCTTTTTTCTTAAGGCAATAAGAATTAATACAAAATACTTAATGCCCGTAATATTTGTTCTCTGNATAATTGGTTCTTTTGCGCTAAGAAATTCGATGCTCGATGTATGGATTATGATTATATTTGGCGTAATAGCATTTTATATGAATAGAAATGGTTATCCAATTCTACCTATGATTTTGGCATTAATTCTTGGAAAAATCTTAGAAGAACAATTTAGGATGTCCTTAATTATTTCTTTGGGCGATCCTTTTATTTTTTTTAAAAAGCCAATTAGTCTCACNCTATTATTAATTTTAGGATGTTTTTTATCTTATATTTTTGTTAAATTTGTNAAAANCATAATTAATCAAAGGAAAAATGTACAATAAATTNGGACAGTTTTATAATGGTGGTTGGCATCANTCATTTGATAAAAGNACTTATGAAGTAATNAATCCTTGTAACGAAGANNTNATTGGAAATGNGTCNAATGCAAAACCAGAAGATGTAGATAAAGCTTTAAAAAGTGCAAAGATGGGTTTTGATCANTGGAAAAAAACTNCACCNTGGGAAAGAAGTAAAGTTATAAGAAAAGCAGCAGATTTAATTAGAGAAAACAAAGAAATTATTGCCAAGTGGATTTCACTTGAAGTTGGAAAACCCCTGAAAGAATCTTTAGCTGAGGTGGAGGGATCGGCTGAAATTTTTGAATGGAATGCAGAAGAAACAAAAAGAATTTTTGGACAAAATATCGAAAGTAGATTTCCTTCTACAAGAATGAACGTTTATTATCAACCAATTGGTGTTGTTGCTGCTTTAGTGCCTTGGAATTTTCCTTGCATATTGGCATCAAGAAAAATTTCTACTGCATTAGCAGCGGGTTGCTCTGTTATTTGTAAACCAGATACCATCACTCCTGGAAGTGTGATGTCACTAGTTGATATTATCAACAAAGCGGGTTTTCCTGATGGGGCAATCAATTTGTTATCTGGTGATCCAGCGAAGGTTTCTGAACAACTGATTTCCTCTGATATTGTAAAAAAAGTTTCAATTACAGGTTCGACTAGAGTTGGTAAAATAATTCTTAAACAAGCGGCTGATAAAGTTCAAAGAGTAACTATGGAATTAAGTGGTCATGCACCTTTTATTGTGTATGAAGATGCAAATATTGAAAAAGCAGTTGATACAGCAATGGCCGCAAAGTATAGAAATAATGGTCAAGTGTGTATTTCGCCAAGTAGATTTTTTATTCACGAAAAAATTAAATCGAAATTTCAAGATCTGTTTGTGAAAAAAACGATTAAATTAAAAATAGGTGATGCCTTTTCAAATTCAGACTTAGGTCCAATTACTACAGATAAAAGATTAAGTGACGTTGAAAAACTTTCTGACTTAACTGTGAAGGAAGGTGCTGAGTTATTGTGTGGAGGAAAAAGAGCGCCTAATTTTAATAAAGGCTATTATTTCGAACCAACAATTTTTGATAAAGTTAAGGATGATTATACTATTATGACTGAAGAACCCTTTGCACCTTTAAGTCCGATGTTGTCGTTTAAAGATTTTAATGAAGTAATTGAGAGAGCTAATAATCACGACAATGGTCTATCATCCTATGTTTGCACAAGTTCAATGAAGAAAGCATATCAGACAGCAGATGCTCTTGAGACCGGCATGGTCTCGATTAATACTCCAGTTGTTGCTGTAGCCGAGGCTCCGTTTGGTGGAGTAAAACAAAGTGGTTATGGAAGAGAGGGCGGTAGCGAGGCAATAAAAGATTATTTAAATACGAAATATACCCATTTAGGATTAGATAGTTAAACTAACTCTTCCTGACAATATATAAAGTCGTTCCTTTAATTCTATCAAAACTAATATTCTTTTTTTTTTCAAGACTTCCTTCTTCATTCTTTTTAATCAGATAAATATTTTGTAAAACATTATGTTCTTGTATAAAATTCATAAAATTTTCCTCCTTATTAATAGAGTCTAAGTCAATTATGCTCAAATCAAAATTCATTTGTGAAAATAAGTCGATTTTATTTTTGTTTAAATTCTCAACTTCTAATACGTCTTTATAAAGTTCGCTTGAGTTAATCTCGTCATAATAAGCATCTTCCGTGCTCATTTCTTCCCTAAGAGATATTTGATTATTTTGATCATTATATTGATAAAATAAATTTATAATTCGTTCACTTTTTGTTAATAAATTTACTTTAGAATTTTTGGAACAATTCATTATGCATAGTAAAGGGATTTTCAGACTCTCGAATCCTATTAATAAAATATTTTTACAGGCACTAGACAAATTCGCTATAACTAGGCTTTCATGATCTGACAAATCTTCTATAAAATTAACTGTTTCTAATTGTTCAATAGATTTAAACTTAATAATTTCTTGAAGAGTGACATCATTACCTGAATCTAAAATACTTTTTTTCATGACTTATGTTATTATCTATTATAAATAAACAAATTCAAAAAATATGGAAATAAAAGTACCTGATATTGGAGATTTTAAAAACGTTGAGATTATAGAAATCCTTGTAAAAGAAGGACAATCTATAGAAAAGAACGATCCCTTAATTACACTTGAAAGTGATAAATCAAGTGTAGAGGTTCCTTCTAGTTTCGCTGGAACTATAAAAAAACTTAATGTTAAAATTGGAGATAAAGTTTCTAAAGGTGACATTATCGGTGAGTTATCAAATTCATCTCAACCTGAAAAACAAAAAAGTGTAACAGATAAAAAAGATGTAGCTGTAGCCTCTGCTGCAGTTAAAAAATCAAATGGCAATGGTGTCGTGAGGGAAAGAATAGAAATAAAACAAAAAGACTTTTATGGTATTAATCCTGATATTGGAGATATTGACCCCGAAGAAACAGACGAGTGGATTGAATCTTTAAATTCAGTGGTTAAACGTGATGGAGCAGATAGAGCACATTTTTTATTATCAAAATTAATTAATCAAGCCTACGTAGCAGGTTCAAATTTACCTTTCACACAAAATACACCTTATATAAATACGATACCGCCAGAATTAGAGGTTAAGTCCCCAGGTGATCAAAATTTAGAAAGAAATATAAGATCACTTATTAGATGGAATGCAGCAGCTATGGTGGTAAGAGCAAATAAAATTTCTCCAGAATTAGGTGGTCATATTTCTACCTTCGCATCTGCAGCTACACTATATGATGTTGGATGTAATCATTTTTGGAGAGGTAAAACAAAAGATTTTTTAGGTGACATGATTTACTTTCAAGGACATGCGGCACCGGGGATGTACGCAAGGTCCTTTCTGGAAGGTAGAATATCTAACAAACAACTTGAAAATTTCAGGCAGGAAGCAAATATCAAACGAGGTACAGGATTGTCATCGTATCCGCATCCTTGGCTAATGCCAGACTATTGGCAATTCCCTACTGTCTCGATGGGTCTAGGACCGATTACTTCAATTTATAATGCACGTTTTATGAAGTACATGGAGAATAGAAATCTTATACCAAAACAAAATAGGAAAATTTGGACATTCTTGGGTGATGGAGAATGTGACGAACCAGAATCTCTTGGAGCTATTGGTTTGGCTGCAAGGGAAAATTTAGATAATTTAATATTTGTAATTAATTGCAATTTACAAAGGCTTGATGGTCCTGTCAGGGGTAATGGTAAAATCATACAGGAATTAGAGGGGACATTTAGAGGTGCTGGCTGGAATGTTTTAAAAGTAATTTGGGGATCTTATTGGGATCCGTTATTAAAAGCAGATAAAACTGGTTTATTAATGAAAAGAATGGACGAATGTGTAGATGGAGAATACCAAGCATTTAAAGCTAAAGGAGGAAAGTACGTTAGGGAAAAATTCTTTGGTAAATATCCAGAATTAGCTCGTCTAGTTTCTAATCTTACTGATGAAGATATATGGAAATTAAATCGTGGTGGTCATGATCCGCATAAAGTTTACGCAGCCTATGATGCAGCTATTAAGCATAAAGGGCAGCCTACTGTAATACTAACAAAGTCCATTAAAGGATATGGAATGGGTAAATCTGGTGAGAGCATAAACACTACTCACCAACAAAAAAAATTGGGAATAGATGATATGTATTATTTTAGAGATCGATTTGATATTCCCCTCACCGATAAACAAGTTGAAAATTTAGAATTTTATAGACCGAGTGAAAAATCAGATGAAATTCAATATTTAAAGGAAAGACGAAAGGCTTTGGGAGGTTATATTCCATCTAGATCTTCAAACTCTAAACAGATTAAAATTACTGACAAAAGTATATTTGAACCATCAATGAAAAGTTCAGGAGATAGAGAACTTTCTACTACTATGGCTTTAGTTGCTATTTTAGGTAAAATCTTTAGAGATAAAAATATTGCTCCAAAACTTGTTCCTATAATACCTGATGAAGCCAGAACATTTGGTATGGAAGGTTTCTTTCAAAAAGTTGGGATTTATGCGCATGAGGGTCAAAAATATGAACCAGTAGACTCTGAGCAATTGAGTTCTTATCGTGAGGATCAGAGCGGTCAAGTTTTAGAAGAAGGCATCACAGAAGCAGGAGCTATGTCATCTTTCATAGCTGCTGGAACGTCATATACAAATCATGACGTTGAGATGATCCCTTTTTATATTTTTTATTCTATGTTTGGTTTTCAAAGAATAATGGATTTGGCTTGGGCGGCTGGAGATTCTCAAACAAGAGGTTTTTTAATAGGCGCAACTTCTGGCAGAACTACTCTAGCAGGGGAAGGTTTGCAACACCAGGATGGACAAGGGCTTATAATGGCCTCTATGATACCAAATTGTATATCTTATGATCCAACTTATGCTTATGAAATGTCTACAATAATTGAAAATGGAATAAAAAGAATGCACACTAATAAAGAGAATATTTTTTACTATATTACTGCTTTAAACGAAAACTATAAACATCCAGAAATTCCATCACATGTTAAAAAAGAAGATATCCTTAAAGGGATGTATCTATTCAAAGAATTCAAAAATAAAGGTAAAGCAAATGTTCAATTATTTGGCTCTGGCTCAATTTTAAATGAAACTATTAAGGCAGCTGAAATTTTAAGTAAGGACTTTGGTATTGATAGTGATGTTTGGAGCATAACTTCTTATTCTGAAATCCAGAGAGAAGGTGCAGAAATTCTTAGGTGGAATCAGCTTCACCCAGACAAAAAACCAAAGAAGACATATATTGAAAAGTGCCTGGATGGGAAACCAGGACCAATAATTGCAGCAAGTGATTATATAAGGTCACATGTAGATCAAGTACGCCCTTATATTAAAAATAACCTATACACACTTGGTACAGATGGGTATGGACGTAGTGATACTAGAAAAGAATTAAGAAAATTTTTTGAAGTAAACAAAGAGTCTATTGTTGTGAACACGTTAAGTGCGTTATCACATGAACAAAAGATTGCGAGCAAAGTAGTAAATGATGCAATTAAAAAATATAAAATTGATCCAGAAAAACCTTATCCAATAAAATTATAAATGAGTGAAAAAGTTAAAGTTCCCAATATAGGTGATTTTAAAGAAGTTGAAATTATTGAGGTTCTCGTAAAAAATGGAGACAAAATTAATAAAGGTGATCCAATAATTACACTGGAAAGTGATAAATCTAGTGTTGAGGTGCCATCTCCATATTCAGGCAAGATTTTGAATATTAATATTAAAATTGGCGATAAAGTATCTGAAGGCGATACCGTGTTAGCAATTGAGTCGGTTGAAAATAAAATTGAAACTAAAAATGAGCAAATTCCAGAAAAAGCAATAGAAAAAATAGAAACAAACCAAGTCAGAGAATTATCCGAGCAAAAACTTTCAGATTCTACAGGTGCAAGTCCTAATACTTTAAAATTCGCTAGAGAATTGGGTATTGATATAAATGATCTGCAAGGCTCTGGGCGCATGGGAAGAGTAAAAAAAGACGATATTAAAAATTATATAAAAAATAATAGTGTATCCAAAGTATTAGATAAACCCAATGAACAAAATAAATTAGAATTGCCATATGAGCACTCCGAGTTCGGTGAGGTAGATATTCAAAAAATTCCCAGAATAAAAAGGTTGTCAGGACCTCACTTGGTAAAAGCATGGAATAGCATTCCTCATGTTACACAGCATGATGAAATTGATGTCACAGAGATGGAAGATTTTAGAAAAAAATTAGTAGATCTAAATACAAAAGAAAAGATACCAGTAACACCACTTGCGTTTATTATGAAAGCGCTTGTTAACGCAATGAAAAAATATCCTAATTTTAATTCTTCGATTGATCCTGAAAAGGAAGAGGTAGTTTATAAAAAATATTTTCATATTGGTATTGCGATTGATACCCCTCACGGATTAATGGTACCTAAAATTAGAAATGTAGATGAGAAAAATATTCTATCGTTGGGTAAAGAACTACGAAAAACAAGCAAAGAGTGTAAAGATCTAAAAATTGACAAAAAGGACTTTTTTGGAGGTTCAATGACAATATCAAGTCTTGGTGGCATAGGTGGTAGTTTTTTTACACCAATCGTAAATTTACCAGAAGTATGTATTTTAGGTATTGGAAAAACTGAAGTTAAACAAATTCATATTGATGGAAAATTTATACCAAGAAAAATGATGCCAATTTCTTTGTCATATGATCATCGCATGATTGATGGTGCAGAGGCAGCAAGATTTTGCCAAGATTTAAAAGTAAGTCTAGGACGAAACTTTGCATTCAAACTGGCAAGTTAAATGATTGTTAAGGGAGTTTGCGCCCCAAAATTTGAAGAAGTAAAAGAGATTTTTCAAAAATATTTTAAAGATAAATTAGAAATTGGTGCAAATTTTTCAGTTGTCAAGAATCGAGAAATTTTAGTTAATATTTATGGGGGAGAAAAAAATAATAAAGACCCATGGGACGAAAATACAATTGCAAATACTTTCTCTCTAAGCAAGGGAATATATGCAGGCTGCATTGCGAATCTTATTGAAAAAAGCGAAATCAGTTTAAACAAAAAAATATCGTATTACTGGCCTGAGTTCAAAATTAATAAAAAAAATATTGAAGTTAAGCACTTATTATCTCACCAGTCTGGATTATATAGATTCAAACAAAAATTAACTAATGATGATCTTTTAGACTTTGATAAAATCACTAAGATATTAGAAAAACAAGAACCGGATCATAAACCAGGTGAAAAGACCTTTTACCATGCTAAAACTCATGGCTATCTAATTGATAATTTAATTCGAAAAGTCACTAATTTAAGTCTCAAAAAATTTTTTAAAGAAAAATTCTCTTCAAAATATAATCTCAATTTTAATTTTGGTTTTGAAGAACGTGATTTTGAAAATGTGTGTGATCTAGTGCAAAATAAAAATATCGAGAAAGAGAAAGTTGTAGAATTTACACCTTTTAATAATCCAGAACATAAATTTAATTTTTATAATACCAGAAAATGGAGGTTAGGCGGTGTTGCATCGATGGGAGGTCACGGTTCTGCATTGTCAATTGCTAAATTATATGACTTGCTGGCAAATGACTTGAAATCAAATAATAAAGAAATAATCTCACATAAAAAATTTAAAGAAATTTTAAAGCAATCAAATCACAAAATTGATGAAACTCTTAAACTTCCAATAAAATGGACTTACTCAGGTTTCATTTTAAGGGGAGGCTGGATGTTTGGAAAAAATAAAGATGCTTTCGGTCATAATGGATGGGGTGGATGTTTAGGGTTTGGTGACCCAATTGAAGGCATTGGTATTGCTTACATAACAAAAAAAATTAATCCAGGGATGGGCGCTGATATGAGGGCTATTAATTTAATAAAAAAAACTTATGAAATTTTTGACGGAAATTAAAAATATTTCTTCCAAAAATTTATATTTTTATCATTCCACCAATTATGACATCCCAATGGTAACTGATTATCATTTAAACCAAATAGTACTTCTGGATCTTTGTCAAAGGAAAATTTTATAGCAGTATCAAACTTAGCCACTTTAAAATTTTTAACAAATAGTTTTGAAAATAAACTCCAAAAAATATCTTCATTGTAATAGTCTGCAAAATTATTTATTATAATTTGACTAATTAAAATTTTTTCTTTCTTATAAAATTTATCTGAAATATAAATAAATATAATTTTAAAAAAAAATTTAATAAAACTTTTTAATCTATTTAAAGCTGTAAAATATCTTAGAATTGAAATTACAGAATTTAAGGTAAAGTGAATCTTTACAGAGGATAAAACATTGATACTAGGTCCGATAGCTCTTAAAGAAAATCCTCCATTCAAAATTCCGTTGAATCTTTTTTTTTTAACATTTATGTGAGGTGAGCCTACATAATCTTCATTAAAAAAATCTTTTAATCGCTCAGACCCTTGTATTAAGTAAGAATCAAGTTGATAGATTAGTGCATAATCAAAAGAATTAAACTTGAGAAAAAAATCTAATGAGAGCAATAATTTATTGTATGTTTTTTGGCTTATAAAATACTTATCACTAAAATAAACTTTATTTAAGTTTTTGTAATTAAAACTATCTCTCAATTTTTCAGGAAGGATAAGAAAAATATTTTTATTATCCAATTTTGTCACAATATATTGCAACGATTTTTTCTCATGATCATTCAAGTTTGATTTATGTAATGGTATTAGGATTGCTAATTTTTTCATAAATATTAATTATTCTTTATTAAATTACATTAATAAAAAAATTAATCATTTGATTTAATCTAGATTACAAAATAATAAGTAGCAAGTATATGCAACATAAATCGTTATTAGCAAAGATATTTGAAAAAGAAAAAGTAGGTGTACAAAAAATTTTAGATAATATCCAATATTCAGATTTAAAAATTTTTAAAAAACTATGTGATCAGAGCTTAATAAGTTTAAAAAACAAAAAAAAGATTATTTTTTTTGGTAATGGTGGTAGCGCTGCAGATGCTCAGCATTTAGCTACAGAGTTAACAGTAAGATATCAAAAAAACAGAAAGGCGGTGGCTGCAATCTCTTTAGCGACTGATACATCGGCTTTAACAGCTATAGGCAATGATTTTGGTTTCAAATTTATTTTTTCTAGACAGATAGAGGCAATAGCTCATAAAAATGATATTTGCATAGCGATAACAACATCTGGAAATAGTCAAAATTTAATTGAGGCATGTAAAGTTGCAAAGAAGATGGGGTTATTTTTTTATGTACTATCAGGTAACAATGGAGGTAAATTAAAAAAGATTTGTAAAAATATAATACTAATACCTTCAAAAATAACTTCACAAATTCAAGTATGTGAAATCCTCTTGGGCCAAGTTCTTTGCGAGTATATTGAAAAAAATATTAAGAAAATTTGAATGTGAATAAAGCAATAATAATATTACCAACTGACTCCATAATTTTTACTTCTTGGATTAAAAGTAAAATAGAAAAAAAATTTATCAATTCAATTTTTTTTTTTATTGATCAGCACCTATATCTATCTAAAAGGGAGATTATAAAAAAAATCAATCAAATAATCAAAGAAGAAAATATTGACATTTCTTTTTTTCAAGGTGATTATTTATCATTAATAGATTATAATTTTATATATAATATCCAAACAAATAAAAAAATTTTTTACCTTACTGATGATTTTGATATGCACGAAGTAAATGCACATACCGCATTATCATGTGATAGTATCGTTACTTGCTGTCCAATTTCAGTTTTAAAATATGAAGAGAAACAATTAAACGCACAATTTATTTTTCATGAAAGTGACAGTAAAGTTTTTAAAAATTTAAATATAAAAAAGGATATTGATGTTCTTTTTTTTGGTTCATTAAAAGCTACCAGAGCTAAATATATTAATAAATTAAATGATAGTAAAATAAATTTTAAAATGGTTGGACCCATAAATGAAAATGGTGCTCTGGTAAGTAATCAAGAACTGAATCATTTCATAAATAGAAGTAAAATTGTTATTAATTTTTCATCAACTGGAAATAAAAATAAATTTTATTCTCATCAAACATACCCTTTTAATTATTTATATCCCAAGGGAAGAGTAATGATTGCTGGATTATGTGGATCACTGTGTATAAGCGAGTATGCGCCAGCACATAAAATAATTTTTTCAAAAGACACACTCCCTGAATTTAAAAATCCCGATGATATGATTGATAAAATTACAAATATCTTGAAAGACAATGATCAACTCAAATATCAAACTGAAAAATTCGAAAAAGAATGTCAATTTTATTCTGACGATAATTATTTTAAGCAGATCTTAGAAAAAGCAGAAAACGAGTCTCATTTTAAGAAAATAACAAAGTTACCTTTTTGGTATATCAGAGCCTTCAATCTTAAAAATATTAGGTTATATGGAAGAACTAAATTTTTAAAAAGTTATTTAAAAAATACATATGAAAATATTTTAGATTTATTAAAATTTAATAATTATTTGAATTTTTTAATTATATTTGAGCATATAATTTATCTTCCAATTATAATAACTAAAATTTTATTGAAAAAATTAAAAATTGAAAAACTGTAAAAAAATAGACGTAGTTATATTGGCCGGTGGTCAGGGTTCAAGGATAAGCAAATTTTTAAAGGGCCGACCAAAGCCAATGATAAAATTTGATAAATACGATTTTTTAGACCTATTAATTCGAAAAATTTGTACTTACGATATTAATAAAGTCTTTGTTTTAGCTGGATTTAAAGGCAACACTATTAAAAATAAATATCATAATAAAAAAATTAATCTCGTAGATATAGAGTGTGTAATAGAGAAAAGTCCAATGGGTACTGCGGGTTGTTTAAGTCAAATTAAAAAGAAAGTTTCAAGTAATTTTATTGTAGTAAATGGCGATACTTTTTTTGATATTGATTATAATCAAATAATTAATTTTAAACTCAAACATGATTATTCACTTATTAGTTTAGTCAAAAATAAGAATTATAAATCTAACAAAAAACTCGTTAATTTAAGTATTTTAAAAAATAAAGTTATTTATAGTAACTCCAATTTTATTAATGGCGGTATTTACAAGTTTAGAAAGGAAATCTTTAATTATATTAAAAAATATAATTGTTCATTAGAAAATGATGTTCTTCCAACTTTGATAAGAGATAAAAGAGTGTCAGGTCAAAAATTTGATAATTTTTTTTTAGATATAGGCACTCCTAAAAATTTACTATATGCAAAAAAAAAGCTGGTAAATTATTTAAGAAAACCAGCTATATTTTTAGATAGGGACGGGACTATTAATGAAGACCTGGGATACACTCATAAAATTAAAGATTTAAAATTTTGCAAAGGAATAATTAAGGGATTACAAATATTTCAAAGAAAAAAAATACTTTTTTTCATTATCACAAACCAGGCTGGTATTGGCAAAGGTATTTTTAGTTTGGATAAATTTTACAAGTTTCAACAATATATGAAAACAACATTCATTAAAAAGAACATCTTAATAAATGATTTTGAGTTCTGCCCTTATCATCCTGAAGCCAAAATTAAAAAATATAGAAAAAAAACTAATTTAAGAAAGCCTGGTAATCTTATGATTAAAAATATTTTAAAACATTGGCCAGTTAATTTGTCTAAATCTGTAATGATCGGTGATCAAAAATCGGATTACTTGTGTGCCAAGAAAAGTAATATTAAATTTTTTTATAGTCAAAGAGATTTTATGAAATTAGTCTCAAAGATAAAAATTTAATAATTATTTTTATAGTCGATTTTCATTTTATAAACTCTAATCATTTCTTCAATACCTTGGTCAATGCCAATTTTAGCTTTGAAGCCTTTTTTTTCTATTTTTTTATTACTTACATAATAATCTCTTTTGTCAGGATCTTTTTTGTTTACTAAATATTTAATTTTTAGATCTTTTATATTTTTCTTTATTTTTCTAACCATATCAATTTTTGTTACATTAGCTTTGGACATTCCTAAGTTGTAAATATTGTTTTTAAGTTTGTTAAAATGTTTAATTGAGAACACAATTGCATCAGCAACATCTCTTACATGAATAAAATTTCTTCGAAAATGTGGTTCAAAAATATCTAATTTTTTATTTTTAAGAGCTAGGAGAACAAGATTATTTAATAATAAATCAGTTCTCATTCTATAAGAGTAACCAAAAACTGTTGCTAGTCTAAAAGTGATTGAGTTTCCAAATTTCATTACACATTCTTCAGCATCTACTTTTGTCCTTCCATATAATGATATCGGATTTAGGGGTGATTTTTCATCACAATACTTTTTTTTATCACCTATTCCATAGCCTGAATTTGAATTTGTATAAATTATTCTTTGTGTTTTTTTCATGTTTTTTATCAAAAATTTAATAGCATTTAAATTTGTCTCTAAAGCCTTTCTTTTAAATTTTTCACATAAAGGTGCTCCGACAAGAGCTGCAAGCGGTATGATATAATCAAACTTATGAATTATACTTTTGATGAATTTTTTATCTAAAATATCTTTCTCTATAAAATGAAAATTTTTATAATGAAGTAAATGACATAAAGACCTTGGATCATAATTCAACTTATCTATTACTGTTACATCGAAACCTTGCTGCACAAGCTTTGTGGAGACCATTGATCCAATATATCCTGCTCCACCTGTTATGAGTATTTTTTTTGTCATTTATCTCTTTTGCTAAATATTAAATTTTTTTTTCTCGGCCATTTAATTTTTAATCTTTTGTCATTCCATTTTAGAACATCTTGATTTTTTACATCAAAATATTTTCCTTTATATGATAATTTATAATGAAATACACAACTATTTGATAAGCATAAGAAGCCGTTTACGAAATTAGGTGGAATTAATATTTGCTTGTTTTGGTCATCACTTAAGATAAAGGATTTCTTTTTTAGGTAATTCTTTGATTTTGGATTATTGTTTACTACTACAAAAAATACTTTACCAAATACGCAACTAACTAATTTCCAGGTTTTCTTATCTCCATGTAGTCCACGCAATGTGTTTTTTTTTGATATAGAAAATTTATCATGATTAAATTTAATTTTAATTTTATTTTTTTCCCATGATGTCCAAAGATAGCCGCGGTGATCCTTAAAGATTGAAGATTTAAAAATTTTAATTTCTTTCATTTTATAATATTGAATTTAAAATTTTTACAATTTTACTAATTTTATTTTTTTTTAAAGTTGGGTAATTCCCGATGTAGTATCCAAAATTATGTACATGCTCAACATTTTTAAATTTTTTTAAGTTTATTTTTTTGAGATAACTTTTTATGTAAGGTTGTCTCATTTGGTTGCCTCCACCTGCATTTCCTCTTCTAAATTCTATACCATTTTTCTTCATGTGTTGTTCAAATTTATTTCGATATTTTATAGACTTGCTTCTGAGAATAATTGGAAAAGCGTAATTTGAATTTCCTGAAATTTTAAAATTTGTAAAAAATTTATCTTTATTTAGATTCTTTAAAAAAAATTCAAAATTTTTTGCGCGTATAGAATTGTTTTTATTTAATCGTTTTAATTGATTTATACCTATTACTGCCTGAACCTCATTATTTCGCATATTAAAAGCGCTATACATAAATATAAAATTAGGGGAAAGATTTTTATATTTTTTTTTGATTTTGCTTTCATAAGTTGAATTTCCACTTTCTCTTAATAATCCATGGCCTCTTAACATTTTAATTGTTTCGTAAAATTTTTTGTTGTTTGTGCAGACCATACCCCCTTCAATTGTCGAAAGATGGTGCGCATAATAAAAAGAGAAGTTAGATGCGAATCCAAATGTACCTAGCTTTTTTTTCTTAAATTTTGCCCCATGAGACTCACATACATCTTCTATAAGAATTATTTTTCTTTTTTTTAATTCCTTAAGTAATTTATCTGTAAGCCCATTAAATCCTTGAGCATGAGTAAGGAAAACAACTTTTGTATTTTTATCAATATTTTTTATAATTTCATCATTATTCATTGCAAGATCATTTAAATTGATATCAACAAATACTGGTTTAAAATCATTTTTGATTACTGAGACAATATCTGAGTTCCATGTAAGGGGTGGAACTATCACTTTACCGGTGCCGTAAAGATATTTTACTGCTAACATTGTTAGAAAATTGGCTGAGGAACCCGAATTAACAAAAACGCTGTATTTAACACCTAGCCATTTGGACCATAACGTTTCAAATTCTTTAACTTTTTTTGACTGAGTAAATATATTGCTTTTTAATAAGAAATTTGCTGCAACCTTTCTATCCTGAAGCGTAATATTATCGTGCATCAAAGAATGGTAAAAACTATTTTTCATAAAAAATTACTTCTGATCCTTTGTCTGATAGATTGACTGGCACTAAAATGTTACTTGAAAAAGCTCTTTTAAAGTTGGGAATTTTTTTATTTTCAACATAAAATAGGATAAATCCTCCTCCTCCAGCACCTAAAAGTTTTCCACCTAATGCGCCATTTTTTAATCCTTTATCATATAAACTATCAATTTTATTTGTAGTGACGCTTGTGCTTAAACTTCTTTTTTCAACCCAAGTCTCGTGCAATAATCTTCCAAAATCATCACAATTATTTTGTTTAATAGTCTTTTTAGCTCTCTCAACAATTTTTAAAATATTCTTAATATTTTCCCTCTTATTATAACTTAGTTTATTTGTATAACTATTTGCTATTTTTTGGGCTGTTCTTGAAATGCCCGTATAAACTAAGAATAGATTTTTATTTAATGTCGCTTTAAATTTGTTTGAACAATTAATTTTAGACACTCGAAAATTTGTCTTAGAAAATTTAATTGAATTAAAACCGCCATAAGATGCTGCTATCTGGTCTTGCAGTCCAACATTTTCATGCATCAAGTTTCTTTCTAAAAAAATACTTTTTGTACTTAATATATTTGAATTAATTTTTTTATTTTTTAATTTCATTAACGCGTGTAGCAGACCAACGACGAAACATGAACTTGATCCCATGCCGCTTCTAGCTGGTAAATCTCCATCGTAATGAATCTCTAATCCATCGTTAAAATTATAATATTTTAATATCTGTTTTACCGCGTTATGCTTAATTTGATTATAATTTTTAACGTTTTCTATTTTAGAGTATACGACTCTATATTTGTGTCTAAAAAAATGAGGAAGGAATCTACAAGAAATATAAATAAATTTATTAATAGTAGTCGAAATAACTTCTCCTTGGTTTTTATTAAACCACTCGGGATAGTCAGACCCACCACCGAAAAAAGAAATTCTGTAAGGTGTCTTAGTAATTATCATAAACATTATTTTTCATTATAATAATCTCCATATTCGACAAGAATGGTGCTCTTCCCATCTTTTCTATTTATAGCTTTTTTATATTCTTTAAAAATATTTTTTGGGTTCTGAAGTTTAACAATATGTATCCGTGGACACATTGCTTTAATAGAATTGCTATAATCTCCAACATGCTGAAATTGTGGATGCAAAGGTCTTTCTGAACCGATGCTGGTTCTAATAATTGCTTTGGACTTATATCCTCTTCCATTCATTAATGTAAATTTATCTAAATGATTTACCAGTTGATTTATTGCTAATAAAAGAAAATTCCACCTAGGAAAAATACTTACTGGTATTTGGCCGGCCATTAACATTCCTATTGTCATACCCATTTGCATTTCTTCTGCCACAGGTAATTCAAATTTTTTATTTTTTTTAATATCTACTAAAGTATTAGACATCGCAGTCCCGGGAACTTCAACAGCTTGACCTATAAAAATTGTTTTTTTATTTTTTGCCAAAAATTCCATCGATTTTTTTAATTCATCAAAATATTTCATCAGAATTGGACTCTTCTCCCAGCACCTGCATGCGGATATTTAAGTGAATATTTATAATAAGTTATAAACTTGTCTTTTTTTCCTTCAAAACTTAATTTCTTCATTGACCAAGCTTTTCTTGTATCCGTGCAAACAGATTTACTATTATCTTCAACGATAAAATGTATTGGTAAATTATTATTTTTAGAAAATTTTAAGCACTCATGCATTATGCCTGTCTCGGCTGTCATTTCTCCCACAAAACAGAAAACTTTAGATTTAATTTTTTGTATTTTATTTGAAAAAGCTAGGCCTGTAGCTATAGGTAAAACTCCTCCAACAATAGCCGATGAGTAAATTTTGTGCTTTGGAAAACAAAGAGAAATAGATTTTCCTGCTATTATTTCTTTGGTTAATATTTTTTCTGAAACACCTTTTAGCAGACATTGATAATGTGATCTCCAGGAACAAAAGACCCAATCATTTTTTTTTATTTTTTTAAAAATTTTAATCATTTGATCCTCGTTATTACTATACAAATGAATTGGCGCTCTTATTTTGGCTTTGTTAAATAGATCTGCTATTTTATTTTCAAACGCTATAAGCTTTTGTTTATCCATAAAGATTAATGTTGTATATAATACAAATCTAATATCAAAACATTTTTTTAAATTTATGAAAAAATATCTCTCACCATTAATTAAGAATAGCTTCAAAACAATATTTAAATCTTATATTTTATCGAAAAAAGTTTACGTAGATATTGATTATATTAAATTAAAAATTTTAAAAAATTGTTCTTTGGGTAAAAAAAACGAAAATATTGTTTTGCCAATTGATAGCATAATCTTACCCTCAATTTTAAAAACAGGCACCTGGGAAAGTCATATAGTTCAGCTTGTTAAAAAATATTCAAAAAAAAAGAAATTTGTTTTGCTTGATGTTGGAGCAAATATCGGACTAATTAGTAAACAAATTCTAAATTCAAAAATCAAAATTTACAAGACATTTTGTTTTGAGCCAGATAAAGAAAAAATTAAATTAATTAAATATAATTTATCTAAATACAAAAATATTAAAATTATGAATTATGGTCTTGGAAAAAAGGACATTAATATGAAATTATTTAAAAATATTTATAATTTTGGCGATACATCGTTTGTAAAGAAAACTCAAAATTTTTCGAATGCTAAAATCAAAAATATAAATAATTTTTTCTCAAAAAATCTATCCTCAAATAAGTTTCCAATTATTTATAAATCAGACACGCAAGGTATGGATGAAGAAATAATTTTAGCATTAAAAGAAAAGTTTTTTGAAAAAATTGAAATATTANTTATTGAANTTAATAACAATAAAATGATTTTAAATAATATGAAAAAATTTAATAATATAACAAAATATTATAGTAAGTTTTATTTTCATAATAAAATTATAAGTAAACAAAATTTATTTGANAAAATCAAGTCAAGAAATGAATTTGATTTAATAATGATAAAATGAATAAAGAATTTTTTTTTATTGCAGCTCCTTATCTTCACAACAGAGGTATAGCGTTTGATATAGAATCGGATATATTTTTCTATTTTAAAAAAAGTCTAGAAGAGTCAAAAGTTACTTATGACTATGCAAGATTCAATATCGATTCAGAGAAAAAAATAACTCTAGACTTTGAATATCTTAAAACAAATCTAAAAAAAAACCATATCGTTTTAATTGATGCTAATTTCAATATTGGAGATGATACTAATCTTTACCCATCAGAGATGGTTAATTTGTTTAAAGAAAATAGAAATAAAATAGTTAGTATAATTCCTGATCTNAAAATTAATACAAATTTAAAAACTTGGTGTGATATTTCAAGTATACTAATTGGTTTTTCTAAAAGTGGTACTCAGTGGGCAAATGAAAATAACAGAACAGACAAATTTAAATATTATCCAAGTGTGCCGGTGCCAAGAATTTGTAACGAAACTTTCGAGTCATTTAATAAACGTCCGTATGATATCGGTTATATTGGTTCAAACAAAATATTTAGAGTAAACTTTTTATCATCAATTCTTAGAAAAGGAGGAAATAAAATTTCAACAATGTTTATATCTTCGCATAGAAATTCTGAGTTAATAAAATCTACCATGGATTATTTAGATTTAATAAAAAAGTGTAAATTCTATGTTTGTACTAGAGCAACNTTTTATGAAAAGTATAATAAAAATATTTTTGATCAAAATATTCACGATGGTCATTTTGCGGGGAGNGTAAGTGAGGCTATAGCTTGTGGATGCATACCTTTGTATTGGCANCCNAAAAAGGGGAATTTATTTACTTCTTTTATTAGAGAGAAGATTTTTCATTCACACCAATTTAAATCCAATTTTTTTGAAAATACGTCACACGATAAAACAAGCTTTCCTTATGACGACATTGAAAATAACTTACATCCAGCTGTAAAAATTGCAAAAGACTCAAATGCTGCAATAAAAATCATTAAATCAAAAGATGAAAAAGATCTCCAACATACACTTTCGACTGGTATTAAGTTGTATGAAAAGTATATAGATCCAAAACAAATAATAAATTTTATTGAGANTAATTTAATTGAACATGGTTGATGTTATATTTATAAATCCAGGTCACTCAAAAAAGGTTTATCAGGATCTNTCCCAAAAATATTCAGCAATTGAGCCTCCAACCTGGTCTCTTCTTCTGGCTAAAAGCTGTATGTCACAAAATTTTACTGTTAAAATATTAGATTGTAATGCTGAACATTTAAGTCTTGAAGAAACCCATTCAAGAATAAAAAGTTGTAATCCTAGATTAATATGCCTTGTAGTTTATGGTCAAAATGTAAACGCTGGTACTACAAATATGATTGGTGCTACAGAGCTCACAAACTATTTAAAATCGAAACAAGTAAATATTCCTATTTCATTTGTTGGTTCTCATGTGCAAGCTTTGCCAATAGAAACTTTGAAAAAAGAGAAGAGTATTGATTTTGTTTTTACAAATGAAGGTGTTTACGCTTTGTGGAATATTTTAAATAAAAAGGAAATCAATTTAGAGACAATAAAAGACGTTAAAGGAATAGCATTAAGAGACGGTAATAATGTTATATTTAATCCTCCAGAAAAAATCGTACCCAATGATAAAATGGATGAACATCTCCCAGGATATGCATGGGAACTTTTGCCATATGAAAATAAGCCTTTGGATCTTTATAGATCTCCAATGTGGCATGCGGAATATGATGAAAATAAACGATCACCTTATGCAGCAATCCAAACCTCTCTTGGTTGTCAGTTTAANTGTAGTTTTTGTATGATTAATATTATTAACAGAGAGGATAATGAAGAAATTGGAGTAGCAAATAAATATAGCAAAATGAGATATTGGTCACCAGAATTTATAATTAAAGAATTCGATAAACTAATCGATATGGGTGTGGAGACAATTAAAATAACAGATGAGATGTTTCTATTAAATCCAAAATATTATTTGCCACTTTGTAGAATGTTAGCGGAGAGAAACAAAAATAATAATTTACGTTTATGGGCCTACTCTAGAATTGATACNGTTAAACGACAAGAGGTTCTTGACACAGTAAGAAACGCTGGAATTAAATGGTTATGCCTTGGGATAGAGAGTGGNGATAAAAATGTNAGACTNGAGGTCTCTAAAGGAAAATTTGAAGANGTAGATGTTAGTAAAGTAATCGAACAAATCCATTCTAGTGGAATGCAAGTCATGGCAAATTATATTTTTGGTTTGCCTGGAGATACAGTNGANAGTATGAACAAAACNCTTGAATTAAGCATCCAGCTAAACACACTAGGTTGGAACGCCTATGGTGCAATGGCNTTGCCTGGTAGNGAACTATACAGTTTAGCAAAAAAAAATGATTTAGAATTACCAAGTAGTTATGAGGGTTATTCGTTTCACTCATATGAAACTCTTCCANTGGCAAATGAGAATTTGACNNCAGCTGAAATTTTAAAGTTTAGAGACGAGGCTTTTATTAAATATCATAAAAATCCTAAATTTTTAGATAAAGTAAANAAAATATTTGGTCAAAAAGCAGTCGATAATATTCAAAAAATTAATGAAGTAAAACTTAAGAGAAAAATTCTAGAAAAAAACATTNAAATTNNAATTTGGCGGAGAGAGCGGGATTCGAACCCGCGAAAGAGTTNCCCCTTTACANNCTTTCCAAGCNTGCGCCTTCAACCACTCGGCCACCTCTCCATATATTATTACAAAAACTTTTTTTTAATTCTTCGTAAAGTTTTTAATTGTCTTATAAAAAACCTTTTAAATAAATTGTATTTTAAGTCTCTCTTTGCAAAAAAAGGGTTGTCTATAATATGACTCCAAGTTCTTTTATTATTTCTTTCTGCCCAATCAAATTCATAAGCAGATAATGCTTTTACAGAACTAATTTTGCACAATAATGAAAAAACACTTTGGTCATGTCTATTTTCAATAAATCCAGGAAAATTTTTTTCAGTTGAAGGTGTGTCATCTATTAAATCAAATCTTTTTTCAAATACTTCGGTCCATTTTGATAAAAAAATTTCTGTCATTTTGTTTTTTTTTATAAAAAAGTTACCTGCTGAAAATTGAGGTGTGTGAGTTATACTATGATCATTTAATTTATTAAAATATTTAAATAAATCTCCTTTTGTATACTTAAATTCTTCTCTCGAAGGAAACTGTATGTCATTTGGA
>NYVZ01000015.1 GCA_002684895.1 Pelagibacteraceae bacterium
ACGGGAAATATTTCTCAGGTAAAGAAATTACTTGGAAGATATTGGTCAGTTTATGGAAGAGTTATAAGCGGCGATAAAATTGGAAGAAAGATTGGATACCGAACTGCAAATATTTTTTTAAATGATTGTATACTACCACTCAGAGGCGTTTATGTTACGCGACTATATTTAAATAAAACAATTTTTGATGGTATTAGCAATTTTGGAATAGCCCCAACTTTTGGAAGAAAAAATCAAGATGTATTAGAAACACACTTATTCACTCCTGTTAAAAATTTATATAAGAAAAACGTTACAATTGAGTTTCTAAAGTTTTTGAGAAAAGAAAAGAAGTTTAAATCAAAAAAAAATCTTTTAGATCAGATAAAAAAGGATATTACAGCTGCTAAGAAAGTGTTAAAAAATGCCAGATAATAAAGTTAATTTACCAAAAACAAATTTTCCAATGAGGGGTAATCTACCTCAACGTGAACCGGAATTAATTAATTTTTGGTCAAATATAAATTTATATGACCAGATTAGAGCTAAAAGAAAAGGTCGTGAAAAATTTATACTCCATGATGGACCACCATATGCAAATGGAAACATACATATCGGAACTGCATTAAATAAAATTCTAAAAGACATCGTTGTAAAATTTAAGTCTATAAATGGCAGAGATTGTCCTTATGTACCAGGCTGGGACTGTCATGGACTTCCTATTGAGTGGAAAATTGAGGAAGAAAATAAAAAAAAAGGTAAGGACAAAAAAAATATCTCTATGCTTGACTTTAGAAATCAATGTAGGGAGTTTGCAGAAAAATGGATAAGAATTCAAAAAGAACAGTTTAANCGATTAGGTGTTTTGGGTGATTGGGAAAATTATTATGCTACCATGTCNAATGATGCTGAAGCTCAAATTGCTTTTGAAATTTTAAAGTTTCTGAAAAATGGAGGTTTATATAAAGGTTATAAACCTGTTCTTTGGTCAGTCGTTGAGTCTACAGCACTAGCTGATGCAGAAGTGGAGTATCAAGATCATGTATCTAATCAAATTTATGTAAGTTTTGATCTAAAAAGTCAGTTTAGGGGTTTCGATAATTTACGAATATTAATTTGGACAACTACACCTTGGACAATTCCATGCAATAGAGCGTTAGCGTATAATCCCAACTTAGATTACGGGATTTATCAAAGTAAAGAAAAGGAGAAATTTATTATTGCAAAAGATTTGATAGATAATTTTACAGATGTGACACAAATACAATTTAAACTTATCGACACTTTCAACGGAAAAGAACTAGAAAAACTAGCTGCAATTCACCCGTTTAAAGAATTAGGATATGATTTTGATGTTCCTTTATTGGAGGCTGATTTTGTGACAACAGAACAGGGGACTGGAATAGTTCACGTTGCACCAAGTCATGGCCCTGATGACTTTGCNCTNGGTCTTAAAAATAATATTGAGGCAGAAAATACAATTGANGACAATGGATATTACACAAATATAGTNAAACATTTTACTGGTACACACATATTTAAGGCCGATAGAATTATAATAGATGAGTTAAAAAAATATAAAAAATTAATATTTGATAAAGAATACAAGCATAGCTACCCGCATTCATGGAGATCTAAGGCTCCTTTAGTTCATAGAGCAACACCACAATGGTTCATATCTATGAATAAAAATGACTTAAAAAAAAATGCTTTAGACAACATAGATAAAACAAATTTTTTCCCATCGATCGGGAAAAATAGAATTCAAGGTATGATAGAAACACGTCCTGATTGGTGCATATCAAGACAAAGATTTTGGGGTGTCCCTTTACCAATATTTATTGATAGTGAAACTCATGAACCAATAATAGATGATGAGATAAATTCAAAAATTTACGAAATATTTAAAAAAGAGGGNAGTGACGCTTGGTACAAAAGAAGTATNTCAGACTTTATAGGTGAGAAATATGANTCAAAAAAATATAAAAAAGTAGAGGATATTGTAGAGGTATGGTTTGATTCAGGCTCTTCTCACACATATGTACTTGAAAACAGNGATGATCTAAGTTGGCCAGCTGATATGTATCTAGAGGGGTCGGATCAACATCGAGGTTGGTTTCATTCATCTTTGCTTCACTCGTCTGGAACAAGAGGAAAAGCGCCATATAAAAGTATACTTACGCACGGTTTTGTTGTTGATGGAAAGGGCCAAAAAATGTCCAAATCACTAGGAAACGTTGTAGCTCCTGATGAAATTATTAAAAAAAATGGAGCAGATATATTAAGGTTGTGGGTTGTTGCCTCAGATTATTCTGAAGATTTNCGTATCGATCAAGCTATTATTGCTCAACATTCAGAGTCTTATAGGAAAATACGAAATACATTAAGATTTTTGCTAGGAAATNTCTTGGATGATTTTTCTTTTTCAAATTTTGAAAATTNTAAATTTGAAAATATTGATATTCTNGACTCATTTATTTTAAATAAAATATCTCAACTTGANAAAACTTTTANTCAGTTTGAAAACATGAACCAATATCACAAAATTTATATAGAGTTATTAAATTTTTGNACTCTAGATTTATCCTCTNTATATTTTGANATCAGAAAAGATTGCCTGTATTGCGATGATGAAAAAAGCCTAAAAAGGCAAAATTGTATCAAGGTGTTAAAGACGTCTTTATATTTTCTTGTTAAGTGGCTTCATCCAATACTAGTTTTTACTACCGAAGAAGTATTTCAAACTTTAAAATCAAATAAAATAAATTCTGAGAATANAGATGAGAGTATATTTTTAATTGATTTCAAAAATATTGATCTAGATAAAACAATAGAATTTGAGGAAAAAATTTGGAAAATACTACAAAAAGTTAAGGACAATATTAATATCATATTTGAAAAAATGAGAGACGATAAAGTTATTAAATCAGGTTTAGAGACCAAGGTGTTTATTGGTACGACAGATAAATTCAAGAGTATTTTTGATAANATAAATCTTAGTGATTTTCTCGTATGTTCGAGTGTAGAAATAAATAATCAGGCTAAAAAAAACGAACTTAAAAGCTTAGATGGAATTGACGGTATTCAAATTTTAGTTGAGAAAGCAAAAGGAACAAAATGTGAGCGATGTTGGAAAATATTTGAGAATGAGTGTGAACGCTGTCAAAAGATTTCTTTAAGTTAAGATGAGTCATAAGGTTATGGAATTTAATAAAAAANTATTTTTAAGTTTTATTATTNTTTTAGTTTGCCTTATTNTAGATCGAGCATCAAAAATATATATTATAGACANTTTTTCTCAAATAAATGTAAGCAATAATATATATGTCAATCCTTATTTGAATTTTATACTTTTATGGAATAAGGGAATTGCTTTTGGATTACTCCAAAGTGAAAGGATGTTTTATCATATAATATCGGTCGTTATTCTAATCATTATTTTTTTTGTGTGTTTTCTTATTNATCAATCAAAAAAAAAATGGGAAATAATATATTTTTCTTTNATTGTTGGTGGGGCAATAGGCAACTTCACCGATAGAATTTATTATATGGCTGTACCTGATTTTATCGATCTGCATTACAAAGATTTCCATTGGTTTACATTTAATGTTGCTGATATCTGTATTACATTTGGTATTATGCTTTACCTAATTTTTGACATGTTTAGGATTAANAATGCAGAAAATGAATAAAATTATTTTAATATTCNTATTAATTTTTTTTACACATGGTTGTAAAACACTTAAAAAAAGTCTTGGGCTTGAAAAAGATGTACCAGATGAATTCTTAATTAAAAAAATNGATCCAATAGAAAAACCACCAAATTTTGAACTAATTCCACCAAATAGTAAGATAAAAAAATCATCAAATAAAACAAANAATGTAAAAAAAATAATTGATAAAAGCTTAAAAAAAAACTCCAATATCGTGAATACAGAGCAGAAAGAAACTAACANAGTTGAACAGGATATTTTAAAAAATATTAAAAAATAATGATTAATTTTGATAATAGTTTTTTTTTTAATAAAAGCGGTCTTAATTATAGTAAAAGCAAAAGTTTTAATAAAAATTTAGAACTCGCGCAGAAAAATTCAGAGGAAATGCTNAAAGAATTTAAATCTGGAAAGAATCAGATTTTACAATCATTTACAGCAGAATATCAAAAAAAAATTAGAGATTTGAAGCAAGACTTGGGTTTAAAAAATAAAAAAAAAGCTGTAATTGGAATTGGGGGTTCATCATCAGGAGCAAAAGCGTTATCGTTTTTTTTGAAGGATGATATTTCATATTTTGATAACCTTGACCTNGAGTANTTTAAAAATTTTTTTTTAGAAAATAACTTAAAAGACTATGTCTTTTTTATCATTTCAAAATCTGGAGATACTTTCGAAACATTAGCACTGCTTAATTTATTAATTATTGAAAGCAAAAAAATTAAAGATTTTAACATTTTTGACTCCATGGTTATCATTACTGAAAATAAAGATAGTATCCTCAAATCTTTTTCAATTAAAAAAAATATAAAAATTGTTGAACATAATCCNGATATTGGTGGTAGATTTTCAATTTTATCCGAAACTGGAATGCTGCCGTTTGTAGATCTGAATTTAAATATAGAAGATGGTTCNGAAAAATTTATAAATTTATTGAATAAAGATAGCGANGTTAGTCCAACAAAAAATGCAGCAATTATTTTAACCTGCCTTAGTGAAATGAAATTAAGTATTTATTGTAACTTAATTTATAATTATAGATTAAAACATTTTTCATATTGGTTTCATCAGCTGCATGGTGAAAGTTTAGGAAAATCTAATAATGCTTTGACGCCTACAACATCGATTTGCCCTAAAGACCACCACAGTATGATGCAGCTTTACTTGGGTGGACCTAAAAATAAATTTTTCAATATTTTTTCTCCACAAGATAATAATTTATATGAAAGGTTTTCTGACGAAGGATTTTACAATATTGAAAATTATACGCCCAATGAGTTATTAAAAATTCAATATAAATCTGTNGTTGAAGTGTTTTCAGAGAAGGGGATACCTCACAGGAAAATTGAAATTACAGATCATCAAAATCCTCTAAATATTATAGAGTTATTTTCATATTTTTTATTAGAAACAATTTTACTTGGTAAAATGATGAATATTAATCCTTATGGACAACCAGAGGTACAATTATTAAAAGATAAAGTTTTCAAGANTTAGTTTTTAAAAAAAGTATTTTTGATAAACCATAAATTTTTTCCAAGTTATATTTAAATTTCTCCAAATTGAGGTTTCTCGTTTTTTCAATATGCAATATAATAATTAAATTTTTATATNTTGATAGTGACTTAATAAATTCAAAAATTTTTTCGAATTCTTTAATTTTATAGGGGGGATCAAGAAATATTAAATTAGGANTAAAATTTTCNATAAGACTTGCTTTATCAATTTTAAAAAAGTCATTTTTATTNATTTCAAATTTGTTTTTATCAAAGTTATTTGACAAATTTCTATAAAGCGTATTTTGTATTTTAGGATTATTTTCAATGAACTTTACCTTGTCACTTCCTCTAGAAATGCACTCAAGACCAAACGAACCAGACCCAGAAAAAAAATCTATAACTTTGGTGTTTTCAAATTTTACTTGAAATTTTCTGGAGTGCAGNAATATATTAAATATATTTTCTTTGACGTTATCCTTCAAAGGTCTTGTAATTGTTTTGTCAGGTAAAAGAATTTTTTTACCTTTTTTGATACCTGATATGATCCTCATATTTTTCCAATTCAGCCTGTGTTGCTAATTCTAATTTACCTGGTAATAATTTACTAATTTTAAAAGGTCCATAAGCAATTCTTTTAAGTTTATTTACTTGTAAATCAATTTTTTTAAAGATTTCTCTTATTTCATTTTTTTTTCCTTCTTTTAATATCATTATAAGGTTAGTATTTTTTTTGATATTAGAAGTAATTTGAAATTTAAAAGGTTTATATTTTTTTTTACCTGCATTTACACCTCCTGATAATTTCTTTAATTTATTAATGTCAAAATCACCATATACTCTTACTTGATATTTGCGTTCAAAATTATTTTTGGGTAACTCTAGGTCCCGACATATTTTGCTTNAATTACTCAGCAATATTAGCCCTTCAGAATTGTAGTCTAGTCGTCCAGCAAAGATAAAATTTTTATACTTTTTATCAATAATTTCATATATTATTTTTCTTTCATCCTGTTTTTTTTTTGAACAAATAATATTTTTTGGTTTATAAAATTTTAGAATTTCTGTTTTTTTTAAAAAAATAACTTTTTTGTTATTTACTATAATTTCATCTTTTATATCAACAAATGTAACAGGGCTTGAAACAATTTTCTTATTAAGGAAAATTTTTTTATTCGTAATAAGCCTCTCTATTTCTCTCCTCGATCCTTGATTGTAATTAGCTAAAAGTTTAGCTATTCTCATTTTTTTATGAGTCATATTTATTTAAAAAATAACACATTAGATTTTTCTGATTTATTTGATGTTTTGTTCAAAGAGTCAATAAAGGCATATAAGTTAGGAGAAATTCCAGTTGCTGCACTCCTCTACGATCCCAAGAAAAAAATAGTAATTTCCAAGGCATATAATTCTAATAGAACAAACTTTGACCCACGTGCTCATGCTGAAATTTTAACAATCCAAAAAGCTTGTAAAAAGTTAAAAATTTCAAGGCTAGATGGTTATGATCTTTTTACTACCCTAGAACCATGCTTGATGTGTAGTTCCACAATATTACAAAGCAAAATACGACGAGTCTATTTTTCTTGTGAAGATAAAAAAACAGGAGCTTTAGTTAATAATCATAAATTNGCATTTGATGTAAAAAATCAAAAAAAAATAAATGTATANTATGGATTTTATGAGGAAAGGTTTTCAAAATTGCTTAAAAGTTTTTTTAAGAAAAAAAGGTAACTATTCAATNACTCTCCAGCCAATATCTTTTCTAAAGTATTTATCTTCCCATTTAACTTGATTTAAAAGTTCAATCGCCCTNCTCCTAGATGCCTTAAAGGTAGGAAGGGAAACTGTTGAATTTAATACTCTGCCACCGTTGCTAAGAATTTTTTCATCAATTTTAACAGTCCCTGCATGAAACATTTGTTCATTTTTTACAGAATTNTTAGGTAAATTTTTTAATTNTTTTTTAGTTTTGTAACTTTCAGGATACCCTCTACTTGCAGCTACAATTGTTATACTNGGACTCGGAGACCATTTGATTGGTTTATTATCGAGTTTTTCTTCAACACAAGATAAAATTATATCAAACAGATCNTCATCNAGTCTCATCATTAANGCCTGGCATTCAGGATCTCCAAATCTTATATTGTATTCTATAAGTTTGGGTTCGTTATTTTTAATCATCAATCCTGCGTATAAAATACCTTTATATTTGCATCCAATTTCATTCATACCCTTAATTGTTGGTATAATAATTTGATTAATTATTTTTTTTTCAACTTCTTTAGTAATTAAAAGCGATGGAGAATAGGCACCCATACCCCCAGTATTTAGCCCGGTATCACCTTCACCAATCCTCTTATGATCTTGGGCTGTTCCAATTTGTTTAAAATTCACACCGTCTGTAATTACAAAATAACTNGCTTCTTCACCCTCTAAAAATTCTTCAATTATTNCTTTTTTTGAAGACTTAAACTTTCCATTTAAAATACTTTTTATATCTTTAATAGCATCATCTTTGTCATTGCAGATTGTAACACCTTTACCAGCAGCCAAACCATCAGATTTAACTACTATGGGTTCTTCAAAATTTTTTAGTGCTTTATGGGCACTCTCTACATCAGAAACTTCTGCATACTTAGCGGATGGAATATTGAATTTTTTACATAGATTTTTCATAAAAATTTTAGATCCTTCTAATTGAGATGCATTTTGACAAGGGCCAAATACTTTAATATTTTTTTTTTTCTAGAAAATCTGTGATACCTTGAACCAAGGGAATTTCTGGACCTACAATAATTAATTCAATATTTTCTTTTTTTATAGATAAATATAGTTTGTTAAAATCTAATATATCTATATCTAAATTTTTACAAATTTCACCAGTTCCAGCATTTCCGGGAAAACAAAATATTTTATCCACTTTTTTTGATTGAAGAAGTTTGAAGCATAACGAATGTTCTCTTCCGCCACTTCCAATTACGCCAATATTCATATAAAGTGTATTATAAGATAATGAGTAATATTCCAGAATTTTCTGTTACAGAAATATCAAATTTAACTAAAAGTATTTTAGAAGAAAATTTTAATTTGATTAGAGTTAAAGGTGAAATTTCTAGTGTAAAAAATTTTAAGGGACACATATATTTTTCTATTAAAGATGATACCAATATTTTAAATGCAGTTTGTTGGGCTTCAAATGCTCCATTTCTTGAAGTTCAACCAGAGGATGGTATTGAAGTTGTAGCAGAAGGCAAAATTAGTTCATATTCTAAGGGAAGTATTTCGTCTTATCAATTACAGATTAATAAAATTGAAATTAAAGGTGAAGGAGCGTTACTTAAGCTCTTTGAGCAACGAAAAAAAAAACTCGAGGCCGANGGCGTATTTGATGAGAGTAATAAAAAAAAAATACCATTTTTACCAACAAATATTGGCGTTATCACATCACCCTCAGGAGCGGTTATTATGGACATAATTGATAGAATACAGGCCCGCTTTCCTACTAATATTAAACTTTATCCAGCAACGGTTCAAGGTCCGAATGCATGTAAAGAAATAATAGAGGGATTAAATTATTTTGAAAATAAAAAAATTGATGTTGTTATAGTAGCTAGAGGCGGTGGAGGGATAGAGGATTTTATACCTTTTAATGAAGAAAAACTTATTCGAAGAGTATTTAATTATAAGATTCCTTTAATATCGGCAGTCGGGCATGAAACAGATTTTACCCTACTTGATTTTGTATCAGATTTAAGAGCCGCAACTCCAACAGCTGCTGCTGAATTGGTTGTGCCAGAACTGAAAAACCTTAAAGAAAAATCTAATTTTTTATTGAAAAATTTAATTCAAAAAACTGTATTTTTTGTCAATAACCTTTTAAAAGAACTAAAAACAATTAACTCAATTTTAGCAGTACAAAACTTTAAAAAAATAAATTTAAATTATAGTAATACAGTTCAAAATTTGAAGCGAACAATACGTCTTGCAATGTCATCTTTTGTAAAATTGAGAAAAGCAGAGTTGGAAGTAATTAATTCAAGTTTAAAAAACTTAAATATTGAAAATACTCTTAAAAGAGGGTTTGTAATACTTAAAAATAAAAAAGGTAAACTTATTAAGAATTCAAAAAAATTAGAACAAACTGAGTATGTGAATATTCAATTTTATAATGAATTAATTAAAGCTGATTTTAAGATAAAAAAATGAAGGAAGCTAAACTGAAATATAAACAAGGTAGTTTTGAGGTAATTAAAGAAGGGGATTTCGTTTTGTGTGCTNTATCTCAAAAAAAAATTTTATTAAAGGATTTAAAGTATTGGAATGTCAATTTGCAAGAACCTTATTTCTCTCCTGTAGAAATTAACAAAAAAAATAAATAAAATGAAAATACTTAAATTATTATTTATTTTAATATTAATTACAAAACCATCATANGCTTTGGAATTAAAAGGGGATTTTAAGCAAGGAAGTTTAATTATTGGAAAAACTAATCCTAAATTTCAAGTTTATGTTCAGAGTAAAAAGTTAAAAATTAACAGAGAAGGATTTTTTATTTTTGGAGTCTCACGTGATCAAACTCAGGATATTATTATAGAAATACGTAATAACTCAANTATTCAAAAAGTTATAAAAAAAGTAAAAAAAAGAAAATTTAAGATTCANAGAATAAATGGTTTACCAAAAAGAAAAGTTACTCCTAATAAAGAGGATATGAAAAGAATAAGATATGAGGGTAAATTAATTTCTAAGGCAAAACGTGCCAATTCAGATCTTTCATTTTTTTTTAAAGATTTTATAAGACCAGTAGATGGCATAACAACAGGAGTTTTTGGTAGTCAAAGAATCTTAAATGGTAAACCAAGAAGGCCACATTTTGGTATTGATATAGCAGCACCAAAAGGCACCAAAGTATTAAATTCAAACTCTGGTAGAGTTTTGTTAGCAGAANAAAANTTATTTTTTACNGGNGGTACNATNATAATAGAGCATGGACATGGCTTGATTTCAATNTACTCTCACCTAGATCAAATATTTGTTNAGAATGGCAAATTTGTAAAAAAAGGAGAGTTGATNGGNACNGTAGGTTCAACAGGACGNTCAACAGGNCCACATTTAGATTTTAGGCTNTATTGCAAGAATATTCCNGTAGATCCTGATTTAGTAATTAANAAAAATTAAAGTCTCCANCGATCNTGNGTCCATATCCATTGGTATGGATTATTTAAAATCATTTTTTCAAGCTCAATGTTNATTTTTCTCGTTATAGAATNNTGATNATCNTCTTTCATAATNTTCAATGGATCTTTGATATTTATTGAAAAATTTATTTTATCTTCTCTTTTAATCTCCAAAGGAACAAGTAAATAACCATGTTTAAGAGCCAATTGTGCTGGAATGTTAAGTGTATGAGCTTTTTTTTTGAATAGATCTACCTGAATACCTTCAGTTACTTTCTGATCAACCATTAAAGCAATATTTCTTTTTTCATTAATTTTTTTAATAAGTTGTCTGGTCCCATCTCTTCCTTTTCCAGGGATCGACTTTGGTATTTGATTTTTGCAAATATGNTTTATTCTCAATTTNTCCATTATCGGGTTAAGNAAAACGTTATTGAGAGGTCTATAAAGGGCACAAACTTCAAAACCATATTTTTCTATTTCCATTGAAAGNAGTTCAAAGTTAGCAAAATGTCCTGAAAAAAATAGGATAGGATNTTTTCTTTTTTTTAATTCATCAAATTTTTCAAAATTTATTTTTATATAATTAGATTTGTTTTTTTTAAATTTTTGCAAATGCATGTATTCACNAAATACTCTACCGTAATTACACCACATTTCGTTAATGATTTTATTTTCCTTATCTGCACTTATGTNAGGAAATACTATTTTGATATTTTNTTTTATNTTTTTTGATTTTCTTAAAATGGGCCCAACACTTTTAAAAATTAGACAACCGAGATTAGATGAATTTTTGAGACCTATGATTTTAAAAATTNCAAAAAAAAATATAACAATNATAAATTCAAANANGTATTTAAATAATTTCATTAATAAATTTACCTAAATTTTTAATTATTAAATTTAATTCTACATAGCANACTTCACTTTTAAACTCTTNTTTTAATCCANANTAGTTTTTTTCAGTAGTAATAAGCTCAATATTTTTTTCTTTACATATCTTAATTAATTTACTCATATCATTATCTGTAAAGATGTGATGATCTTCAAATTCTTCTTGATGATCAATGTTGATATTATTTTTATTTAATAAATTAAAAAAACTTTCATTATCAGCTATGCCGCTAAATGC
>NYVZ01000016.1 GCA_002684895.1 Pelagibacteraceae bacterium
AGCTGATCCTGAAAATCGAGTTAGTTTAACTAAATATTCTGTTCCTCCTACTTCATTAAGCATATTGTCTTTTTCAAAAAAATTTTTCAAAGTAATAGGGTTAGCTATCATCCCTTTATTATTTAGACTTTCAATTACTTCAAAAATTTTAACATGAGCTGGATCGTAAAAAATATTTGATGTTACTAAAGTAGATATTTCATCTATAATATCATTATTGACGAGTATTGAGCCCAACAGAGCTTGCTCTGCCTCTAAGTTTGAAGGTTGTTTGTTTTCTTTTATATTTTGAACTGTTTTAATTTCTTCCACTCAAATATTATAAAAGTATGGTCAACACCTTAAAGGAAAAAGTTACACACTCTTTTATTGCTTCTGTGGAAAAGTTATTTAGACTCTATTTTGTCTACTTTAATTGAAATTTGTGCTCTAACATCAGAGTGAAAATTAATTTCAGCTTTAAATAGCCCTATTTTATTTAGGTCGTTTTTTAAAATAATTTGAGATGGACTAACTTCCGCATTAGATTTTTCTTTAATCAAATTTGTGACTTCTTTAGGTTTAATAGAGCCATATAAGTCTCCGCTTTCCTTACATTCTCTATTAAAAGTAAAAGTTTTGTTATTAACTAATTTCGCTATTTCTTTAAATTTAATTTTAATTTCATTATTTTTCTTATTTAACTCATCTTTTTTTTTGTTTACTAATTCTTGATTTTCTTTATTAAATCTTAATGCCTTGCCTTTTTTTAAGAGGAAATTTCTTCCAAATCCGTTTTTAACAGATACTTTATCTCCTATACTTCCTAAATTAATAATATTTTCCAATAAAATAATTTCCATTTATATTAAACCTAAAGTTTTAGCCTTTTTAATTTCTTTAGTTAGTTTTTTTTGTTTTCCAAATGAAACAGAAGTGATTTTTGATGAAATTATCTTTCCATTTTCTGAAACATATTTTTTCANNAAANCAATATTTTTGTAATCAACTAATGGAGCNTTTTTAATNGAAAGGGGGCAACTTTTTGAAAATTTNCCATCATTTTTCTGAAATAAACTCAGTTTATTTAATGAATTNGANCCTTTCTTCTTAAACTTATTATTTTTTCTTTTCATANTTTAAATTTCNTTTTTAAAAAATTCACTCTTTGTATCTANTTGCTTGTATTTNACAGTTAANTTTCTGATAATCGATCCATCAACTTTAATTTTTTTTTCAATTTCATTAAGTGTTTTTTTATTTCCCTCAAATTTAAAATGAATAAAAAAGGCTTTTTTATAATTTTTAATTTTGTAAGCTAAATTTAAAAGGCCCCATTGCTCAATTTTGACAATTTTTCCAGACGAATTGTTTATAATTTCACTATATTTGTCTTTTATTGAAGTTATTTCCTTTTCAGGTAAATCTTGTTTAACAACAATGGTATTCTCGTAAAAAGCCATAAAGTAATATGTTAATTAAGTTTTAATATTTATTAATAAATGCTGGTTTATACTATAATGATGATTTATAGCAATACTAATAATTGTTAAAAAAACTAACATAAATGAGCGCTTTATTATTTCCAGGTCAAGGTTCACAAGTAGTAGGAATGGGTTCAGAATTTTACAATAACTTTGAAGTTGTAAAAAAAATATTTAACCAAGCAGATGAAAAACTAAATTATTCGATTTCTAAATTAATACTTGAAGGACCAGAAGATAAATTGCAATTAACTAAAAATACTCAACCAGCAATTTTGACTGTAAGTTATTCAATTTTTAGAGTTTTAAAAGATGAATTTGGTTTTGANTTAAAAAATTTTAAGTTTTTCGCTGGNCANTCTTTAGGTGAATATAGTGCGTTAGTATGTTCAAACTCTCTAGGATTTGATGACGCTTTATATTTACTTCACGAAAGGGGCAAAGCCATGCAAGAAGCGGTTCCATTGGGTGAAGGAAGTATGATCGCAGTACTAGGTACAAAAATTGAGGAACTGGCAAATTTATTAAAGCAGATCGATACAAAAAAAGGAATTTGCGAAATAGCAAATGATAATGCAGTAGGGCAAGTTATTGTAAGTGGGAATAAGGAAAAAGTAGAATTATTACAAGGTTTATTGAAAGAAAAAAAAATAAAATCAATTCCGCTTAAAGTAAGCGCACCGTTTCATTGCTCGTTAATGAAACCGGCAGCAAAAATCATGGAAGAAAAAATACAAAAAACTGACTTTAAGAATCCATTATTTAATATTGTCAATAATGTTACAGCAACCCCTGAAATAAATTCGGATAAAATTAAAAAATTATTAATAGATCAAATTTTTTCAACAGTTAATTGGAGAGACAGTATTATCAATATAGCCAAAGCTGGAGTTAAAGATTTTATAGAAATCGGGCCAGGTAAAGCCTTGACTGGTATGGTTAAAAGAACAATTAAAGAAGCAAATTGCTTTTCAATTAATACTATTACTGATATTAAAAACTTGGCAAATGAATTTAAAAGATAAAAAAATCCTTATTACTGGCGCCACAGGCGGCATTGGAAATTCTTTAGTAGAAAAGTTTTACAATTTAGGCTCTTCAATAGTTGCAACCGGAACTAATGAGGAAAAACTAGAAAAATTAAAAAAAAAATATCCTAAAATAATTGTTGAAAAATTTAAATTGGATGAACATAATAAAATAGAAGATTTTATTGATAAAGTTCATAAAAATTTAAATGGCCTTGATGTTTTAGTTAATAATGCAGGTATAACTTTAGATAATATTTCATTACGATTAACAGAAGAGAACTGGAAAAAAGTTCTTGATATAAACCTAACNTCCACTTTTTTAATGTGTAAATTTACAATAAAAAAGATGCTCAAAAANAAATACGGGAAAATAATAAATATCACTTCAATAGTTGGCCATACAGGAAATTTAGGTCAAGCTAACTATGCTGCTTCAAAAGCTGGGATTTTAGCTTTTTCAAAAAGTTTAGCCTTAGAATATGCCAAAAAAAGTATTAATATTAATTGTGTCGCACCGGGTTTTATTAAAACTGAGATGACAGAAAAAATTAATGAAGAATTTAAAAAAATATTGATCAGCAAAATTCCATCAGGAGATCTTGGAACAGGTGAGGATGTTTCAAACTGTGTGGCTTTTTTAGCATCTGATATGTCCAAATACATCAATGGTGAAACGATACACGTTAATGGTGGAATGTATATGGCTTGACAATTCTAATTAATAATCTAATAAGAAATTAAATAAATTATATGAAAGGATTNCATGTCAGACGATGTAAAAAGTAAGATAAAAAAAATNGTTGCAGATCACTTAGGTATTGAAGAAGAAAAAGTNACCGANGAGGCTAGTTTTATAGATGACCTTGGAGCAGATAGTTTAGATACAGTTGAANTAGTNATGGCTTTNGAAGAGGAGTTTGGTTCAGAAATATCCGANAGTGAAGCAGANAAAATTCTTACAGTAGGCGATGCTATNAAATTTATNGAGAGCAAAAGNAGCTAAANNATTTTTTTTAAAGCTTAGANGGTAAANGCTATGAAAAATATAATGGTTATANTATCCTCACCATCAGGAGTAGGAAAAACNACNCTTACGAAAAAAATTCAGCAAAAATACTCCTCATTTAAAATTTCAGTTTCTCACACAACTAGGTCTGCTAGATCAAACGAAGTCGAAGGCGTCGATTATCATTTCGTAGATCACATAGAATTTGAAAAATTAATAAAAGAAAAAAAATTTTATGAATATGCAAAAATTTTTGAAAATTATTACGGTACATCGAAAAAAAATGTCGACGAAAACATCAAAAAAAATGATATTATTTTTGATATAGACTGGCAAGGCACCAAACAATTAGCAAATCATAAAAATTTAAACCTACTAAAAATTTATTTGATTACCGATAATAAAGAGGAACTTAAAAAAAGATTGATCAATAGAAATCAAAATACGAACGAAGAAATTGAAATGAGATTTAAATCATTTGATGAAGATGTAAAACACTGGAATGATTACGATTACATCATCATAAACAAGAATCTTGAGACATGTTTTAGNCAAATTGANGAAATTATTGATATTAACAAAAAAAACTCACTTAATTTNCTCACTTAATTTTCTCATATAATTTTGTGATTTTGTAATANATCTCAGGTTTTAATTCCGAAGGCCTNGATTTCAAATTTAANTGATTTAGTGACTTNATTTGTTTTTGAGTAAATAATTTTTTTANATTTTTATTAATCATTTTTCTTTTATTTGAAAAAAAAATTTTTGTTATTTTTTCAAGTTTAAGAATATCCTTTATACTCAATAAAGGTGATTTAGGCTTGAAGTGTATAACCATAGACGTTACTTTTGGTTTAGGCCTAAAGCAATTAGGAGAAACAAAAAATTTTTTTATTACCTTTAATCTTGAANTAGCTAAAATAGATATTCTGCCATAGTTTGGCGTTTGATATAAACCTATTATTTTTTCTCCCAATTCTTTTTGGAACATAAATATTAAGTCANANAAATTAGGNGGCCATTTTTTAAATTTAATCATTTTNACNAGAATTTGTGATGAAATATTATATGGTAAATTTCCAATAATCATTGATTCTTTTTTTATAATTTTTTCTAGATCAAATTTAAGAATATCATCATTAAAAATTATTAAATTTTGATTTTCTGAGTATTTTGTTTTGAGTCTTTTTGAAAGATCAAAATCTTTTTCAATAAGAGTAATAGATTTTGGTTTATTATTTATGATCTCGTCAGTAAGCTCTCCATTACCAGGGCCAATCTCAATTACATGTCTATTATGAATATTAGATAAATTTATAATCTTTTTTATTATATTTTTGTCTATTAAAAAATTTTGTCCTAGTGATTTTTTTGGCAATTTATTTANCCAAATTTGTTAATAAATTTTATACAATTTAATAAACTTANAGAATTAGCTTTATTTTTTTTAATCAGATCTAATGCNACGCCATGATCNGGTGAAGCTCTCAAATAATTTAAACCTAAAGTTATGTTAATTGCGTCGAATTTATAAATTGTTTTAAAAGGTGTTAAAACTTGATCGTGATACATNCCCACAATAACATCATATTTATTATANNCTTTTATAAAAGTTGTATCNGCNACAAGGGGACCTTTAATATTGAGTCCTAATTTTTTNAATTTTCTTATTGCCGGTAGAATTTCAACAACTTCTTTTGATCCAGNTCTNANNTCAGCATTATGAGGATTTAATCCTAAAATACCAATTATAGGTTTNTTTTTAAANAACTTCATAAAAAAGTTATGAATAGTTNTNACTTTGNTAATTATGAGTTTNGACTTTATATTTTTTGATACATCTTTTAAATCAAGATGAGTTGTTATNGGGCTTACAGAAAGATTTTTACTTTTAATCAACATTGCCTCAGATTTATTTTTAATTTTGCATTCCTTAGCAAGAAATTCAGTTACACCATAATTTTTTTTGGTTAAAAGATTCTTACTAATCGGACAATTAATCAACCCTGAGACAGTCTTACGTGAAGCAAGTTTATGACCTGCAATAAGACAATTCTTTATATATCTTGAAGCTTCGTTTGTTTCTAATTTAAACGGATCTTTAAATTTTACTTTTATATCTATAATTTTAAGGTAATTTTTATAACTTGTTTTATTTAAATTAATAACTTTTTTTAATTTTATTGGATAATTNAGATATTTAAANTGTNTTTTTAATAATTCATAATTAGCTATTATAAATAATTTATTTCTTAGAGACTTATTNAGTTNTTTCCANCTTTTATAAATTATTTCAGAATTTATACTATTNGGGTCACCTGAAATAACAACAATTTTTTTATTATTTTTCATTTAAAATATTGAATTAANTTTGNGTTTCTTAATTTTGAAATATGACTATTAGAATATAGATTAAAAAGTTCATTTTGTTTTTGAATTAGTAAATCATTTTTTAATTTATCAAAATCAGTATTTNTATAGNTTGAAATTTTTTTATCATTTAATTTTAAAAAGAAAATTTTATCTTGTTTNTTTATAGGATCTGATACTTGCCCTTTTTGCATTTTATTCACTATCTTTAAGAATTCTTTCGACAGTGAATTTGAATTGATCCACCCTAATTCTCCATTTTTAGAGGATGTTGAACTAATACTGAACTTAGATACGGCACTTTCAAATCCAGCGATTTTAATTTCATCTTGAATTAAAGTTATAGTTTCAAGATTTGAGCTATTGTTATTAGAAAGAATTTCAATTTCAGAGAGATTATATTGAACTATATTTTTTTTTTTTCTTAAATTATCCGAAATTTCTTGAGCCACATCCTCTGGCTTAATATTAATTTTTTTTTTATACATTTGATAAATAAATTTTCTCCATCTAAACTCAACATCTATCTCATCTGTAAACTCTTTAAAATCTAAATTATAACTCTTAAATACATCTTTCAAATTTCCAATGTTGTTTGAGCTTATAGAATTTAAATATGAATTAATTTGCTTCTTATCTTTTTTAAAATTATATTTTTTTAACTCTATTTTTTTTAATCTACTCTGAATTAAATTTTCTAAAGAGGCTTTTTTAAAATTATTTATGTTTGCTTGATTTATTTCTTTTTTTGCTAAAATGAGCGATGAAATTATTTTATTTTGCACATCAAAATTTGTGATTATTTCATTCTCTATTTTAACTAAGATTTTTGTACTTTTAGCNAAAACAAACGAGTCAAAGAAAATGGTCAAAAAAATAATTAAAAAATAATTTTTTATTTTCATTTGTTTATTTTTGGAGAGTTGATGTTTCCAAATGGAATTAATGTAATATTAAACATTAATGAATTATCTGCTTTTAACTCAGAGTCGTTATAAAATTCCCTCCTATAGACTAAACCAGCTCTTAAACAATCGTTTATGTACTCATAACTCAAATCATAAAATTCTGCTGAGTCAGTGATTAAATTTCTTTTTGTTTCAAATGAAATTAAGCTTTTATTAGAATTGTTATATGTAACTTTTGATTTAAAATATTCTTGATTGCCAATATGTTTATTTTCTTCAATATAGTTGAAGTTGATATCAAGGTTTTCTAATTCTATTTTTGAGCTAAAATCACTATAATTTACCTCCTGGTAATTTTGATCCAAAGCAAATTGATAACCAAAATTAATATTTTCATTGAGCTTAAAATTACCTTCGCCAACTAAATCAGACAATTTTTCATCTAAACTACTTTTATCGTGTAATTTTTTATTTTCTTTATCGTTAATAATCTGTGCAACCGAAAAATTAAATTTTTCAATGTCATTATTTTTGATACTATAATCAAAGCCCATTGTCGCTGTATTACCTGTTTCAAAATTAGTATCGTTATCTAACCTTTCTAAATTAAAAGCATTTGTAACATCCAATTTTGATCCATCTTCCTCTTTCCTCATACTGCCAGGTGAAAATNTTAACAATAATTTTGGCGTTAAAGCATGTATCGAGTTATTGCTCTTCTTTTGAAAATCTATCTTTGATAATAGACCTATAGCGCCATAAAGTTCATTGGTAGTTTCCTTTTTAAATAAATCAATGTTTTTAGCTTCATAATTTATATTCTTTAATTTTCCTAAAAACTTATTCTTAATTGATGAATTAATAATTATATCATTCGATTCCCAATCTAAATTATTTACTAAAAAACTTGTAAGCTTGTTTGTATCATAGTTATGGACTTTNAAGTTTGTTTGTAAATCTAATCCACCAAATTTGTCGTCAGTAAAAATATTTTTGTCAATTGTTACGTCTGGAAATATATATTCATATTTATCATCGTAGCTATCTTTTAAAGTTTCGTATATACTTGCTTTAAAACCAAAAAATAAATCATCTTTTGTATGATTAAAATTTATTTCATTTTCCAAAGTATCTGTATTGTAATCAACTAAATTTGATTTAATTTTATACAATTTAAGATATTTATTATTAGAAACGTGCTGAGTTATAAAGTTGAAGGAGTTTTCGGAATTAAATTTTCCCTTAAAATTTTTGGAAAATCTTGTAAAAAGATGTGATTTATCGCCACCTTTTTTTGATGCACTAGTTTTCTTGTAACCTTCAGTAAAACCAAAATCTGTTAAAAAATTGGAATTTTTAAATGCTTGATTATATTCACCAATAAAAAGTGGATGCTGATCATAAAATANATTNTTTGAAATTGTAAAATTTTTATCTTCACTTATAGCCCAAAAATATGGAATAGATANANTTGCACCTAAGTTTTTACTATCACTAAAACTTGGCGGTAGAAAGCCNGATCTNCNGNTTACAGTTGGGTCAGGATGNGAGAGATATGGCAAGTAAAAAATNGGAAAATCATAAATTTTTATTACCGCATTATTNTAATAAATTGTTTTATTTTTTTTTTCATGNGTCATTTTACTTGCTTGCAGTGTCCACGGAGGGCATTTCTCATTTTCTTTCTGTNCNCANATNGTAAAAATACTTTTATCAAATGNAGANTTTNCATCACTTANNTTAATTGTATTTGCNAATATTCGNGGATCATTTTCNTTATTTATTTTGAAATCATCANTATTTAAAAATGCCTTAATGTCNGTTCCTANNACNTCTTTNTTTTTNGTNTCAATATAGATTTGTGAAAATTCATAGATATTATTAAATTTATCTTTAATTTTAATTAAACCAATAGACTTAAAAATGTTTTCTTCTGCTAAATATTCAAAATTCTCTAGGTAAATTTCATTACCATCCAAATCTCTTAGGGTAGATGATTTATTAGATTTGATATCTTTATTAAAATTATCAAATATTATGTCATCTCCCTCTAAAATATAATTTTCTGATGTAATTAAAGTTGTAGGACCATTGCTCTTAAAAATTTTATTAATATTGTCATACTCAGCATAGTTAGTTTTGATAGTATTTTTAAAATTATCTTTGGCGATAATATTTTCTTTTAAAACTATTGTCTGAGCTTCTTTATTAAATTCAGCAAACTCACTAGAAATTATTTTATCTTTTGTTTTTACGCTAACACTGTTTTTAAAAATTGTTGTTTTTTTATCTTTATTTAACGTTATATCTTTAGCTTCTATAAAGAGGTCTTCAGCATGCAAAAGAGAAGCCAAAAAAAAAGTAATAAAAACTATGAAAAATTTATTTTTCATTTATTTGTAGTATTCCTGCAAAAGTGAATAGACTTAAAGCAATTACTGGTGTCCAGATTGATAGTGTAATTGGTATTCTTCCAGTTTTGCCCAAAGCTAATGACAAATCCTTCAAATAATATACTATCACGCAAGTCATTAATCCGACAATAATGAACCTAAAATTTTCTGATTTTCTTATAGCATGCATTGTTAAAATAGAGGCAATACCTGTCATTAAAGNTAAAAAGAAAGGGAAAACTAGCATTGAATGTAAACTTTGATTTAAAAATTCNTTATTATAACCTTTTTTTATTAAACCATCATAATTAAAAACTAAATTTATAAATGATAATGTGTCAGAATTATTGAAAAGACTTATAATTTTATCATAATTGTAAATAGAGGTAATTTGGTAACTTTCAAAATCTTTTTTCTCGTATAAAGAATTTTTNTCTTCAAAAATTGTTACATCAGTTAAAGTCCAGCTATAATCTTTAATATCAGCCACTTTACTAATTATTTTTTTCTTTAACAAAAATTTTTTATCAAATTGAAAAATAGTTACATCTATTAAACTATTCTTTTCAGGTTTTATTGCAGTAACAATTCTTTCTCCNTTNTCTATGCTTTCTTTAATCCACAAACCATTTTTATTGAATGTGATAAGGTGTTCGATGTCACGAGCATATTCAGATTTTGTTTTTTCATAAAATTGTACCATTGAAGATGTTACGGGATTTGCAATGACAAGGACAATCCAACCAAGAACAAATGAAGTAACAGCAAAAATTAAAAATATTTTTATGCTTGAAAAACCGTATACTTTTAAAGTTAAGAAATCTTTATTATTTCTCATTTTAATCATATACAGCATACTTGAAACAAAAATTATAAATGGCAATAGGTTTAAAATCGTACTTGGAACATAAATAATAGTTAGAACAAATGGTAAAAAAATACTCACATTAATTTTTTTAAAGAATTCAATCTCTTCAAATAAATTTAAAATGATTCCAAAGCCATAAATTATAAGAACTACTAAAAAGAAATATTTGAAAAAGTTTTTTAAAATATAGTTGAAAATAATTTTACTCATAAATTTTTTGCAGTTGTTTTAAGTTTATATATTAGAGTTAAATAAAAAATAAATAGCAGTATAAACGGGAGAAAAATATAAATAATACTCAATTGATAGTTAATTCCCGTATACCTGATAAAAAGTTCTGTAAACACTAATATTGAAAAACTAGAAGAGTAAATTAAAAATTTATCTCTTAAAATAACAGAATTTTTTATTAATAAAAATGAACATAGTAAAGATATAACTGGTATGTAAAAAGGCAAAATTAATCTTCTAATTAAATTTGGGATAATTTCTTTTTTTGCCTCCTCATCACATGTATTTTTAATTTGTTTTGAAAAACATCTTACTAAATCTATAGTAGATAATTCTTGTAATTTTGGTTTTTTTATTGTGGAAGTTGTTAAATTATTTAAACTTATATTAAGTTGTTCGAAATTAATAACTTCAATATTTTTAATTCTTGATAAAATAATTTGTCCATCAATTAAAAACATTTGTCTATTATCTATAACTCCTTTTTTAGCAATTATTGTTGTACTAGAAATTTCAGATGCATTAGAGGAAAAATTTTTTAAATTTTTTCCTGTATCATGTAAAAATATATTTTCAACTTCATTATTGACTTTACTGTCAACAATAAATGTAAAACCTTTGAAAGAGTCACTG
The DNA here is from genome assembly GCA_002684895.1 of Pelagibacteraceae bacterium. Taxonomy (GTDB): domain Bacteria; phylum Pseudomonadota; class Alphaproteobacteria; order Pelagibacterales; family Pelagibacteraceae; genus HIMB114. The sequence goes on from NYVZ01000016.1 coordinate 10,907, forward strand.
AATTGTTTCGATCTAATTGTCGGCAAGAAAGAGTTCAATTGATCTTGACTTAATAAGCCTCTGGACTTGTTAAGAGCGAATGGAGTTAAAAAAGTTGATAAAAGTAGATAAATAAATAAAACTATAAAAGAGGAAAGCAATATTAAATTAACTAACTTTATTTTTTTTACACCTGACGTCCATAGAATGATAAATTCACTATCTTCGCAATGTTTAATAATGAAGATAATGATAGAAATCATAAATGCCAAAGGAATAAATTTAGGAGCTATTCCAAAAAGGTTTAAGAAGGAGAACTGAAAATAAGTTGAAACTGGATAACCATTATCCACTATTAGCTCCAAAAAATTTACCGCCCTAACAGTCAAAGCAATCATTGAAAGCCCTAAAACTATTATAAAAAAGGTTTTAATGATTTCTAAAAAATAGTTTTGATAAATTTTGTTTTGAAGCATTGTTGTAATTTGTATATAGATAATGCATTCATTTAATAAATTCAATCAATGGTTTAATTATTGTAAATTTTACGTTGAAATCTTGTATATTTGATCATATATACCATTCAACCCAATTTGGAGGATTATAAAAAAATTATGTCAATAAAAGTAAATTATTTAAAAAAAACGATTAGTAAGTTTTCATCTAATCTTGTGTTATTTTGCAATGATAAATTTAATATTTCTAATTTAAAAAAAAATCTATCTAATAATGAGTTCAATTATATAAATGATTTATTAAAATCAAGCGATTTAAAGAAGAACTTATTAGTATTTGAAGTAAATTCAAAAAAAAAGATAGTTCTAATATCAATTAAGAATAATTTAAGAATATCCGATATAGAAAATTTAGGAGCAGAATTTTATGTACGTGTTAATTATGGAAAAAATAGTGAATACTTTTTAAACTCGGATAGTGTTAATGGGAAATATAAAAACTTTTTAGGTCATTTTCTACACGGATTAAAATTAAAATCTTATGAATTTAAAAAATATAAGACAAAAAAAGACTCAAGAATTATTACAATCAATGTAATTGGAGGTAAAAATGCACCTTCATCTTTCAATCAATTAAAATTTAAAGCAATCGAGGAAGGAACCTTCTATGCTAGAGACTTAGTATCAGAGCCAGGTAATATTCTGCACCCTGATGAGTATGCAAAAAGGTTAGCCTCTTTAAGAAAAGATGGTTTAAAAATAAATGTCTACGATCAAAAAAAATTAAAAAAACTTGGTATGAATGCCTTGTTAGGTGTGGGCATGGGAAGTATTAGGGGATCATATCTTGTAACGATGGAATGGAATGGTGTGAAAAATAATTCTAAACCAGTAGCTTTTGTAGGAAAGGGAGTAACTTTTGATACCGGTGGATATTCATTAAAACCAGCAAGATTTATGGAAGACATGACTTATGACATGGCAGGATCCGCGGCGGTGGTTGGTTTAATGAAGAGTTTAGCATTGAGAAAAGCAAAAGTTAATGCCGTAGGTGTTGTTGGACTTGTAGAAAATATGGTTAGTGGTGTTGCTCAAAGACCTGGAGATATTGTAAAATCATACAGCGGAAAAACTATAGAGGTTTTAAATACAGACGCTGAGGGTCGATTAGTTTTAGCTGACGCCTTAACTTTTACCGAAAGAAAATACAAACCTAAATTTATTGTTGATTTAGCTACTTTGACAGGTGCAATAATTGTTTGTTTAGGATCTGAATATGCTGGACTTTTTTCAAATGATGACAAGTTATCTAGGCAAATTATTGATGCAGGAGAAAAAGTTGAAGAGAAGTTGTGGAGAATGCCGCTCCACAAAAATTATGATAAACTTATGAACTCAAAAAACGCTGACATGCAAAACATAAATTATGTAGGTGGAGCGGGGTCAACAACTGCCGCTCAGTTTTTACAAAGATTTATTTTAAACAAAACACCTTGGGCACATTTAGATATTGCTGGTATGGCTTTTTCAAAATATGGTGGTGCTTTAAATTCAGGAGGAGCAACCGGATTTGGAGTAAGATTACTAAATCAATTAATCGAGGAAAACTATGAGTAATGTAGAACAAACTTTATCAATAATAAAACCCGATGCAGTTGAAAGAAATTTAATTGAAGAAATTAAAAATATTTTTATAAAAAATAACTTAAATATCAAAAACAGTAAAAAAATTCATATTACCAAAGATGAGGCGGCAGAATTTTATAAAGTTCACCAATCCAAACCTTTTTACAATGATTTATGTGGCTATCTCTCTTCTGGGCCGATAGTAGTGATGATTTTAGAGGGTAAAAGTGCTGTTGCAGAGAATAGGAAATTAATGGGCGCTACAAATCCTAAGGACGCACAAGAAAACACGATAAGAAAATTATACGGAATTTCAATCGATAAAAACTCAGTCCATGGTTCAGACTCATTAGAAAACGCAAAAAAAGAAATTAATTTTTTTTTTAAAAATTAAAAATTTCTAAAAATCTTAATAATTGCTTCAGGTAACGCCCTATATTCAAGCTTTTGAGTTTTCTTTTTTAGAATTTGTTCATCGTCATTAACATCAATGAAAAAGGCTTTCTGAATGATCGCACTTCCTCCGTCTAATTTTTCGTTTACATAGTGTACCGTACAACCTGCTTTGACTTCTTTTTTTTTGAGCATTCTAGAAAAAGTATTTAAACCTTTAAATTTTGGCAGCAAAGAGGGATGGATATTTATAATTCTATTATTAAAATTTTTTATTAAATTACTAGAGATTATTTTCATATATCCAGCAAGACAAATAAATTCTATTTTGTATTTCTTTAAATTTAGCAATATTTTGTTTTCATAATCCTGGTTTCCAGTATTTATTAAAATAAAAGGTATTTTGTATTTTTTTGCATAACTTATTCCAAAAGCTTTTTTGTTGTTACTTATTACTAAACTAATTTTTATAGGAAATTTATCATCTCTAGAGTGAAAAATTAAATTTCTTAAATTTGAACCCTGTCCTGAGATAAAAACACAAGTATTTTTTTTTACCATATTAAAGATTTAGATAAGTTAATTTTAACTTTTTCATCTGTAATTAAGCCAATCTCATAAGGAGTATAATTTTTTGGAAAAACCCTTTTAATTTTTTTAATATTTTTCTTGGGAGCGATAATACAAAAACCAATTCCACAATTAAATGTTTTAATCATTTCTTGATCAGAAATATTTTTTGTTTTTAACCATTTAAAAATTTTTAAAATCTTAATTTTTGATAAATCAATATTTAAAGTAAAATTGCTTGGGACAGATCTCAATAAGTTTTCGATTAAACCACCTCCAGTGATATGAGCTGCAGCATTGATGAGATTTTTATCTGTTAATTTTAAAATTTCTTTTGAATATATTTTTGTAGGTCTTAAAATTTCTTTTTTTAAATTTATAGGTAGTTTGTTTTTTTTTAGAATAGACCGTACTAACGAGTACCCGTTTGAATGTATCCCACTTGAAGGTATCGCTAAAACAATATCATTTTTTTTTACTTTTCCTTTATCAAGAATTTTTTTTTTGGAGACTATACCAACACTGAAACCAGCTAAATCAAATTTGTCTTTCGAATAAATACCTGGCATTTCAGCAGTTTCACCGCCAATTAATTTGCAGTCGGATATTCTACATCCTTTAAAAATACCTTTTAAAATTTTTTTAGTTTTATTTAAATCTAATTTTCCTACTGCAATGTAATCTAAAAAAAATAAAGGTTTTGCACCTTGAACAATTAAATCATTGATGCACATTGCCACTAAATCTATTCCAATAGTATCAAATTTTTTGAATTTATTAGCTAAGTCAATTTTAGTACCAACTCCATCTGTGCATGAAACTATTACTGGGTCTTTTATTTTTAGTTTACTTATGTCAAATAGTGAACCAAATCCTCCAATCACATCTTTTTTGGCAGCATCTTTCGTTTTTTTGACATCTTTTTTTGATAAATTGGATATATGTTTAACCAATTTATTAGCTAACGATATGTTAACACCACTTTTTTTATAACTATTTTCATTTTTTTTCATTTATAAATTGATAATTAATCTTTATGAAATTACTCAAACTTTTTTTTATCTTAATTGTTTTTTTTAAAACTGAAACTCTTTTTTCAAAAAATGATTTGTTTAATGTTAATAATATTCAGTTAGAAAAAAACAGTAAAATCACAAATAATGCTCTTGCTAAACAAGGAATTAAAAAGGGATTTAATAAACTTATAACAAGAATGCTACTGAAAGAAGATAAAGATAAACTCTCAGATTTAAATTTTTCTACAGTAAAACAATTAGTAACTTATTACCAAATTACGAATGTTTCTGATGATCAAAAAAATGAAAAAATGGTAAATTTTAATGTTACTTTTGATAAAGAAAAAATACACAATTTATTTTATAGCCGAGGGATTTTATATTCTGATATATCGGATAAAGAATTATTTGTTTTGCCAATCTTAATTAAAAAAAATGAATTTTTTATTTTTAACAACAATTTTTTTCATGAAAACTGGAATGAGATTTTTAAAGATGAGTTAATTGAATTTGTCCTTCCACTAGAAAATATAGAAATCATTAAAAGTATAAATGATAATAAGAATAGTTTAATAGATTTAAACATTTTAAATCTTTTTCAAGAATACAGGAATAAAAATTTAGCATTAGTTATAATCGAAAATAATGAAGCAAGTAATGTAAAAGTTTATATCAAAACCATAATTCAAGGAAAAAATATATCAAAAAGTTTAGATTTTAAAAAAAAAAATTTGAATACAAATAAATTTAATGAAAAAATTATAACAGAGGTTAAAAAAGAATTAATAAATTTAGTTAAATCTAAAAATTTAATTGATATTAGAACGCCTTCATTTTTAAATACAAAATTAGACCTAACAAAAAAAGGAAATCTTGTTGAACTTAACTCAAGAATTAAGAATATTGACTCAATCGAGAAAATTTTTGTTCAAGAATTTAATAAAGATTATATTGATTTAAGAATCAAATACTTAGGAAAATTAGACAAGTTAATAAATCAACTAAAAAAAGAAAAAATAAATTTAAAATTAATTAACGATCAATGGTTTATTAAAACTTTATAAAAAAATGGATCAACTTATATTTAAATTTCCTTTTTCCAAAAAATATTATGAGCAAGATTTTTTTGTATCAAGTAACAATTTTTCTGCTTATAAATTAATAGAAAGTTGGCCAAATTGGCCAGGCAAATGGTTAAACATTTTTGGCCACACAGGATCTGGAAAGACCCACCTAGCTAAAATCTTAGAAAAAAAAATTGACAAAATTAAATTAATAGAAGCAAAAGATGTAAACAATAAAACGCTACAAGATTTAAACAGTTTAGATTGTTTGATAATTGATAGTTTTGATAATAACATAGATGAAAATTTGCTTTATTCAATTTTTAATCAATCTAAACAATTAGAAAATTATATTTTAATTAATTCCATTATTTCAATTAAAGATCTCAAGATAAATTTAGAAGATCTTAAGTCCAGAGTCAGCAGCTTTTTATTTATTGGTATAGAATTACCAACTGATGATTTATTAAAAGTTATCATTTCAAAGACGTTGTCTGATAATCAAATAAATATTAATCCAAAGTTATCAGATTTTATTATCAATAATGTAGAAAGGTCGTACGAAAAAATGTTTAAATTTCTTAAAGATCTTGATGAGTTGTCTTTATCTACTGGAAAATCAATCAATATTAATTT
>NYVZ01000017.1 GCA_002684895.1 Pelagibacteraceae bacterium
ATCTAATATGAGTAAACTTGGTAATGATGGAAAGCCTATTTACAACGAGCATGGGAAAGTATTAAAAGGACCTAATTATTATAAACCAAATTTAGGAAAATATATAAAATGAAAGAGTATAAAATTGCATCAATTGCTGGCGATGGCATTGGAAAAGAGGTATTGCCCGAGGGGATAAAAATTCTTAAAGAAGTCGCAAAACAACATCAGTTTAAACTTATTATAGATGAATTTGATTTTGCTTCATGTGATTATTATGAAAAGCATGGAAAAATGATGCCAGATGACTGGCAAGAAAAAATAGGGAAGCATGATGCTATTTTTTTTGGTGCCGTTGGTGACCCTGAAAGGTTACCAGATCACATATCTCTATGGGGATCTTTNCTAAAATTTAGAAGAGATTTTGATCAATATATTAATTTAAGACCAGTAAAATTAATGCCAGGAGTTCCCTGTCCATTAGCAAATAAAAAACCGGGTGATATTGATATGATGATAGTTCGAGAAAATACGGAGGGAGAATACTCCTCAGTTGGTGGAAANATGTATCAAGGCACNGATAGAGAGATAGTGGTTCAAGAAACTGTAATGTCTAGAATTGGAATTGATAGGGTTCAAAAATTTGCATTTGAACTTGCAAAAANAAGAAAAAGAAAAAANTTAACAAGTGCCACTAAATCAAATGGAATCTCAATNACTATGCCATATTGGGATGAAAGGTTTGAATTAAATAAAAAAGATTTTCCTGATGTTAAAACTGATCAATATCATATTGATATTTTAACAGCTCGTTTTGTTTTAACCCCAGAGTGGTTTGATGTTGTGGTTGGATCAAACTTATTTGGAGATATTCTATCCGATCTTGGACCAGCTTGCACAGGAACAATAGGAATTGCGCCATCAGGAAATATAAATCCAGAGAACAAATTTCCCTCTTTATTTGAGCCAGTCCACGGATCGGCGCCAGATATTGCCGGAAAAGGAATTGCTAATCCAGTCGGTCAAATTTGGTCTGGTGCTATGATGTTAGATTATCTGGGAGAGAAAGAAGCAAGTGATCGGATAATAAATTCAATAGAGAAAACTTTATCGGATGAAAAAAGTAGAACAAAAGATTTGTCAGGTAATTTAAATACAAAAGATTGTGGAAACGCAGTAATGAGTAATCTTAAATAATTTGAAAAAATCGATTTAATTTATATAACTTAAATTTATAATAATCTTATGAATTTTTTTTATGGTATAAATAACAATATTTTCAAAACTCAACTTCAAATTCCAATATTTAAAAACAGAGAGTTTAAAAAATCAGATTTAGATCTTTTTAAAATTTATCCGAAAAATAATAAATGGGTTTTGGAAAAAATATTAAATAAAAAAATTAATGATTATTTTTATGTTTTAAAAAACGATGATATTTCAAATAATGAAATATTTTTTTTATCAGATCACACAATTTTTGAAAAATTTGATCAAAATAAAATTATAAAATATAATAATTTTACAGACACAAATCCTGCTTATAGAGCAAATTTTGAAATATATTTAAATGAGGGTGGTTTTTCTTCTTACCAATCAGAATACCCCCTTTCAATGATTGCAAAAAAAGGGACAATTTTAAGTTCAATTAGTTCGTTATCTAATCCTGACGCTGATAAAAACTATGTTTTAATTAAAAATATATTTGAAAATCCTGTTGAAGAAAATTTTAAAATATTTTTTGTAAATTACAAAACGAGAAGTATAGAAGAACAATTTCAAATTAAGACAAATTATACTAATTGTATTGAGATAAATAACAGACTCATCAAGCCTGAAATATTTTTAGTAACAGATAAATATTTAGGAGTACCTATGTATATTTCAGTTAAAAATAATTTTTTATCATTTGAGCATACACATCCGCCACACGAATATATTTTAAGTGAAAACAAATTTGTAAAAGTTTCTAATTTAAAAAAAGATATTAATGAAATCATTAATTAAAAAATTAGCAAATACTGATGCCGGTATGTTATTGAGAAATTCTTTAAATTTAAGACCAGTATATTTAAAACATTTTGAAAAAAACTACCCAATAAGCGTTAGTGATGCTTTTCTTTGGAGAACTGATAATGGGTATAAAACAAAATTTAAATATGCAGATATTTTAAATTTATTTTATAATTTAAAAAATTCTTGGGTAGAGTTACATTTTTATAATAAAAAAAATGAATTAATTAAAACTGAGAGGGTTAATAATATAAATTTATCAAATGAACTTGAAATAAGTTCAAAATATTTAAATAACCTGAAAGATTATGGGACGTTTTATATTTATCATTTTTCTGAAAAGACAGAAACTTTAAGCAATAAAGATGTCATTAGTAATAGATGTTATTTAGGATATTCTCAAAATAATAATTTATATTCATTCGTTCATGGCAATACTCTTGGAAAATTTACTAATATTTTTTCTAAAGCAAATATCCTTACCGATATTGTTAAAACATCACTATTTCAAAATCATAAATACACTATCCAAAAATATTTTAAAAACTTTGATAAAATTGAGTTATTTTTTTCAAATCCAACCTCAAAGATTATTAAGTTTTCAACTGAAAATAGAGATTTCCAATTGAAGCCAAATAATTCTTTATTGGTTGAAGTTAAGAGTCATTTAATAACTATAAAATCAAATTGTTTATTTTTAAGACCAACTGTTTTTACTTACAAAGGACAATATATGGATGTCCATCATTCATAACCCATTGTGATAAAAAAAATTTCTTACATATTTTTCAGCATTCTTGTTTTTTTAGATAAGATTTTCTCTCTTTTATTTAAAAGAAGTATATTAGTTTGGTTTTATGATTTTATTCAAGAAAGATCATATAAATCTATTGAAATTTTAAACAAAGAAATAAAATTTTTTGTTCCCAATCAACTTCTAAATTATAGGGTTAATACTTATTTTACAAAAGAGCCTGAAACTCTTGAATGGATAAATAGTTTTGAAAAAAAAGACGATTTAATTTTTTGGGATATTGGGGCAAATATAGGTTTATACTCAATATATAATTCTTTAAAAAATCCTAAATCCACATCTATCGCTTTTGAGGCATCAAGTTCAAATTTAAGAATACTTACCAGAAATATATCAATCAATAATTTAGAAAAAAAAATAAAAGTAGTTCCTTTGCCTTTAACTAATAAAGAAAATATTTTTCAAGATATGAATGAGGGTAATTTTGTTGAAGGTGGTGCACTCAACTCATTTGGAGAAAAGTTTAATTTTGAAGGAAAAGAATTTATACCAACTATGAAATATAGTTTATTAGGCACAACTATGAATTTTCTAATTGAAAATTCAATTTTAGAGATACCAGATTATATAAAAATTGATGTAGATGGTATTGAACATCTTATATTAGAAGGAGGCGATAAATTTTTATACAATTCAAAAGTTAAGAGTTTGTCTATTGAAATAAATGAGAATTTTAGAGAACAATACAAAAAAGTTTTAAATTCAATGGAGAGATATAATTTTAAAGTACTTCATAAGAAACACAACGAAAATTTACTTCCTAAAGGAAGTAAATTTATGAAAACATATAATTACACATTTATAAAACAAAAATAGTAGACAAACTTCTTAAAAATTGTTTTATTAATAAAAAATATGAATTATGCCATAAATCAAAATATCGCAAAATACGAGTAACTTATGTCAAAACACCATCAAACTAATAAAAAATAAAAAAATAACAATACTTCAATGACAAATTCTAATAATAATTTTAATTCCAAAATATCTGATGCTGCCGACATCAGCAAACCATGGGATAAGGATAATCAAGCCTGGTGGGATTGGTATATTAGTCTTGCAGATAATAATGTTACAGATGTTGAAGTTATTAACGCTGATCCATTACCAGATATTGAAATACCTAGTGATGATGAAGTAATCTCAGAGTTAGCCCAACCTTACCATTTAACCAGTGATCAAATAGATTTTTTTAAAAAAAATGGTTTTATAAAACTTAAGAAGGTTTTCTCACCAGGAGCTGTTTTAAAACTTCGAGCTGAGTTAATCAATCTACTAAGTAAAGAGTTTAAGGTTGATCCAGATAAAGGAGCACTTGATCGCTTCCTAAGCCTTGAGATGGTTTGGCCTGACAACGCACTAATTCGTGCTTACGTATTATCACCTCGTTTAGGGAAAATTTCAGCAGATCTTCTCGAGGTAGCTGCTGTTAGACTTTACCATGACAATGTACTAGCTAAACAAGCTGGTTGTGGACGCACCCCATGGCACTTTGACGACCATCATTTTCCGCTAGATACCAANGACGTAGTTACTGCTTGGGCACCAGCACAACCNATTCCAATTGAAATGGGNCCNCTTACTTTTGCNTATCCANTCGATGTTCATAAATTAGTTAACACAGTTACGTTTGAAAAGACTGGTACTGGGTATGACCGGGGAGTCTCNGATGTNTTTTTAAAAAATAATGTANGTNTAAATGAAACTCCATTTGAAATGGGCGAAGTTAGTTTNCATCATAATTTAAATTTTCATTCNGCNCCTCGTAACCGTACTAATCGTAGTAGAGTGGCTCTCGCNAATACTTATTACCGAGATGGAGCAANAGTAGTTAATGCACCTACGATGGTTTCTGGTGACTGGCAGAAATTTATGCCCANTGTCAAACCAGGAGATGTAGCTGCCAGTCCACTAAATCCAATTTGTTGGCCAGTTAAAGATAAATAATGAAAGATTTAAATAATCAAAAGGGATTAAATTCGATATGGATTGACAGTCTTGCCCGCAATATACACCCTGATAGCAGTGCTTTAGTCGATCATTTGAAAACTGTCCATCAAGAAAATGCTGGTTTTACAGAGCTATGTGCAAGCTCTTGTCGTGATGAAATTGGACGAAATAGTTATGAGTGGCTAGCCGAGCTTGTACCAAATAATGAAAGTTTAAGTGTATTAGATCTTGCCTGCGGGTCAGGACCATTATTAAAAATTCTGTTTGATCGTAATAAAAATTTAAATTTAAAAGGTATTGATATGTGTCCTGAAGAATTGGCATTAGCAAAGGCTCGCCTCATAAACAGCGGAGTTAATCTCATTGAATCGAGCGCACAAAATTTGATTGCAATAAATGATAACTCGATTGACATTGTGTTATGCCATTGGGCTTTAACATTAATGGATCCGATAGCGCCTGTATTAGATGAAGTCAGACGAGTTTTAACACCCAAAGGTCGGTTCGTAGCATTAGTTGACGGACCAATGAGTGCAGCACCTGGTTACAAAGAGGTACACGATTTAATTTATAGTTATGTTCAAAAAGAAATACCTAGTTATGGGAAGATTGACTTGGGTGACCCAAGAGCACGAGGATCTGAAAGCTTGAGCAATCTTGTAAAAAAAGCTTTTCCGGAGTCAAAAGTAACTATTGAAACAAATGTTGTATCTTTAGAGGGGCCAGTTATTAAAGTAGCAGAAATTGCAGCAGGATTTTTTTATGCTGCATTTGTCTTGAAACCAGAGACAAGAAAATTAATCATTACAAATCTATCCAAATTACTTACAATATCTAAAGAGAGTACTGATATTGAAAGACAAGGTCGATTTTCGATGCCAATTAGACGTCTTTTAGTTGAGCCTCATATAAAATGAAATCATTTTTACAAGAAGTTAGTCTCGGCTTAAGTAAGAAAAATAAAAAGCTCAGCTCCAAATGGTTTTATGACTTTCATGGATCAAAACTTTTTGAACAAATTACTAAGTTGGAAGAATATTACCCAACACGAACTGAAATAAAAATTTTAGAAGATAATAAAATTGAGATTGCTAATAAAATAGGTAAGAGCGCAGTTTTGATTGAACCAGGTGCTGGTGACATTAAAAAAATTGCTATTTTTCTCAGTAGCTTGGATAAACCAAAAAAATACATACCTTTAGATATTTCCGAAGATTATATAACAAAAATATCCCAAGGTTTTAAAAAGAAATTTCCAAAAATCACTGTTACCCCAAAAGGATATGATTTTTCAGGTAATAATAAACTACCTTTTAAAATCAATTCATCAGATAATATAATCATCTTTTTCCCAGGATCAACCATTGGTAATTTTGAAAAAAAGGATGCTATTAAATTTTTAAAAATGCTTAAATCAAAATTTAAAGCAAAAAAAATTATAATCGGTGCTGATTTAGTCAAAGATATTCCAACGCTAATNTCTGCTTACGATGATAAAAAAGGTGTAACTGCAAAATTCAATAAAAATATTTTACAAAGAATAAATACTGAATTAGGTGGAAATATAAATTTGGACTCTTATAAACATTTAGCAATTTATAATAAATCGAAAAATAGAATTGAGATGAAATTAAAATCTAAAAATAATAATAATATCAGAATCAATGGTTCAAAATATTTAATTAAAAAAAATGAAGAGATCCATACTGAAAATTCTCATAAATATACGATTAAATCATTTAATAGCCTAGTTAATGAAGCTGGGTGGAAAATTAAAAAAACTTGGGTTGATGAAAAAAAACTTTTCAGCGTCCATTGTTTAGACCTTGATATATAGCCAGTGAAACTTACACCTTACCAACCCTCTCATTTAAAATATTGTTATATCAAATTTTCAAATAATTTGATTTAATACACATCTACAATCAATGTTATTGCTACTGAGTAAAATGTCTCTATATATCCACAAATTACATGTCTACTAATCAAATATCCGTTACTAATCTCTCAAAAGTTTACGATAACGGATTTGAAGCTTTAAAAAAAGTTAACTTAGAAATAAAAAAAGGAGAGATTATAGCTCTACTAGGNCCAAATGGTGCAGGNAAGACAACTTTNATCAGTATTATATGTGGTATTGTTACACCNTCCTCAGGAAANGTAACTGTTGAAAATTTTGATATTATTGAAGATTATCGAGANACACGNTCAAGAATTGGANTNGTCCCNCAAGAGTTAACATTAGAATTATTNGAAACTGTTTTTAACAANGTCTCTTATTCNAGAGGGTTAAATGGAAAAAAACCTAACCCAAAACATATAGAAAAAATTTTGAAAGATTTAACTTTGTGGGATAAAAAAGACCAAAGATTAGAACAACTATCTGGTGGAATGAAGAGAAGAGTTTTAATTGCAAAAGCTTTATCTCATGAACCTTCAATATTATTTTTAGACGAACCAACAGCAGGAGTTGATGTTGAGTTAAGAAGAGGTATGTGGAAAGTGGTTGAAGATTTAAGAAAAACTGGAGTAACGATTATTCTAACCACACATTATATTGAAGAAGCAGAAGCAATAGCAGATAGAGTGGCAGTTATTAATCAGGGGGAAATCATTGTCATTGATAAAACAAAAGAATTATTAAAAAAGATGGGTCAGAAAAAATTAAGTGTAAATCTTCAAAGTGAAATTAANGAAATTCCTGATAGTTTAGGCAAATATAATTTAGAAATAGGNAAAGATAANAAAACGGTAGAATACACTTATGATGTCAATTCAAAAAGTACTGGNATAACNAACTTACTTAAAGATTTAAAAGATGCAGGCTTAAANCTTCAGGATTTAAAAACTGAACAAACCACTTTNGAAAAGATATTTATTGGTTTAGTAAAGGAGAATAATGAAATTTAACTATTATGCATTTAGAGCCATCTATCTNCATGAAATGGATCGTTTTAGAAGAACTTTGATGCAATCTTTGTTTTCACCAGTGCTCTCAACCTCTTTGTACTTTATCGTTTTTGGTTCAGTAATAGGTGGTTATGTAGAGAAGATTGATGGTATCAGCTATGGATCTTTTATTGTTCCAGGCTTATTAATGCTTACGTTACTTACCCAATCAATTAGCAACACTTCATTTGGTATTTTTTTTCCAAAATTTAACGGNACCATTTATGAAATTTTAGCAGCTCCAATATCTACATTTGAAATTGTCCTTGCATTCGTTGGAGCAGGTGCGACTAAAACCTTATTAGTAGGTGTAGTAATTTTTATTACAGCTACCTTTTTTGTAGAAGTTCAAGTGATGTATCCATTGTTAATGATTTTTTTATTAGTTCTGGTGGCTTTTACCTTTGCTTTATTTGGTTTTTTAGTTGGCTTGATGAGTTCTAACTTTGAGCAAATGTCAATTGTTCCAACATTAGTGGTTACACCCATGGTTTTCTTGGGAGGAAGTTTATATTCTTTAGATATGTTGCCAGAGTTTTGGCAAACCGTTACTTATTTTAATCCGGTGGTATATTTAATTAATGGTTTAAGATACGCGTTCTATGGAGTTTCTGATTTCAATATTTGGATTAGTATTAGCTCAATGGTATTTTTTTTAATAATCTGTGTGACAGTCGTATCTATTTTGCTCAAGAAAGGTTATAAAATTAAATCTTAGTTACTGTCAATTTTCTTTTAGGATCGTAAAAAGCTGTTAAGACTTTGCTAGCAATTAAATAATTTTAATTAAAAAAAATGAAGAGATCCATACCGAAAATTCTCATAAATATACGATTAAATCCTTTAATAACCTAGTTAATGAAGCTTGCTGGAAAATTAAAAAAACTTGGGTTGATGACAAAAAACTTTTCAGCGTTCATTGTTTAGCTCTATAAGGGTGTTTCAGGGGCNTTCTGTTTTCAGATGCCCCAGACCTATCAATCGTTTAACCTTTAAAAAGACTCAATGCTTTGTTTAATAGCTCTTCAGATTTCGCGTGTTTTCCATCTTTGTGAGCTTGAACTCCTGATTTGTGAAGTTTTTGAGCTTGTTCAATTTTAGATTTCACTTTTTCCGCCATTACTGGACAAGAGCCAGCGAAAGCAGAAGTCGAAAATATAATTAAAGTAAGCGTGATTATAATATTTTTCATTTTTTTACCTTTCAGTTGTTATTCTATGAATAGATCCTTCAAAAATTAAATCACTGCGACTTTTGCTCCCTTAAGGGGGCGTTCTGTTGCCAGGTGCCCCGGACCCCGTTTGCAAAATTAACCTAAGTTAATTAAGCAGCAAGTGCGTAACTTTCGTTAGCATTTATAATTTAGCCCATTACGGCGGAACCATACCGGGTAAAAGAAAAGCCTTTAGACACCCGTCGAGCCTATTTCACCCCCATGAGTTGTATTTGGTGGAGGTGCAGGGTACCGCCCCCTGGTCCGAAATGTTTATTACGAATTTCGTTTATCACCATAGTTGGAAAACCAACACAAATTAATATAAGTGAAAGATTCTAAATTAAAAGTAAATTAAATTAATGGCATTAACAGAACAGCAAAAACAAGAAATTAAAGAACAGCAATCTCATCAAAATACCACAAAAAGGGTGACCGTTCCTAATTTGGAGAAAATTCTNTACGANGCCATNCCNATNTTNGATCATGGATTTATTAGAGTTGTTGATTATATGGGAGANGATAGTTCNATTGTTCANGCAGCTCGNGTTTCATATGGAAAAGGAACNAAAAAAGTTTCTACTGATGAAGGATTAATTAGATATTTACTAAGACATTGGCACAGCACTCCATTTGAAATGTGTGAAATTAAATACCATATTAAGTTACCTATTTTTATTGCAAGACAATGGATCAGACATCGTACCGCTAATGTAAATGAATACTCAGCACGTTATTCAATTTTAGATAAAGAATTTTATATT
>NYVZ01000018.1 GCA_002684895.1 Pelagibacteraceae bacterium
AGGTAAACAATTGCAGCTACAGTTAGGATTTAGTCACGATATAATTTATGATATTCCAGAAGGTATTGAAATCAAAGTAGAAAAGCAGACAACAATAATTATAAGTGGAGTAGACAAAGAATTAGTTGGCAAAACTGTTGCCGATATAAAGTTTTATAAACCCGTGGAACCTTATAAACAAAAAGGCATAACTTCCGAAGGTCAGTTTATTTTAAAAAAAGAGGGTAAAAAGAAATAATGATATCAAAAGACTCAAAAAGACAAAAGAGGGTTAGGTCTAAAGCAAAAAAAGTTAATAGAGGCAGACCTAGATTAACCGTATTTAGATCTGCAAAAAATATTTATGCTCAAGTAATTGATGATAACAAAAGAGCCACTTTAGCCAGCGCATCGTCAGTTGAAAAAAACATAGAAAAAAAAAATAAAAAAGAATTATCAGAATTAGTTGGTAACTTAATTGCTGAAAGGTCTATAAAAAAAGGGTGCAAAGAAGTTTATTTCGATAGAGGTAAATATAAATATCACGGAAGAGTTAAGCAATTAGCTGAAAGTGCAAAAAAAGGGGGGTTAAAGTTTTAATTTATGAGTCAAGTCAGTGAATTTAAGGAAAAACTAGTTGCTATAAATAGAATTACCAAGGTAGTAAAAGGCGGTAGAAGATTTGGTTTTGCTGCTCTCGTTATTACTGGCAATCAAAAAGGTCAGGTAGGTTTTGGCCAGGGTAAAGCAAAACAAGTGCCTGATGCTATAAAAAAAGCTTCTGAAGCTGCAAGGAAATCCCTTGTTAAAGTTGCGTTAAGAGAGGGTAGAACTTTGCATCATGATGTTAGAGGTAAGAACGGTGCAGGTAAAGTCTTGCTTAGAAGCGCTCCAGCAGGTACTGGAATTATTGCCGGAGGTCCTGTGAGAGCGATTTGTGAAATGTCAGGCATTCAAGATGTTGTAGGTAAGTCAATTGGTTCATCAAATCCTTACAATTTAGTACGAGCATCTTTTGATGCATTAACAAAACAAAAATCACCAAAAGAAATTTCTTTAATTAGAGGAAAAAAAATTAAGGATATAGTTTCAAGAAGGTAAATATGGTTAAATTAAATAATTTTAGTAAAAAAATTCATAAAGCAAAAAAAAGAGTTGGTAGAGGTATAGGTTCTGGATTAGGAAAGACATCTGGACGTGGCGCAAAAGGTCAGAAATCTAGATCCGGAGTTTCTATCAAATCCTACGAGGGTGGACAAATGCCATTATATAGAAGATTACCCAAAAGGGGCTTCAATTCTCTGTATAAAAGGGAAAAAAATGTAGCTATTAACCTCGATAAAATCTCTAAATTAATAGAGGCAAAAAAACTAGATTCATCCAAATCAATCGATTTAAGAAAATTTTTATTGAAAGCAAAGAAACCTAGTAAATTAAAAGTTAAAGTCCTAGGTTCTGGAGATATTAAAATAAAAATAAGTATTTTGGCAGATAAATTTAGTGAGACTGCGAAATCAAAAATAGAAAAAGCTGGTGGCTCAGTTGAAATAATTAAATAATTTTTAATGTCAAGTTTAGCTCAAAATACAGAAAGTGGTCTTGGAGCTTTTTCAAAGGCGAGCGATCTTAAAAAAAGAATATTATATACATTATTAATATTGGTAATTTATCGTTTTGGAACTTATGTCCCTCTGCCAGGAATTGATCCAACATCTCTAAAAGAGATAGTTGGTGGCAATCAAAGAAGCTTACTTGGAATGTTCAACGTATTTGCTGGTGGTGCAGTTCAAAGAATGGCAATTTTTGCATTAGGTATTATGCCTTACATCTCTTCCTCAATTATTATTCAACTTCTAACAGGTGTCACAGAATATTTTAAAAATTTAAAAAACCAAGGAGAGACTGGAAGACAAAAAATCACCCAATACACTAGGTATGGAACTGTTTTGCTTGCATTGATTCAAGGTTATGGTGTTGCGGTAAGTCTTGAAAATTCTCAAGGCATTGTTCAGGATCCTGGTTTTTATTTTAGATTTGTAACTACAATTTCTTTATTGACCGGAACTGTTCTGTTAATGTGGCTCGGCGAACAAATTACCGCAAGAGGTATTGGTAACGGCATATCATTGATAATTTTTTCAGGAATTGTTGCAGAAATTCCAGGCGCCTTAGCATCAACTTTCGAGTTAGGTAGAACTGGAGCTATATCGAGTGGTATAATTATTATGATTTTATTGATTTTGCTTTTAGCAATATATTTCATTGTTTTTGTTGAAAGGGCACAAAGGAGAGTTTTGATTCAATATCCAAAAAGACAACAGGGTAATAAAATGTATGGTGGAGAATCTTCTTATTTACCTCTAAAAGTAAATACCGCAGGTGTCATACCAGCAATTTTTGCATCTGCATTGTTATTGTTACCAATTACTTTATCTAATTTTTCATCCTCCTCTGAAAGTTCTGTTTTATTAACTATTACTTCCATGCTCGGTCAAGGAAAACCTCTCTATATGATATTTTACGCATCTGGAATTGTGTTTTTTTCTTTTTTTTATACTTCAATTGTTTTTAATCCAAATGAAACCGCTGAAAATTTAAAAAAATATGGAGGGTTTATTCCAGGTATAAGACCAGGCGAGAGGACAGCATTTTTTATTGAAAACCTGTTAACTAAACTTACAGTAATTGGCTCTTCTTACTTGGTTCTTATTTGTTTATTACCTGAGTTTTTAATCGCTAATTATCCTATTCCTTTTTACCTTGGTGGTACTGCTCTACTAATTGTGGTTGTTGTAGGCATGGATACAATAACACAAATTCAAACTAGATTAATGAGTGTCCAATATGAGTCATTAATAAAAAAAACTAAGTTTAGCAGGTAAAGTTTGGATGAATGTAATTATATTTGGTCCACCAGGTGCTGGCAAAGGTACACAATCTTCATTTTTGGTTGAAAAAAAAAAAATGTTCCAACTTTCAACCGGCGATTTATTGAGAAACGAATTAAAAAGTAAATCTAAATTATCTGAAAAATTAAAAAAAATTATGGACTCAGGAAAGCTAGTTTCAGATGATATTATCAACAGTTTAATCGAAAAAAAAATTTCAGACTCATCAATAAAAAGTAGTATCATTTTTGATGGCTTTCCAAGAAACATTGAACAGGCCAAATCTCTTGATACGATGTTAAAAAAATATGAACAAAAAATCTCTGTAGTGATAAACCTGGTTGTAGACAATTCAATTTTAGTAAAAAGAATTTCTGGCCGTATTTCATGTTCAGTTTGCAAAAAACCCTTTAATGAATTCTTTGATCCACCTGGAGACCCCGCAGAATGCACTACTGCCGCATGCATAGACAGAGAATTGATCAAAAGGTCAGACGATAATGAGAATACTGTGAGTAATAGATTAAGAACCTACGAAGAATCTACCTTGCCATTACTCGAATATTATAAGTTAAAGGGTGTTGTAAAAAATGTCGATGCAATGAAGTCAATAAATGAGGTAACCAGTCAAATTAACTGCATATTTAATGACTTATAAAGTTGACTTTATGACTTTGATTACTATAATCCAGCGTTTTTGAAATAAGGCAATCTAATATGGCTCGTATCTCTGGTGTAAATCTTCCACTTAACAAACAAGTGTTCATTGCTTTACAGTATATTTACGGCATTGGAGATCATTATGCAGAAAAAATTTGCAACGACCTCAAAATAGAAAAATCTAAAAGAATAAACAGTTTAACAGATGACGAAATTTTGAAAATAAGAGAATTGATAGATGAGAAATATACAGTAGAGGGTGACTTACGCAGAGAAATATCCTTAAATATTAAAAGACTTAGAGATCTAGGAACTTACAGGGGAACAAGGCATAGAAAAAAACTTCCAGTAAGAGGTCAAAGAACTTCTTCAAATGCAAGAACTAGAAAAGGAAAGGCTGTAGCAATAGCCGGTAAAAAATTAACGTTGGCTAAAAAATAATGAGCAAAGAAGAAATAAAAAAAAAAACTAAGTTCAAAAGCAAGAAAAAAGAAAAAAAGATTGTCACCTCTGGAAAAGCATATGTTAATGCAACATTTAACAATACTATAATTTCAATAACTGATAAAAATGGAAATGTATTATCTTGGTCATCCTCAGGATCCAAAGGATTTAAAGGGTCAAGAAAATCAACTCCGTATGCTGCGCAGGTTGCCGCAGATGATGCCGCTTCTAAAGCATCTGAATATGGATTAAAAACGTTAGATGTAGAGGTAAAGGGTCCAGGATCAGGAAGGGAAACAGCTTTACGTGCATTACAAGCTAAAGGATTTAAAATTATCTCTATTAAAGACACAAGTCCAATACCACATAATGGATGTAGACCACCAAAAAAAAGACGAGTTTAATAATTATTAAAAGGAGAATAACTTGATAGAAAAAAATTGGAAAGAATTGGTAAAACCATCTAAGTTAAACGTAGAAACTAGTGATGATAAAACTTATGCAAAAATTACTGTAGAACCCTTAGAAAAAGGGTTTGCGTTAACTCTTGGAAATGCACTGAGAAGAATTTTATTGTCATCTATTCAAGGAACAGCGGTCACTGCTATACAAATTGATGGAGTTCTTCATGAGTTTTCTTCTATTAATGGTATCAGAGAAGATGTAACAGATATTGTTTTAAATATTAAAGCATTGTCTTTAAAATTAAATAACCCAGGACCTAAAAAGTTAATTTTGGATGCCCAAGGGCCAGGAGAGATTAAAGCAAAAAATTTAAACGAAAGTGCTGATATTGAAATATTAAATCCAGAGCAAACCATCTGTAATCTTGATGATAATACTAAGATTTATATGGAATTAACTGTAAACACTGGAAAGGGTTACGTTCCTGCAGATAAAAATCGTGAACAAGATTCACCTCTTGGATTAATCCCAGTTGATTCTGTCTACAGTCCTGTAAAGCGAGTTTCTTATAACATATCTGAAACTAGAGAAGGTTTATCGATAGATTACGATAAACTCACAATGGAAGTTGAAACAAATAAATCTGTTGACGCCGAAGATTGTGTAGCATACGCAGCTAGAATTCTTCAAGATCAGCTCGGTATGTTTATAAATTTTGAAGAGCCAAAAGAAGCGGTGGTTCAGCAAGCAAAATCTGAACCTGAGTTTAATAAAAATTTATTACGTCGTGTTGATGAGCTTGAATTATCAGTTAGATCTATGAATTGTTTAAAGAATGATAACATTATCTATATAGGTGATTTAGTTCAAAAAACAGAGGGTGAAATGTTGAGGACGCCAAATTTTGGTCGGAAATCATTAAATGAAATCAAAGAAGTCTTATCAGGCATGTCTTTATATTTGGGTATAGAAATTCCAAATTGGCCCCCAGAAAATATTGCAGAGTTATCAAAGAAATTAGAGGATGAATACAAGTAATCATGAGACACAAGCTTACAAATAGAAAACTAAATAGAACATCCGAACATAGAAAAGCTTTGATTAAAAATATGCTTAACGCATTAATAAAGCATGAGCAAATTGAAACAACTCTTCCAAAAGCAAAGGAATTAAAAATTGCAATCGATAAAATAATAACCTTAGGTAAAAAAAATTCCTTATCTTCTAAAAGGATATTGTTATCTAAATTACAAGATCAAAATATTGTAAAAAAGCTCACAACCACTCTTATTAAAAGGTATGAAAAAAGAAGTGGAGGTTATTCACGAATAGTCAGATCTGGTTATCGATATGGTGATAACGCTCCCAAAGCTTATATTGAATTAGTTGATAAAGATTTTAATGCCAAGGGTCAAGACTCAGGTCCAACACAAAAAAAAATTGAAAATAAAGAGCAGGATAAAGTCGAATCTAAAAAAGATAAAAAATAATGAGTAATTTAGCTCTTGTTGCTTTATTTGGAGCAATAGGAAGTTTATTTAGATTTGTATTAATTCAAGCAGTCCCAAAAATATCTTATTTAAATTTTCCAATAGGAACTGTTACTGTCAATTTGATAGGATCTTTTTTCATTGGTGTTGTTGCATCATTGTTTGAAAGGCATGTGATAAGTAACGAATTAAGAACATTTATTGTTTTTGGTTTTCTGGGAGGATTTACCACTTTCTCTGCTTTCACGTATGAAGTTTTTAATTTATTAAAAACCGGAAATTACTTAAATCTTTTTATTTATTTTTTTTTTTCGATTATTGTAAGTCTAATTTTATTCTACATCGGTTATAAAATAGTAAAAATTTTAGTATGAAAAAGCCATTTAAATCTTTTATTATTGATAAAGATTTCGATGGCTCAAGGGTTGATAGATTTCTTAAAAAAACAGTTTTCCAATATTCCACAATCTTTATTTGAAAAAAATCTTAGAAAAAAAAATATTACTGTAAATAGTAAAAAAGTTAAAAATTTATTTAAACTGAAAGTTAATGATGTTGTCGATATTTTTACCGAATTTAAAATAGATAATATGATTAAAAAAAAAAAATTTTTCTTTACTTCTAAAGATTTAAATCAATTAAAAAAAAATTTTATTTTTGAATGTGAAGATTATTGTATTTTAAATAAACCCTATGGATATGCTTCTCAAGATGGTTCTAAGGTAAAAACTAATATTATTGACATTTTAAACACAAGTTCAAAAAATTATCATTTGGTGCATAGACTTGATAAAGAAGCTACGGGTTTAATGTTGATAGCAAAAAATAGACATTATGCTAAAAAATTTTCTGAAATGTTTAAATTTAGAGAGATAATCAAGCGATATCTTGTAATCATAAATGGAAAAATTAAAAAAAACAAAGGTGAAATCCAAACCAAGGATACATTTAATGGTAAAGAAATTGTATCTAAACTTTATTTTGAAGTTATCTCAAAAAAAAACAACTTTTCTTATATAGAGGTTGATTTAATAACTGGAAGGAAACATCAAATTAGAAAGCAATTTTCAAACCTTGGACATCCTATCGTAGGTGATGTAAAATATGGAGATAAAAAAAATAAAGTTCCATTATGTCTATTAAGCTACAAAATCGAGTTTAAATATAATAATAAAATTAAAAAGTATAAGGCAATTATTCCAGACGATTTCAAAACTTGTTTGGAAAAGTTTTTTTAAACTTTGAAATTATAACCTCATTTAGATTATTTAAATATGACATTTCAATAAAATCAGTCATATTTGCAATACCTTTATCGGTTATTCCACATGGAATAATGCCATCATAATCTTTTTTATTCACATTCACATTAAGAGAGAAACCATGAAAAGCGATCCATTTTTTTACTCTAATACCTATGGCCGCAATTTTTTCTGAATTATTTTTGTTATCAACCCATATGCCAATATTTTTACGATCATTATAAGAATTAATGTTATAACTTTTTAAGACTTGAATTATCCAATTCTCCACCTTTCTTATAAAATCTTTGAGGTTTTTTTCTGAATTCAAATCTATTGCAAAATAAATTACCTTTTGCCCACTGCCATGAAATGTCCATTGCCCACCTCTATTAGTTTTGAAAATTGGAAATTTATTTCTGTTTAATAGATCATCTTTTTTTGCAGATGTTCCACCACTGTATAAATTTGGATGCTGAAGAATCCATAATAGATTATCTGATTCCTTTTTTTGTATTTTTAATACTCGATCTTCTAGGAATTGAATAGCATCTAGATATTTCACAGGTTTTTGGCTTATTTTTATTTCGAGTTTCATTACAATATTTGATAAAACAATTTATTATCATGTCAATCGAGCAAACTATAGGAAATAAGACATTTGAGGTCACCAAAGATCTAATTGACAGTCTAACTATACTTATTGACGAAAAAAAAGTAGGTGAGATCAATATTGCCCTAAATGCATTACATCCATCAGATGCTGCAGAACTTTTGTCAAACCTTCCTGAACAATCTAGATCTGATTTATTCTTGTTAGAAACAATAGAGTTAAAAGCTGATACTATCGTTGAGCTTAATAATACACTACAAAAAGATATTCTGAATAAATTACCCGCTAATGCGGTTGCAAATATATTAAATGAACTAGAGTCAGATAATGTATTAAAGATTGTTTCAAATTTAAATAAAGAAAAAAAACTTGAAGTTTATGAAAAGATACCTTTAAAAGAAAAGCAATTAATTGAAGAGGTTTTAAATATTTATCCTGAAGACTCTGCGGCTAGATTAATGCAAACTGAGTATTGTGCAGTGTCACCAAATTGGACAGTAGGGGAAACTATTGATTATCTTAGAGAAAATGAAGATTTACCCAAAGAGTTTTTGCAAATATTTATAGTTGACAATTTTGGAAAATTAATTGGTTCGGTACCGTCTTCAAGAGTTTTAAGAAATCCAAGAAATATTAAAATGGATAATATAATGGACAGAAGACCAGTATTAATTAATGGTGATCTTGACAAAGAAGAGGTTGGAAATTTATTTGAGCAATACAATCTAGTTTCAGCGGGAGTAATTGATAGAAACAAAAAACTAATCGGAATGATTACTGCTGACGATATTTTAACTGTTGTTAAAGAAGAAGGCGAGGAGGATGTTCTCAAATTAGCCGGTGTTCAAGACGAAGAGGTTACTGATAATGCATTTAAAATCACAAAAAAAAGATTTATTTGGTTATTAATAAACTTATTTACTGCTGTTATAGCATCTAGAGTTATTGGTTTATTTGATGATAACATTGAAAAAGTTGTAGCATTAGCTGTTCTAATGCCAATTGTTGCGTCTATGGGTGGCAACGCTGCTACACAGACTTTGGCAGTCACGATTAGACTGTTGGCAACGAAAGAATTAACAACAGATAATTTGTTCAAAATTATTAACAAAGAATTTTGTATAGGATTTTTAAATGGTTTATTTTTTTCAATTATTTCAGCACTATTTGTATTTTTTTGGTTTTATGATTTTAAACTTTCAATTTTAATCGGAATATCAATGATAATTAATATGATTTTTGCAGGTTTATCAGGGATAATTATTCCAGTCATGCTTGAGAAATATAAAATTGATCCAGCCATTGCATCAACAGTTTTTGTAACAACAATTACGGATGTAATTGGATTTTTATCCTTTTTAGGTTTAGCAAGTTTTGTACTGGGTATTTAGAGATTATCAATTAACCGAACTGTACCTAAATAAAAAGCAAAAAATATTCTTGTATTTATTGTTCTATTTTTTGAAATATTAAATTGTTTTAAATTTATGTTTTGAACGTAATCAAATTTTACGTCATTTTTTTTTAAGTAATTTCTAATAATATTAATTTTCAAATTAGAATGAATATTTTTTAGTTTAATTTTCTTTATAAAGTTGACAATATTAACCGCTTTTTTCAAATTTTCTTTTTTCAGTAGTTTATTTCTAGAAGATAGTGCTAAACCGTTCTTGTCCCTTACTGTTTTGCATTTAACTATTTTTGTTTTTACTTTATTTATGTTAAAATAATCTGTAATAACTTTAATTTGTTGAAAATCTTTTTCACCTAAATACATTTTACTTGCAGGTATTATATTTGATAACTTTTCTATTACTTTGATTACACCTTTGAAGTGACCCTTCCTATATTTATGTTCCATAATATTTTTAATTTTAGGAGTTTTCTTTTTGCTTTGAACTTTCCAAGAATAAACTTCTTTAAAAGAGGGTAAAAATAAGTAATTCACCTTGCATTTCCTGCAAATTTTGACGTCCTCTTTAAGATTTTTGGGATATTTTTTCAAATCCATTTTATTATTGAACTGTTTTGGATTAACAAAAATACTCACAAAAGTGACATTATTTTCTTTTACTGATTTTTTTATCAAATACTCATGACCTTTATGCAAAGAACCCATTGTTGGAACAAAACCAGTTTTTTTAAAACTGTTGAAAAGCGAATTAATTTCTTTAGATTTTTTTATAATTCTCATTTAAAACTAATTTATCATGGTTAAACAAGCTATCATACCACTTGCAGGCTTAGGCACAAGAATGCTTCCGTTAAGCAAAGCTTTACCAAAAGAACTTTGGCCAATAGGATCTAGGTCAATATTAGAAAAGATATTGGACGAATGTTTTGATGCAGGAATAACACAGGTAATCTTAGTTATTTCAAAAAAAAAGGAAATTATTAAAAAATATTTTTCAAAAAATAAATCATTAGAAAACACCATCAAAAGAAAATCTGAAATCTCACAGACCCTTGCTAATTTAAATAAAATGTCAAAAAAAATAAAATTTGTTTATCAAGATAAGCCAAAAGGCTTAGGTGATGCAGTTTTGTGCGCAGAAAAACTTATTAAGTCAAAATACTTTTTGTTAATTTTACCAGACGATATTATAGATGGATATAATTGTTCAAAAGAATTAATTCTATTGCATAAAAAAAAGAAATCGTCCGTACTTGCCTTAAGACAAATTAAAAAAAAAGAAATTCAGAGATATGGAATTGTAGGATTTGAGAATACAAAACATTTAAAAATAAATAAAATGATTGAAAAACCTACAATCAAATCTGCCCCGTCTAAATTTGCTATCATTGGTAGATACCTGCTCAGTCGTTCAATTTTTAATTTACTGAAGAACCAAAAAAGAGGAAAATTAGGTGAAATTCAAATTACTGATGCAATGAATTCTATGCTTAAAAGAGAAAACTTTTATGGTTGTAAATTTAAAGGTAAATATTTGGACTGTGGTACAATAAAGGGGTATATAAAATCATTTATAGAAATTAATAAATAATGAAAATTTGTTTTATTGGCACTGGTTATGTTGGTTTAGTTTCTGGCGTTCTATTTGCAGATTTTGGCAACAAAGTAATTTGCGTAGATAACGATAAAGCAAAAATCGACAAATTAAAAAAAGGTATTATTCCTATTTTTGAACCTGGATTGGATGAACTTGTATTAAGAAATTATAAATCAAAAAGACTTTTGTTTACTACTAATATTAGTAAGGCAATTAAAGATTCGGATATAGTTTTTATCGCTGTTGGTACACCCACAGCCAAAGATGGAGTGTCAGCAGATCTAAAAAATGTTTATTCTGTAGCGAAAATAATATCAAAAAATATTAATAAATACAAAATAGTAGTTACTAAATCTACTGTACCCGTGTGTACAGGTGACGAAGTTGAAAAAATTATTAAAAAAAATAATCCTGTTTCCAAATTTGATGTTGTTTCTAATCCTGAGTTTTTAAGAGAGGGTGAAGCTATAAGAGATTTTAGATATCCAGATAGGATCGTAATTGGTTCTAACAACTTAAAAAAAACAAAATCAGTTTTAGAAAAACTTTATGCACCTATCGTAAAAAAAGGTGCAAAATTTATATCAACTACAAGACGAAGTTCAGAGTTAATTAAATATGCTGCTAATGCTTTTCTAGCCACTAAAATTACATTTATTAACGAGATAGCAAATTTATGTGAGGAGGTTGGTTCAGATGTGGAGGATATAGCAATAGGTATTGGCACTGATGCAAGAATAGGATCGCGATTTTTAAGGGCGGGACCTGCTTATGGTGGATCTTGTTTTCCCAAAGATACAAAAGCTCTTACCAAAATTGGTAATAAATTTAGAACGAATATGTCGGTAGTAAAATCAGTAATAAATAGCAATGAACAAAGAAAGTCTTTGCTAGCTGATAAAATACTAAAAATATTAGGTAATCCAAAGAATAAAAAGGTGGGTTTTTTAGGTGTTACATTTAAAGCGAATACAGATGATATGAGAGACACGCAGTGTTTAAAAATTTTTCCTAAACTTTTGAAAAAGGGTGTTAAGATTTCTTATTATGATCCAACTGGTGAAAAAAAAGAATTAAAAAAAATTAATTATAAGAATAATCCTACTGAAATTTTAACAAATAATGATCTTGTCGTTATTCATACTGAGTGGGATGAATTTAGGTCTTTGGATTTTAAAATGGTAAAATCTAAAAAACTGAAGATTTTTGACATGAGGAACCTATATCAACCAAAAAATTTTTCAAATAAAAATATTACTTATTACTCTATAGGAAGACCGTTTAATGAAAAAAAAGCTTGATATATTTGAAAAAATCAAAAATCAGAAAAAAAATAAAAAACCCACATTATACAAGATTATTATTTTGAACGATGATTTTACAACTATGGAATTTGTTGTTAAAATTTTAATTATGTTTTTAAATAAATCAAAGAGGCAAGCTGTCAGTTTAATGACAAAGGTTCATAACGAAGGTTCAGCAGTGTGTGGATTGTATACAATGGATATTGCAATAACAATTCAAAAAAAAATACATAATTATTCTCGCATTAATCTTCAACCATTAAAGTGTATTATTAAATAACAATGGCAACATTTACAAAATCTTTAGAAAAATCAATTTCAAATGCTTTCTCATTTGCATCTGAAAAAAATCATCAGTACGTTACCCTTGAGCATTTATTATTCTCTCTAATGGATGAAGAAGATGCAGTTAATGTTATGAAAGCGTGTAGTGTTGATATAGGGCTGCTTAGAGAAAATTTAGAACATTATATTGACCATGAACTTGATAATATTGTCAATTCAGAAAAATTATCTGATCCCCAGCCAACAGCAGGTTTTCAAAGAGTTATACAAAGATCTATAGTTCACGTTCAATCTTCTGGAAAGTCTGAAGTTACAGGTGCAAATATTCTAGTATCTCTTTTTGCCGAAAGAGAAAGTCATGCAACTTATTTTTTACAAGAACAAGAAGTCACCAGATATGATGTAGTTAACTTTATTTCTCATGGTATTACAAAAATTGAAAATTTTACTTATACTGAAAATTTAGAGCCAGGACAAAAAACAGGATCTAAAGGGCACGAAAAAACTGCACTTGATAATTTTTGTATTAATCTAAATCTTGAAGCATCTGATAATAAAATAGATACTTTAATAGGAAGAGATGAAGAGGTTAATCGAATGGCGCAAATCCTTTGTAGACGCACAAAAAATAACCCATTATTAGTAGGTGACCCTGGTGTTGGAAAGACAGCTATAGTGGAAGGGCTTGCAAAAAGAGTAATAAAACAAAATGTCCCAGACCCATTAAAGAATTCAGTAATTTATTCATTAGATTTAGGGTCATTGTTAGCGGGGACTAGATATCGCGGGGATTTTGAGGAAAGATTAAAAACTATTATTAATGAAATAGAAAAAAACAATAATTACATATTATTTATTGATGAAATACATACATTAGTTGGAGCGGGTACCACCACTGGAAATTCCATGGATGCAGCAAATATGCTTAAACCAGCCTTACAGTCTGGTAAAATCAAATGCATTGGTTCAACAACTTTCACTGAGTATCGTTTAAACTTTGAAAAAGATCGAGCATTACAAAGAAGATTTCAAAAAATTGATGTATCGGAACCCTCGATTGAGGAGGCTTATAAAATTATGTTTGGTTTAAGAGATAAGTATGAAGAGTATCATAAAGTTAAATATAGTGATGAAGCTATTAAAGCCTCGGTTGATCTTTCTGCTAAATATATTGGAAACAAAAGGCTTCCAGACAAATCTATAGATATTTTAGATGAATTGGGTGCTTTTGAAAATTTAAAATCTAGCAAAGACAAAAAGGAAATTCTGAATGAAAACGATATCGAGCAAACTGTTTCAAAAATAACTAAAATTCCAAAAAAAAGTATTACTGCTAATGATAGATATTATTTAAAAGATTTAGATAAAAATTTAAAAAGATTAATTTATGGCCAAGATCATGCTGTAAATGCACTTTGTTCGTCAATCAAACTTTCAAGATCAGGCTTAAGAAATCCAGAAAAAACTATTGGGAATTATTTGTTTAATGGTCCAACTGGAGTTGGAAAAACTGAGCTAGCTAAACAACTCTCTAAAACACTGGGTATAGAGCTTTTACGATTTGATATGTCAGAATTTAGCGAAAAACATACTATTTCAAAATTAATTGGCTCACCACCAGGCTATGTAGGTTTTGATCAGGGTGGCCAGCTCTCTGAGTCAGTAGAAAAAAATCCGTATTCTGTTTTGTTAATTGATGAAATTGAAAAAGCTCATCCAGATATATTTAATATTTTGCTTCAAATAATGGACTACGGAAAACTTAAAGATCAAAATGGAAAAAATGTTGATTTCAGAAATGTAATTTTAATATTGACAAGTAATATTGGAGCAAATGAATTGGAAAAAGATCAAATAGGTTTTGCAAATAAAAAAAATGACCAAATAGATCAAGAAACAATTAATAAAGTTTTTAGTCCTGAATTTAGAAATAGACTAGACTCAATTATAAGTTTTAATCGATTAGACAAATCAGTTACTAAACAAATTGTAAATAAGTTTATATTGGAATTGGAGACGCAGCTAAATGCAAGAGATGTTGTTATTGAACTTTCAAATTCAGCGAGCGATCTTATTTGTAAAAATGGTTACTCTCAAACTATGGGTGCTAGACCTGTTTCAAGATATATTGACGAGCACATTAAAAAAATATTAGCTGATGAAATAATACATGGGAAACTAATTGATGGAGGGCATGTTAAGGTAAGCGTTAAAGATGACAAAATTAATTTTAATTATAAAAAGTTTACAAAATCAGAAAAAGAAAAGCCTGCAAAGGTTTTGGGTAAACATTAAATTTCAAAAATAGTTTCTAATTCTACTGCTGCATTCAAAGGTAGGGAGTTTGCTCCAATAACTGCTCTTGCATGTATTCCTTTTTCACCCAATACTTTGATAACTAAATCAGATGCTGTATTAAGTAATTTTGGATGATCTGTAAAATTTTCAGTGCAATTATAATATCCAGTAATTTTGATACACCTCTTAACTAAATTCAAATTTCCTATTGCTTTTTGCAATTGTCCCAAAACATTTAATATTGCTAATTTAGTTGCTTTTTCTCCATCTTGATTGTTTAAATCTAATCCTAATTTACCCTTTAAAAGTTTTCCATTTGTGTCGATAGGTAATTGCCCGGATATAAAAATTAAATTATTTGATTTTACATAAGCCGCATAATTTCCAACTGGATCTGGAGCAATAGGTATGGATAGATTTAATTTTTTGAGATTTTCTTCAACGGTCATTTTTATTCTTTCGCTTTTTTTGTTTTCTTTGTTTTCTTTGTTTTCTTTAATTTTTTTCCTTTTTTTTGTGCATCATACTCAAGTCTTTTATCTATATATACAAGCGCTTCTTCCATAGTAATATCATTTGGGTCTTTGTCATCAGGAATTGTTGCATTAATGGTTTTATATTTTATGTAGGGACCAAATTGCCCTTTCATTACTTTTACTGGTTTTTTGTCCTCGGGGTGTTCACCTAGATTTTTAATTTCGTTTGATGAGCGACGCCCAGGTTTAGCTTCTGCAATTAATGTTACAGCTTTATTTAAACCAATCGAAAAAATATCATCTGGTGTCTCTAGTGTTGAAGACTTATTTGCACATTTAACATATGGTCCAAATCTACCATTGTTTAATGTTATGTCCTCATTATTTTCTGGATACTTACCTAAAATTTTTGGCAAACTCGATAAGAATTTTGCTTTATCTAGATCCACATCATTAGGAGATATACCCTTTGGTATAGAAAAATTTTTCAATTCTTTTTCTTCATTTCCAACTTGCAAATAAGGACCAAATCTTCCTTTTTTTAATATAATTTTCATTCCTTCATCTGTACTGCCAATTTCTTTTGGTTCAGACATGAAGTCTTCTTGAGCAGCTTTGATACGCGACAAAGGTCTTGTAAATTTGCACTCTGGATATTTAGAACATCCAATAAAAGCACCGAATCTTCCCACTTTTAAACTTAGTTCACCACCACATTGACAGGCTCTTAAAACTTTATCTTCTTTATCTTTATCAAAAATAATATCAGATAAACTTTCGTTTAGCATATCTAGAATAGTTCTTGTCCTTAATTCTTTCACTTCGTTAACATTTGAATTAAACTGATCCCAAAATTGACTTAATACATCTATCCAATTAATTTTACCCGAGGTTATATCGTCTAAGCTATCTTCAAGTTTTGCTGTAAAATTATAATCAACATACTTATTAAATAATTTATCTAAAAAGGCTGTAATTAATTTACCACGATCTGTTGGATTAAATTTTTTATTCATTAATTCAACATAATTACGTGTAGATAAAACTGATATGATACTAGCATAAGTTGAGGGTCTACCAATTCCAAGTTCTTCTAATTTTTTCACTAGGCTTGCCTCTGAGTATCTTGGTGGTGGATTGGTGAAATGCTGTTCATCAATAATTTTATCTAATATTAGTTTGTCACCATTATTTACATCAGGCAAAATATTATCATCATCTTCATTTTCATCTTTTTTTTCCTCATCCTCCTTGCTTTCTTGATACAATTTTAAAAAACCATCAAACTTTTGAACTGATCCATTTGCCCTAAATGAAATAGTGTTGTCATTATTAATTATATCTATTGAGGTTCTTTCAAATTCAGCAGACTCCATTTGTGATGAGACTGTTCTATTCCAAATTAGTTCATATAACCTCATTTGATCTCTATCTAATATTGATTTCAAAGAAGATGGATCTCGATAAATATCTGTAGGCCTTATTGCTTCATGTGCTTCTTGAGCATTTTTTGCTTTTTTCCCACTATAATTTCTAGGTACATCAGGTAAATAATTCTTACCAATTTTGTTTTCGATGTAATTTCTACAGGATTGTAAGGCTTCATTTGAAATTTGAGTTCCGTCTGTTCTCATGTAAGTTATGAGACCAACTGTTTCTCCTTCAATTTCAAACCCTTGATAAAGTCTTTGAGCAACTTGCATTGTTCTTGACGCTCCAAATCCTAATTTTTTTGAACCTTCTTGCTGCATAGTTGATGTTGTAAATGGAGCATATGGATTTCTTTTATATGGTTTTTTTTCAATTTGATTTATCTTAAATGAATGTTTTTTAATTTCTTCAACTGCAGATTTTGTTTGATTTTCATTTTTAAAGAAAAATTTATTAACTTTCTCAGATTTAAATAATGTAATTTTAGATTTTAACTCTTTATTTTCTTTATTTTTAAATAATGATTGCACACTCCAATATTCATCTGGTTTAAAAAGCTCTATTTCATTCTCTCTTTCAACAATTAATTTTAAAGCAACGGACTGTACGCGTCCTGCGGATTTTGAACCTGGTAATTTTGTCCAGAGTATTGGTGAAATATTAAATCCAACTAAATAATCAAGAGCTCTACGTGCCATGTAAGCATCTACTAGCTCCGTATTTATTTCTCTTGGATTGTCTATTCCTTTCTGAACTGCTTTTTTTGTAATCTCATTAAAGACAACTCTTTCTACCTTCTTATCTTTAAGTAATTTTTTATCATTCAAAATATTTTTTACATGCCATGCGATAGCTTCCCCCTCACGATCTGGGTCGGTTGCAAGAATTATTTTTTGAGCATTCTTTGCTGCATCATAAATTTCTTTCAGTGGTTTCTTTGATCCTGGATCAATTTCCCAAGTCATATTAAAATTATTATCCGTGTCGACCGAGCCGTTTTTTGAAGGAAGATCTCTTACATGTCCGTAACTAGCCAAAACAATATAATTTTGCCCAAGATATTTGTTTATCGTTTTTGCTTTTGCAGGACTTTCAACAATTACTAGGTTCATAGGAAAAATTAAGTCTCAAATATTTATTAAATTGTCAATTTAATGTTTCTATAAAGCTTGAAAATGGTGTTTTTATTTAGTTTTTATTTTACTTTCTTCACCTGAAATTATTCTTTTGATGTTATCTTTGTGGGTGTAGATACTAAAAATAGTAAAAAAAAACATTAGTAAGCTAAGATTTCTTTCATATAAAATAAATGTAGCTAACAATGTTGCAACAAATGCTACTATCGCAGAAAGAGAAGAGATCTTAAAAACTTTAACTACCGCGGCCCATGTAATCAAAAAAATAATACAAAGAATATAATTAACAACTAGTATTCCCCCAATAAAAGTTGCCACTCCTTTACCACCCTTAAATTTTAACCATACAGGAAATATATGTCCTAAGTACACAATCAAAAAAGACATTAAAATAAATTCTGAATATAATTTTTCTGTTATTAATACTGCAATACTACCTTTAGCTACATCTGATAAAAGAGTAAATACTGCCAATTTTTTGTTACCGGTTCTTAGAACATTTGTTGCTCCAATATTTCCAGAACCAATTTTCCTAACATCTCCAAGTCCAGCAATTCTTGTATAGATTAAACCGAATGGGATACTGCCTAGTATATATGAATAAAAACTTACAATAAAAATTTCCATTAGATCTTAAATACTAACTTTCCATTTAAAAAAGTTTTTTCGACTTTACCTTGAAGTTTCCTACCTTCAATTGCAGTATTCTTAGATTTTGATTGCATTTTTTCCCTCTTAACAACCCAGGGTTTTTCCAAATCTAAAATTGCAATATCACCTGGCATACCTTTTTCCAATGATCCAGCATTAATTCCAAATATTTTTGCAGGATTCTCAGTAATGCATTTAATTATGGTTTTTAAATCTAGATTACCATTATGATATTGCTCTAAAGCCAAAGGTAGAAAAGTTTCAATTCCTGAGGCACCAGTCGCACACTTTTGAAAAGTAAGTCTTTTTGATTCTTCATCTTCCGGTTTGTGGTCAGAGACCATTATATCTATTATACCATTTTTTATTCCGTTAATTAAATCTAGCCTGTCTTGTTCTGTTCTAAGCGGAGGGGATAATTTTAAGAATGTTTTGAATTCGCCAATATCATTTTCGTTCAAGGATAGGTGATTTATTGAAACACCAGTTGTGAATTTAAGATTTTTACCTTTCCATTCATTAATAATTTCAAGTGACTTCCCAGATGATATTAATGATATATGATATTTTGAATGATATTGATTTAGTAATCTTAAATCACGCTCTATAATCAGATGTTCTGCATAATCAGGTATTCCCTTGAGCCCCAATTTTGTTGAAATAAGACTTTCATTTATTACGCCATTTTTAGATAATTCATTATCTTGAGGAAACTGTATTACTAACGCATTTTGATTTTTGCCATAATTAAATATTTTATCCATTACATTATTATTCTGAATACACTTAATTCCATCAGTAAAACCAACGGCACCATTGAGTTTTAACAATCCAAATTCAGTAATTTCATTACCTTCAATATTTTTTGTTAATGATGCAAGGGAATATATTTTGATCAATGATTTGTCTCTAGCCCTACGTTTGATAAAATCAAAAGTTGAAACATTATCAATCACTGGATTAGTATTTGGCATTGTAACCACGGATGTTACCCCGCCTGAAATAGCAGCTTGGCTTAAAGTTCTGTAATTTTCTTTATATTCAAAACCTGGTTCACTGGCAAATACTCTGCCGTCAATAATTCCTGGAATAGCTAATTTATTTTTACAATCGTAAATTTCAATGTCTCCAATATTATCTTTTGTTACTTTTTTTCCACAAGCTTCAATCAAACCGTCGTTGTTAATTAGTATTCCACCAATTTCATCAATATTATTTTTTGTATCAACTATTCTGACATTAATTATTGCTGACTTCATTTTTGATTCTCCATCAAAATCTTTAAACAAGCCATCCTTACTGCAACGCCCATTTCAACTTGTTGAATGATAATACTTCGATTTATGTCGTCAGCTAAAGTGGCATCAATCTCAATGCCCCTATTCATTGGACCAGGATGCATAATTAAAGCATTGTCTTTCGCATGTTTAATTTTTTTATAGTCTAAAGCAAAAAACTCGTAATATTCTCTAGTGGATGGAATATAAGAACCATCCATCCTCTCCAGCTGCATTCTAAGCATCATGATAATATCTACATCTTTGAGACCATCTTCCATGTTGGTAAAAACTTTTACACCAAATTGACTAATATCTTTAGGCATTAAAGTGCTTGGTGCGATAACTCGAACCTCTGCACCCATCATGGTAAGAAGATAGATATTTGACCTAGCTACTCTAGAATGCATTATGTCACCACATATAGCAATTTTAAGTCCTTCAATTTTCCCTATCTTCATTTTAATAGTCATCGCATCTAGTAGAGCCTGAGTAGGATGCTCCCTCCACCCGTCACCAGCATTAATTACTGAGCAATTTACTTTTCTTGACAGTAAGTTAGCTGCCCCAGAGTCAGCATGTCTTATAACAAGAATGTCAGGATGCATTGCATTTAGAGTCATGGCAGTGTCAATTAATGTTTCGCCTTTTTTAATAGCTGAGTTTGAAACGTTCATATTCATTACATCAGCACCAAGTCTTTTGCCTGCAAGTTCAAATGATGACAAGGTTCTTGTAGAACTTTCAAAAAATAAATTAATTTGAGTTTTGCCTTTTAGTAAACTTAATTTTTTATTTTCTTTTCTATTAAGTTCAACAAACGACTGACTTTCGTTAAGAATATGAACAATTTCTGGAATAGATAAATCTTGAATACCTAGAAGGTTCTTCTTTTCATATTTAACAGCTTGTTTAGTTTTAAATAAAGCCATTAAAATCAGTCCTATAGGCTTATTTCTTTAATAAGGCAAGCTATTTATTTAAAAAATCTAAATATCCTTGAAGGATAAATGCAGCAGCGTGTTGATCAAGTTTTTTTGTTTTTTTTGATGAATTAATGTCTAAATCGTCCATTAAACTAAAAGCCCCATCACTAGATAACCTTTCGTCCCATAGAGTAATAGGTAAATTTGTCATTTTTGAAATATTTTGTGCAAAATCTTTAGCTGATTGTGATCTTGGTCCAATTGAACCATCCATATTAATTGGATTTCCAACTACAATACCTTTAATTTCATAATCCATAATAACCCTATTTAGATCTTCAATAAATTTTTTAAATTTTTTCATAAAAATAATTTTAAGAGGAGTTGCAATTTTTTGATTTGGATCGCTAATTGAAATACCAATATTTTTTTTACCAGGATCTATGCCAAGTATTCTAGTGCCTTTTCCAATTTTATTAGGAAAGTCTGTATTTTCGCAAAGGTTGATAGTTTTCATTAAAGTGTTACTTTATCGAAAATTTTACCAAAGTCTAATGTCAATTACCAAAGATACTGTTAAAAAAATTTCAAAGCTTTCAAGGATAGCTTCAAATGAAAAGTTTGAAGATAATATGATCAAAGATTTAAATGCAATTCTAAAATTTGTTGAACAGTTAAATGAAGTAAAAATTGATAACGTTGAACCTCTAAACTCAACCGTTGATCAGGAATTGATTAAAAGAGATGACACAGTTAGTTTAATGAATGAAAAGAAAGATATTCTTTCTAATTCACCCGAAGATAATGATGATTTTTATGTTGTACCAAAGGTTATTGAATAATGAGTGAAATATATCAATTAAAACTTTTTGACCTCGTAGAAAAAATTAAAAATAAAGAAATTTCTTGCACAGAGGCAACACAATCATATGTAGATAGAGCCAAAAAATCAAAAAAATTAAATTGTTTTATTGAAGAAACTTTCGAACAAGCGATAAAAAAATCAAAAATACAAACAGATAATGTTGATCCTAGCAAAAAACTTTTTGGAGCACCCTTTGCTGTAAAAGATTTATTTTGTACAAAAGGTGTGCAAACAACTGCTTCTAGTAAAATGCTTGAAGGTTTCAAGCCAGAGTATGAATCTACTGTGACAACAAAAATTTGGGATCAAGGCGCAAACCTTCTTGGTAAATTAAATTGTGATGAGTACGCAATGGGGTCTTCAAACGAAACAAGTTATTTTGGAAATGTTATTAATCCTTACAGAAATGATAAAGATTTAGTTCCTGGCGGCTCATCTGGAGGATCAGCTTCAGCTGTGGCAGCAAATTTAACATCAGCAACTGTAGGGACTGACACTGGTGGATCCATTAGGCAACCCGCATCATTTACTGGTATTGTGGGGTTAAAACCAACATACGGACGTTGTTCTCGATGGGGAATAGTTGCTTTTGCTTCTTCTTTGGATCAAGCCGGTCCTATGACAAAAGATGTTAAAGATGCATCCTTATTAACGGAAGTTATTTGTGGCCACGATAAAAAAGATTCAACTTCAGCAAAGAAGGAACCTGAATTTTTTAGTAAAAAATTAACAAAAAATATTAAAGGTTTGAAAGTAGGTATTCCAAAAGAATATAAAATTGAAGGCATGTCAAAAGAAATTGTTGATCTCTGGGAAAAAGGAATTGAGTTAGTTAAATCACTTGGTTGTGAAACTAAAGAGATATCTCTTCCACATACAAAATACGCCCTTCCGGCATATTATATTATTGCACCAGCCGAGGCTTCTTCAAATTTAGCTAGATACGATGGTGTGAAGTATGGTTTTAGAGCTGAAGGAAAAGATCTTATTGAGATGTATGAAAATACCCGATCTATTGGATTTGGCAATGAAGTTAAAAGAAGAATTCTTATAGGAACGTATGTTTTGTCATCTGGGTATTATGATGCTTATTATTTAAAGGCTCAAAAAATTAGGAGATTAATTAAGAATGACTTTGATGAAGCGTTTAAGGAGGTTGATACAATTTTAACCCCCACAACACCATCCTCAGCTTTCGCAATTGGCGAAAATGTTGATGACCCAATTGCCATGTATTTAAATGATGTATTGACCGTACCTGTAAATCTTGCAGGATTGCCTGCAATTTCAATACCAGCGGGATACGATAAAAACAATTTACCTTTAGGTCTTCAGTTTATAGGAAAATCATTCGATGAACAAACAATTCTAAACAATGCGTATGCGGTTGAACAATCAATTAATTTTAAGTCAAATATTAAGGACTGGTGGATTTAATGACGGATAAGACATTTGATTATTATTTAAAAGGAGAAAAGGGAGAATACGAGGTTATAATTGGACTTGAAGTTCACGCTCAAGTTCTATCTGAGTCAAAATTATTTTCACCATCAGCGACAAAATTTGGATCAGAACCAAACTCACAGGTTAGTCTAGTCGATGCAGCAATGCCAGGAATGTTGCCTGTGATAAACAAATTTTGTGTAGAACAGGCTATTAAAACTGGATTGGGTTTGAATGCTAAAATCAACACCTTTTCCAAGTTTGATAGAAAAAATTATTTTTATGCAGACCTTCCACAAGGTTATCAAATTTCACAATTTAAATATCCTATTGTAGGGGAAGGAAAGGTTATTTTAGATATGCCTTATGGCACAAAGGAAATTGAAATAGAAAGATTGCATCTTGAGCAAGATGCAGGAAAAAGCATACATGATCAAGATCCAAAAAAATCATTTGTAGATTTAAATAGATCTGGAATTGCATTAATGGAAATTGTTAGCAAACCTGATCTTAGATCCCCAAGTGAAGTAGGGGAGTATATTAAAAAGTTAAGATCTATAATGAGGTATCTTAATACCTGTGACGGCAATATGGAAGAGGGTTCATTAAGGGCAGATGTAAATGTTTCAGTAAGAAAAAAAGGGGAAAGCAAACTTGGAACTAGATGTGAGATTAAAAATGTTAATTCAATAAAATTTATGCAACAAGCAATTGACTATGAGGCCCGTAGACAAATAGAATTAATAGAGGAAGGAAATGAAGTCGATCAAGAAACAAGATTATTTGATACTAAAAAACAAGAAACAAGATCAATGAGAAGTAAAGAGGATGCACATGATTACCGTTATTTTCCAGACCCGGATTTGTTACCATTAGAAATAGAGAATTCCTATATTGAAAATTTAAAAAAGAACTTACCTGAACTACCGGATCAAAAAAAACTAAGATTGATTACAGACTTTAAGTTATCAAATTACGAAGCTAGCGTAATTATTTCAGATCAAGCTGTATCTGCATACTATGAAGAAGTCGCAAAAAATTCAGATTACAAACTTGCTGCAACTTGGCTAATGGGTGAATTATTTGCAACATTAAATAAAGAGGGAAAAGAAATTTCTGAAAGCCCAGTAAGCGCAACCAACTTGGCAAAAATGATAAATTTAATAAAAGATGGAACTATATCTGGAAAGATTGCTAAAACTGTATTTGAGGAAATGATAAAAAATAATGAAGATCCATATAGAATTGTAGAAGAAAAAGGCTTAAAGCAAACATCAGACCCTAAAGAAATAGAAAATATAATAGATAAAGTTTTATCATCTAATCAGGATAAGGTTACACAGTACAAATCAGGCAAAGATAAGCTTTTTGGTTTCTTTGTTGGTCAAGTAATGAAAGAAATGAAAGGCAAGGGGAATCCAGGAATGATAAATGATATTTTAAAATCTAAGTTAAAGTAATTATATGTCTGGTAATTTTTTGCTAAGTGATAAGCTCGAGAGCTATATTCACAAGTACGGAGTAAATGAAACTAGCATAGAAAAAGAACTTAGATTTTTAACGCTTAATGAACATTCTCAATCAGCGCATTTACAAGTATCACCTGATCAATCTGAATTTTTAAAAATAATAATAAAAATTGGTGATTATAAAAATATTTTAGAACTTGGTACTTATCTTGGTTATAGCACCTTGGGAATGGCATTGGCTACATCCGGGCAAGTTTTGACCATAGATAAAGATGATCGATATATTAAAATAGCTAAAAATTTTTGGAAAAAATCTAAAGTTGATCATAAAATTAAGTTTAGGAACGGAATTGCAGTTAATGAGCTAGAAACATTGACTAAGCAAAGTTTTGATATGATTTTCGTCGATGCTGATAAAACTAATAACATTAGGTATTACGAAAAATGTAAGACACTACTGACAAATGATGGAATAGTTATCTTTGACAATGTTTTATGGAAAGGCAAAGTGTCAGAAAATACTGAAGATCCTAAGGTAATAAAAATTAAAGAGTTTAACAGTTATGTTAAAAATGATAATTACTTTGAAATTTCATTAATTTCCATAGGCGATGGAATGATGTTATGCAAAAAAAGAATTACGAAATAGTCAGTTTTTATAAATTTTGTCCTGTGCGTTCAGTTCAGGATTATAGAATTTTATTTAAAAAAAATTTAATAGATCACTCATTAACTGGCACTATTATATTATCACCGGAAGGCATTAATGGTACCATAGTAGGTGTGCCTGGTTTTTTTAAACAATTTTCTAACTTTGTTTTTAATACTTTAAATATAAAAAATTTTGATGTAACTAATTTATCGAAGTCAAGCACAATTCCTTTTAAAAAACCAAAAGTTAAAATTAAAAAAGAGGTAGTACCAATAGAAAAAAATACTAAAGCTCGCATTGGAAAACATTTATCACCGAAAAAGTGGGATAACTTCATCAAAGAAAAAGATGTTATGGTTATTGATATACGAAAATCTTTCGAATATGAGATGGGAACTTTTAATGGTGCAATAAATCCTGAAGTAAAAAGTTTTAGAGAATTCAAAGAATATTTTTCAAAAGATTTTGTTAGAAAAAATAATAAAAAGTTGGCAATTTTTTGTACTGGAGGTATTCGATGTGAAAAGGCATCTGACCATTTAGCTTCACTTGGTATGAATAAAGTTTATCAACTTGAGGGCGGTATTATAAATTATTTAAACAATACAAAAGAAAGCGAAACAAATTGGAATGGAGAATGTTATGTATTTGATCAAAGAGTATCAATTATTCATAATTCAAAACAAGGAACTTATTCAATGTGTCACGGATGTAGAATACCAATAAATAATACAGAAAAAAAATCTAAAAAGTATATCGAAGGTGTTTCTTGCCCTAAGTGT
This sequence comes from Pelagibacteraceae bacterium, assembly GCA_002684895.1. Classification (GTDB taxonomy): domain Bacteria; phylum Pseudomonadota; class Alphaproteobacteria; order Pelagibacterales; family Pelagibacteraceae; genus HIMB114. The sequence goes on from NYVZ01000018.1 coordinate 25,727, forward strand.
TTTGACAAATTGACTCAAAGTCAAAAGAAAAGATTTGCAATGAGACAGTATAATATTTTAAATAGTAAAAATGACTAAATATATTCCTAATTCAAAAATAGTTGTCAGGGAAAATAATAAATTTGAAGTAAGGAACATTTCGGATTATTTTAAAGAAAAAAAAGTAGTTGCCTTTGCTTTACCCGGAGCTTTTACCCGAACATGTTCAAATAATCATCTTCCTGGTTATGAACAGGAATATGATAATTTTAGAGTTTTGGGTGTTGATGAGATATATTGCATAAGTGTCAACGATCCATTTGTACTTGAAAATTGGCGTGAAATATCAGGAACTAAAAAAGTTAAATTTCTATCAGATGGCAATGGAACTTTTACAAGAGATATGAATATGATTACAGATCGAAGCGCCTCAGGTATGGGTTTGCGTTCATATCGTTACTCTATGTATGTGGAAAATGGAATAATATTAAAATTTTACAAAGATGAAAATGGCAAGTTTGATGTTAGCGATTCCAAAACAATGATTAATTTTTTGAAAAAGAGATAATTGTGGCTAATCGTAAGTCATTTAAACGACCTGTTACAAAAACATCAAACCCTCAGCCAAAGAATAAAAAAACAAAGGACTGGATCATTTGGGCTGCATGGGCAGATAGGGTTACCTTTGAAGATATTAAGAGAGAAACAGGCAAATCAGAATCGGAGGTAATCAAGATAATGAGATCATCCCTTAAAAGCTCATCTTTCAAATTATGGAGAAAAAGGGTTCACACAAAAAGTATTAAAAACTTGAAAAAATTTAAGCAAAATAGGCTAAAAATTAGAGATAAGTCATATAAAAAATTACTTGCGAACAATTCTTAAATAGATTATATAGGTTGCGAATAATTCTTAACTAGAAAATTCAGTAAAGAATAAAAATTGAGCTTAGGTTTATAACCCCTCTCCTTAGAGTTGTGCGATGACTTAAGCTCACAAATAAACGTAAAAAAAAGGGAAATAAATGAAGTTAACAAGAAAAATCGTTGGTGCATTGGTAGCAATCACAGTGTTGTTTACTGGTGTTTCCACAAACTCTTTTGCAGGAAGTCATGCAAAAGAAGTGAATGTATTTACATCACGTCATTATGACTCTGACGTAAAATTATATGAAAAGTTTACTGCAAAAACTGGAATTAAAGTTAATGTGGTCAGTGGTAAAGCAAAAGCTTTAGAGAAAAGAATTTTATCTGAAGGCAAATCTTCTAAAGCTGACGTTTTTATTACAGTTGATGCCGGTAATTTGGGATCGGCAAAAGCCAAAGGTATTTTTCAAAGTATCAATTCAAAAACTTTGAAATCAAAAATTCCAGCAAATTTTAGAACATCACATTGGTATGGTGTAGCTAAAAGAGCTAGAATTATATATTACAATCCAAAATCAATGTCTGCAGATGAAGCTCAAGGTCTTAATTATGAGGATTTATCAAATCCAAAATATAGCAATTCTGTTGTGATAAGAGCATCGAGCAATACATATAACAAATCTTTAGTTGCATCTCTTATTGCTAATAATGGCTCTTCTAAAACTGGAAAGTGGGCTAAGGGTATAGTTGGTAATATGGCACGTGATCCCAAAGGTAATGACAGAGCTCAAATTATGGCAGTTGCAGCAGGTAAAGCAAAGTTAGCTGTAGCAAACTCTTATTATATTGCTTTAATGTTATCAGGTAAAAAAGGACCTGAGCAACAAGCTGCAGCAAAACTAGTTAAGCCTGTGTTTCCAAATCAAAATAATAGAGGCACGCACATGAATATCAGCGGGGGTGGTGTAACAAAATATGCGCCAAATAAAGCAAATGCTATTAAATTTTTAGAGTTTCTCGTTACTAAAGAAGCTCAACAGCATATTGTTAATAATACTTTTGAGTATCCTATGATTGACGGAGTCAAACCAAACAAACTTATTTCACAGTTTGGAACTTCTTTTAAACAAGATACTAAAACTAAAGTTTCAAAATACTACCAAAATCAAAAGAAAGCTCTGACTCTCATGAAAAAAGCTGGTTGGAAGTAGCAATTTGAAAAGATGAGACCATTAACTTTGAACTTCCCCAGATTTTTGATGGTTGATGGTCTCGTTTTGAAATTTTAAAATAGATGAGGTCTCTTAAAAATTCAATTAGAACTCAAATATGTGAGAGCATTTGCGTTTTGTTAGTTTCAAGAGGCCTCGTCTATTTTAAACAGTAAAACTTTATGAAAAATTTATTTTTAGATCTCACATTAAAATTATCTGATAAAATTTATACGTGGGCACATTTAAGAAGATACTCAAAAAATAAAAAATTTTGTGCTTGTGCATCCAAAGAATTAGTAAATTTTAATAAGAAATTTTCAAGAAATGAAAAGTTTATAAATTAAAAGGAAATTTATCATCATGCTCTCACAAAAGTATTTAAAATTACCTAGATTTAATTACTGGTTTATTAGCTCTTTAGTAATATCATCAATAGTTTGCATTCCATTGATAGTCATATCAACAAGCTTTTTCGGAGAATTATCTGATTATTATAAGCTTCTTAAAGACACCTATTTATATTTGTACATCTCTAATACGCTTGCATTGCTTACAGGCGTTCTTGTATTAACATTCATATTTGGAGTTGGGAGCGCATATTTAGTGTCATTTTATAAATTTCCAGGCTCGAAATTTTTTACATGGGCTTTGATACTGTCCTTTGCAGTTCCAGGTTATATCTATGCTTATTCATTGACAGCTTTTTTTGAGTATTTTGGAAATTTATATTCAATTTTAAAATTTTTTTTTGGAGAAGGTAATTATAACGATTATATCCCTAGAATAGACAGCTTACTTGGAAGCATCTTCTCTATATCTTTCTCATTATTCATATATGTTTATTTAATTACCAGGGCATGTTTTATCTATCAGTCCCAAAGCCAAATAGATGCTGGAAAAAATATGGGATTTAGTAATTATCAAATATTTAAAAGGATATTACTTCCTTCAGCTAGACCAGGTATTGTTGCAGGTTTATCCTTAGTTGCAATGGAGTGTGTCTCAGATTTTGGCACTGTTGCCTTTTTTAACGTCCAAAGTTTAACCACAGCTATATATGATAGTTGGATAATTTTTGACGATATAAATACTGCTTATCAGCTATCTTTCTTTTTGATAATTTTTATTTTTATTTTTTTTGCTATNGAAAAAAAATCACGAAGTAGATCAAGATTTAATATACCATCCAGAGGTTATAGAACTGTTGAAAAAGTAAAGTTATATGGAAAAATAAAGTGGTTAGCTTTTTCTTTACTACTTATTTTGTTCTTTTTCTCTTTTGTATTTCCTGTTTCACAAATGTTATTTTGGATATTAAAATTTCCAAATAATTTTAATTTTATGAATTTATTAGATTTAACGTCAAATACACTTAAGCTAGTTTTATTTACAACAATAATTTTAATTTTATTATCATTTGTCACAAATTATGGAATGAGAATTTCAGAAAATAAATTTTTAAATTTAGTAACTAGTTTTTCGGTAAGTGGCTACGCAATCCCTGGAATTATATTAGCAGTTACTTTGTTAGGTTTTATTTCTTTTGTAAGTGATTATTTTAATAACGACAATATTAAAATATTATTTATCGGAACAGTTTTTGGTTTAATTATTGCTTATTGTGTTAGATTTTATTCTTTAGCAATTAATGGAATTAAGACAGGTTATGATAAATTAAACAAGTCACTAGATGATGTTAGTTATTTAATGGGTAACTCAAAAATAGGTACTTTTATACATGTTCATTTCCCTTTTCTAAAACAAAACTTAATTTTAATTGCAATGCTTGTTTCAATTGATATTTTAAAAGAGTTGCCATTAACATTAATTTTAAGACCTTATAATTTTGAAACATTTGCGACCCAAGCGTATGTTTTTGCTTCACAAGATATGTTAGAATTTACTGCTGGCCCAAGTCTATTCCTTATTCTTTTTGCCAGCATAATTATTTTAATTTCAAGAAAAAATATATTAAAAGGGTTTTGATGAATAATTTTTTAGAAATAAAAGGTCTTCACTATTCCGTTAATAAGGAGCAAATACTTAATGATATTTCATTCGATATTAAGAACAAAGGAGACATAATTTGTATTCTTGGCCCATCTGGGATTGGAAAAACTACAATTTTAAAATCAATTGCTGGCTTAAGAAAAATCGATAGTGGATCGATAGTTTTAAATAAAAAAACCTTAACAGATAAAGATAATTTTATCTTTCCAGAGGATAGGAATATTGCACTGAGCTTTCAAGACAATGCACTTTTTCCTCATTACACAGTTAAGGAAAATATAGAATTTGGTATCAAAAGATCATTATTTTGCTCAAAAAATAAAAATGGTCCATTAAAATACAATATGACTGAATTGTTGGATTTATTTTTTATTCCAGAATTAAAAAATAAATATCCCCACGAAATTAGCGCAGGTCAATCTCAAAGAGTTTGTTTGGTAAGATCAATCATACATAACCCGGATTTACTTTTGCTTGATGAGCCATTTGCAAATTTAGATCAAAATCTTAAAGAAAAAGTTCAAGAAAATTTGAAGCAAATTATAAAAAGCTCTAATATAGCGACTATAGTGGTTACGCATGACAAGTATGAGGCTTTTTATCTTGGCGATTATTGCGGTATACTCTTGAACAAAAAAATTGTTCAATTTGATAGCCCATACAACATTCATCATATACCCAATTCCCAAGAGGTTGTTGAATTTTTTAATAGAGGAGTACTGGTACCCGCAGAAGTAATGGGTAAAGACACTTTATTTAATGAAGATCTCGGTGAAATAAAAGGTAAATTGATAAAAAATTACCAAAGGGGAGAAAAAGTTAAACTTTTAATACAACCAGAGGATTTAGAGCATGACGATTCCAGTCATTTAAAATTTCAAGTTATAGACAAAAAATTCAGAGGAACCAGTTTCATATANACCTTGAAAACACCTTCAAATTTAAAATTACCAGTCTTTGTACATTCACACCATGAGCATTTGCATGCTGAAAATGAAAANTTTGGTCTAAAAACACCAATTTATATTGATCATTTAGTTTGTTTTTAATTGTGACAATATAGTTAATGTTAAATTTACAACTAACTATTTATTGAAAATAAATAATAATTTATTAAAAAATTAAACAATACAACAAGGAAATCAAATATATATGAGCACTGAATATAAAAAATCAAACGGGAATGGAAAATGTCCTGTGATACACGGAGCGTTAACTGAAGATGGCGAAACACCAACAGCGTGGTGGCCAAATAATTTAAATTTAGACATTCTGCATCAGCATGACAGCAAAACAAATCCAATGGACAAGGGTTATAATTATAAAAAAGAAGTAAAAAAATTAAATTTTAAAAAATTAGAAAAAGATCTAAAAGCATTAATGACAGATAGTCAAGAATGGTGGCCCGCTGATCTCGGACATTATGGTGGACTTATGATCAGAATGGCATGGCATTCAGCNGGGACTTACAGAATTTCTGATGGTAGAGGAGGTAGTGCAACAGGTAATCATAGATTTGCTCCATTAAACTCTTGGCCGGATAATACCAACTTAGATAAAGCTAGAAGATTAATGTGGCCAATTAAAAAGAAATATGGAAATAAAATTAGTTGGGCAGATCTCATGATCTTAGCTGGAAATATCGCTTATGAATCCATGGGTCTTAAAATGTATGGGTTTAGTTACGGTCGAGAAGATATTTGGCATCCAGAAAAAGATATTTATTGGGGTTCTGAGACTGAGTGGTTGGGTGAGGAAAGATATGACGAAGATGGCATTAATAGATCATCTTTAGAAAATCCACTGGCCGCTGTTCAAATGGGATTAATATATGTGAATCCCGAAGGAGTTGGAGGAAATCCCGATCCTTTAAGAACTGCAAAAGACGTGAGAGAAACATTTGCTAGAATGGCAATGAATGATGAAGAAACATGCGCATTAACTGCCGGAGGTCATTCAGTTGGAAGAGCACATGGAAATGGTGATGCAACAAAGCTGGGGGAGGAGCCTGAAGGAGCTGGACTAGAGCAACAAGGATTAGGCTGGAATAGATCTGATGGTGGAGGCCTAGGTGTTGAACAGGTCACCAGTGGTATTGAAGGCGCTTGGACTACACATCCAGATAAATGGGACAACTCATATTTTAAATTACTTTTAAACTATGAATGGGAATTAAAAAAAAGTCCAGCGGGCGCGCATCAATGGGAACCAATTGACATTAAAGAGGAAGATAAACCAGTAGATTTAGAAGATCCGACAAAACGACACAACCCTATTATGACTGATGCAGATATGGCAATGAAAATGGATCCTGAATATAGAAAAATTTCAGAAAAATTTTGCCAAGATCATAAATATTTTGAAAAAACTTTTGCTAAGGCATGGTTTAAATTAACTCATAGAGATATGGGCAGAAGAGTAAATTACATAGGTCCAAACGCACCAAAAGAAGATTTGGTATGGCAAGACCCAATTAAACCCGGTAAGAAAAAATTTAATCAAAAAGCTGCTGAAAAATTAATATTAAAAAGCGGTCTTACTACAAGGCAATTAATCTGTACTGCATGGGATAGTGCCAGAACATTTAGAAGAACAGATTTAAGAGGTGGAGCTAATGGAGCAAGAATTAGACTTGAACCACAAATTGGCTGGGATGGAAATGAGCCATCTAGATTGAAAAGTGTGTTACCTATTCTTGAGGGTATAGCCACAAAAGTCAAAGCAAGTGTTGCAGATATTATCGTTCTCGGTGGTAAAGTCGCTCTAGAAGAAGCAATTAAAAAAGGTAAATCAAAAGTAAAAGTTCCTTTTATACCTGGTAGAGGAGATGCGTCTGCAGAGCAAACGGACGTTGAGTCATTTGAAGTTCTAGAACCAATTCATGATGCTTTTAGAAATTATGTAAAAAAAGATTACGCAGTATCGCCTGAGGAATTAATGTTAGACAAAGCATCTTTAATGAATCTTTCTGCTAAAGAAATGACAGTGTTGATTGGTGGAATGAGAGTTCTTGGTACAAACTTTGGAAATAGTGAACATGGTGTATTCACAAAAAAAGTTGGTGCATTAACAAATGATTTTTTTGTCAATCTAACAGATATGAAATTTAAGTGGGTACCAACTGGAAAAAACTCTTACGATATTATTGATCGCAAAACCGTTAAAAAAGTTTATTCAGCTTCAAGAGTTGATCTGGTATTTGGTTCAAATTCAGTTCTTAGATCATATGCCGAAGTTTATGCTCAAGATGATAACAAAGAGAAATTTGTAAAAGATTTTGTTTCAGCATGGAATAAGGTTATTAACGCCGATCAAATATCCATCAATTAGAGTTAATAAAATTATAACCTCGTATCTATAAACTAGTGCGAGGTTATTTTTTTATTTGAAGATTTAACGAAGACAACTGGTTATGTTTTGGCATAAACCTTGTCCATGCTTGTGTAAGAGCGTTTACAAATTTTTTAATATCTTCTTTCGAATGACTTGGCGTTGGAGTTATTCTTATTCTCTCAGTTCCTTTTGGTACTGTTGGAAAATTAATAGGTTGAACATAGACTTGATGTTCTTCTAACAAATAGTCGCTTATTTTTTTACAAAGTTTACTTTCTCCAATGATTACTGGTATTATATGAGAGCCGGAGTCCAAAAAGGGAATGCCAGCTGTTTCTAGTTCAGATTTTACTAATTTGATAGTATCGAAGAATTTTGATCTTATTTCTGGTTTGTTCTGAACTGTTTCAACACTTTTTAATGTTCCCGCAGCAACTGCCGGACACATTGAAGTTGTAAATATAAATCCTTTTGAAAAACTTCTAACAAAATCAATAACAGAATGTGTAGACGCAATATAACCACCTGCTAACCCAAAAGCTTTAGCAAGTGTACCATTTATAATATCAATTTGATCTGAAACACCTTCTTGCTCAGCAACTCCAGCAGCATTTGATCCATAAAGACCGACCGCATGCACTTCATCAAGATAAATTAAAGCACCACTCTCATGTGCAATTTCAACTATATTTTGGAGCGGCGCAAAGTCTGCCTCCATTGAATAAACTGACTCTAAAACAATCATTTTAGGACGATTGAAAGGAATACCTTTAAGCACTCCTCTTAAATGATCTACGTCGTTATGTTTATAAATAACCTTTTCTCTTTTACTCGCTCGTATACCTTCAATTAATGAAGCGTGATTTAATTCATCACTTAAAACTAAGCAATTATCAATCGCAGATAAAATTGATGTTAAAGCAGAGTCATTTGCGCTGTAACCAGAGTTGAATGCCAAAGCTCTTTCTTTACCATGAAGTTTCGCAATTCTTTCCTCTAATTCGACGTGAAATCTTGTTGTACCAGATATATTCCTAGTTCCACCTGAACCTGCGCCTAACTGATCAACAGCGTTTTTCATTGCTGACATCACATCCTCATTTTGACTCATGCTCAAATAATCATTTGAGCACCACACATCTATCTCTTTTGTTTTACCATCTTTGTGGTGTAATGCTTTTGGATATTGCCCTGCTTTTCTCTCTATTTCGTTAAAATATCTATAATGGCCTTCATTTTTAATTTCTTGTAGTCTTTGGTCAAAAATCGAGTGATACGTTGATTTCCAATTATGAGATTTTTGACTAGCCATACAACGCTTATAACCCAAAGTTATTCTAATAAAATACCTAAATAGACGCACTTATCATCTACAAAAAGACAAGTATAATCTAAACAATGTCTATGAGTTTAATAATTGGTTCCAGAGCTAGCTTTTTAGCTAGAATTCAAACTTTTATCGTAAAACAAGAATTAAAGAAAAAAATTAAAAATATAAAAGTCTCTACTCAATATGCATCAACCAAAGGAGATGAGAATCAGGGGGAGGCTCCATGGAAAGATTTAGGATACGGTATTTTTACCGGTTCACTCACTAATAAGCTTTTACGTAAAAGTTATGATTGCGTTGTCCATTCTTTTAAAGATTTGCCTGTTTTAAAATCTAGAACAAATTATTTTACAATTAAAAGGGATGACCCAAGAGATGTGCTTTTAGTAAAAAAAACCTCGTTAAACAAAAAAAATTTAATTTTAGGCACTTCATCACCCAGAAGAAAATCGTCCGCTAAAGATCTAAAAGATTATATTGGAGAAAAAAATTTTAAAACAAAAATGATAAGAGGAAATGTTCCCACAAGGTTATTTAAGGTTTTATCTAAAAATGAATATGATGCAGTTTTTGTCGCTAAAGCAGCAATCGATAGAATATATAAATTTGGAAATAAAATAGATAGAAAGGAAACTAATAAATTTTTAAATCTATTTAAAAAATTTAAACCTTTTATTTTGCCATTATCAGTATTTCCAACCGCTGCTAGTCAAGGAGCGATAGCTATTGAGTATTTAAAAAAAGATAAACAAACTAAGTCTATCTTAAAAAGAATTAATTGTAATAAAACTTTAGATATTTGCAATCAAGAAAGAAAACTTTTAAAAAAATATGGAGGTGGATGCGGTTTAGATATCGGTATAACAATTGAAAATATTAAAAAAAATAATTTCTTATTTAGTAAAGGAATTGATGCTAAAAATAAAAAATCATTTCATAAAAATAAAATTTTAACGAAGCAAATTATAAGAAAAACAAAATCTATTTTTCCNCAAAACATAAAAGATTACCAAATGTTTGATAGAATTAAATTAAAGCTACCTCAGATTAAAAATTCCACCGTTATTTTAACTAGACCAGATTTTTCAATCAAAGATTTAAATTCAAGTAATTTTTTTATAACGAGTGGGACTCAAACATGGAAAAAAATTTCAAGTCAAAAAAAAATTGCACAATGTACGTTTGATGGTCTAGGCGAAGATTATCGTCTTCCAGAAATTTATTATAGGAATTATAAAAATATCAAAAAAATTAGTTATAAAAATAGCATGTCGATTTACAAAACTAAGCAGATCAATGGCTATGAACTTATCCCGCAAATAAACTCAAAAACAATAAAGAATTTATTTAATGCTAAAATATTTTATTGGATGAGTTATTCAGCTTTTAAATTGGCAAAAGCGATAAGACCAGAAATCACAAAATATGAGCATTGTAGTGGACCAGGCTCAACTTTTGAACAATTAAAAAAAGAAATACCAATTAAAAGATTAAATTTATTTTTTAATTATAAAGATTTTAAAGAAAGTGTATATCAAGGACGATGAAAAAATTTTCTAATTCAAATAAGTTAAAGGCTATTAATTTAATCCAACCTATATTTATTGAAGAGGGACTTAAATCAAAAAAGATCGTCAAAGGATTGGGGAAAAATTATAGTCATACACTTCAAAGTGCAAAAAAGACAATTGTGTCAGATATCAATAAAGGAGTTAAAAATTTTCTATTTTTTATAATCCCAAAGAAAAAACAAAGAAAACCAAAAGATTTTAATTTTCACTATCAGGTACTATCAAATATTAAAAAAACATTCGGTAATCGTATATTAATAATTGTAGATACTTGTCTTTGTTCAGTTACGACAGATGGACATTGTGGAATTACCCATAAAAATAAAATTAATTTGAAAGAAACACATAAATCACTAGGAATTGTGGCTGATACCTTCATTCAAGCTGGAGCCGATATTATTGCCCCTAGCGATATGATGAAAGGGACAACAAAATATTTGAAATCATTATTTAAAAAGAAAAAATACAAAATTCCGATCATGAGCTATTCGTCAAAATTTTTTAGTAGCTTTTATGGACCATTTAGAAATGCTGCCAAATCTTCTCCAAAAAAATTTGACAGATCTTCTTATCAACTTCCAGTCCATGATTTTAAAAAAGCAGTACAAAGTTCAATCACAAATGCAAAACATGGTGCTTCTTATTTAATGGTTAAACCCGGTATTACCTCAATTGATTTAATTAAAGAAATTAAAAACAAGACTAAATTGCCAACCGGAGCTTATCAAGTAAGCGGGGAATACGCATCTTTACAGTATTTATCTCAAAATAAATTAGGTGATTTTGATAAACTTTACAAAGAAAGTTTAGTAGCTATTCATAGAGCAGGAGCTGACTTTATAATAACATATGGAGCAAGAGACATTGCCAAAAATTTATAACCAAAAATTTTATAATGCTCTTAACCGTATAGAGCAAAAGATACCCCCTATTTGGTTGATGAGACAAGCTGGACGCTATCATAAACATTACCAAGATTTAAAAAAGAAACACACTTTTGAAGAATTGTGTAAAACGCCGGAATTAATTTGCGAAACTACTATGGGTCCAATTAAAGATTTTGATTTTGATGCCGCAATTCTCTTTAGTGATATTTTATTTCCATTGGATTATCTTGGTATGGGTTTAACTTTTAATCCCGGTCCGCAGTTTTCTAATCCTTTAACAGAGCAAATGTTAAACCAAGATAAAGAGCAAAGTTTTTCCGAGTATATAAAATTTCAAATTGATGGTTTAGATATGATTAGAGACACTTTGCCTAAGAATAAATCTTTGATTGGTTTTGTTGGTGGCCCGTATACCCTCTATCAATTTGCACAAAGACATCCTCAATCAAATAGCAATTTATTAGATAATTTTTTACCCGTTATAGAAAAAATTCTTGAGAATAATATTGATTTACAATTCAGTGTAGATTTGGATTTGTTAATGATCTTTGATACTGAGGCACAACATCTAACCCTTGAGCAGTTTAATAAAAATGTAAAACCATTTATTGAAAAAATTGCATTTAAATATCCAGGAAAGATTGGTTATTTTATTAAAGATGTTGATGATGAAAAATTTAAAAGCATAAAATCTATCAATGGATTAAAATTAACAGTAGTTGGATCCAACCAAGATATTTTTTCTAAATTATTGGGTACCGATCTATCTCTTCAAGGAAATTTCCCAAATGAATACCTGGCAGCGGAAAGCATCAAAGATTTTAAAAAGCATTTAACTAACTTTATTAGGTATGTAAAAGATCAGGATCTTGCTAATAGAGCAGGTTGGATTTGCAGTTTAGATCATGGTGTTTTAAAAACAACACCTGAAGAACACGTTAAACTTTTTATAGAAAAAATTAGAACGGAATTATAATGGCTACATTTATTGGAAATAGCGAATTTAAACATGGTACAAGATTAAGGATAGGTGTTTTGTTATCTAATCTTGGAACACCAGATAAACCACAAAGAGAAGAATTAAGAGTTTACCTTAAAGAATTTTTATCTGACNCAAGAGTTATTGAAACNCCNAAGTTAATTTGGCAAGTTATTNTGAATGGNATTATTCTTANNACNCGNCCTCAAAAATCAGCTAAAAATTATCAAAAGGTATGGACAGATGAAGGTTCTCCACTTTTAGTNATTTTAAATAAACAAAAAAAATTNACACAAGATTTATTANNAAANGAAAANCTNGANTTAGAATTTGCAGTTGGTATGNGATANGGCAATCCAAGNATTGAAAAAGGTTTAGAAGAATTAAGAGAAAAAAACTGTAANAANATTATTGTTNTACCTATGTATCCACATTATTGTGCAGCAACCACTGGTTCAACTTTTGATGCTGTTACAAATACAATGCAAAAATGGAGATGGGTACCTTCTTTAAGATTTATCTCAACTTATCATGACCATCCTGATTACATNAAGGCTCTAGCAAATAGTATTCAAAAACATTGGGATNAACATGGNAANCCAGATAAAATTTTATTCAGTTATCACGGTATTCCAAAAAAATATTTTACNAANGGTGATCCNTATCATTGNTTGTGNAGTAAAACNACAAGNCTTGTTAGAGAGCAAATGGGTCTTTCNGANGAATTTGCAATGACAACTTTTCAATCTCGTTTNGGNCCANANGANTGGTTACAACCTTATACAGATAANACAGTAGAAAAGTTAGCCAAAGATAANNTNGANCACTTNCAAATTGTTGCACCAGGATTTTCTGCAGATTGTTTAGAAACNATTGAAGAATTAGATGGTGAAAATAGAGAAATTTTTGAAGANCATGGTGGTAAAAANTTTAGTTANATTCCATGTTTAAATGATCANTCTGATCANATAANCCTTATTGGAGCTTTNATTAAAAATGAACTNCAAGGTTGGTTATGAGCAAAAATATAGANGATAAAAAAAAACTAACCTCNAGTTGGTTTCANGATTTACAAAATCAAATGATAAGTTCATTTGAATCNNTAGATACAAAAAAATTTCAAAAAAAAACATGGGATAGACCAGGTGGNGGNGGNGGAACCATGGCNATNATGAAAGGNGAGGTNTTTGAAAAGGTNGGTGTTAATATNTCNGTTGTNCANGGAAAATTTAGTGANGANTTTAGAAAAAAAATACCAGGGACTGAAAATAGTGCAAATTTTTGGGCAGCTGGNATTTCAATNGTNGCACANATGAAAAATCCAAANATTGCTGCTGCTCANTTTAATACTAGGTTTATAGCAACTGAAAANTCTTGGTTTGGTGGAGGNTGTGATTTAACTCCAGCCGTGCCAGAAGANCAAGAGACAAAATCTTTNCACCAAGGATTAGAAAACNTATGCAATAAAAGCTCTTATGATTATCCTAAATGGAAAAAAGAGTGNGATGAATANTTTTATTTAAAACATCGAAAAGAGCCAAGAGGAGTGGGTGGTATTTTCTTTGATTATCTAAATGACGAAAATTTTGATAATGAATTTAATTTTATAAAGACTTTAGGGGTTTATTTTAAAGATTTTGTACATGATAATACTGCAAGAAAAAAAGATTCATCTTATAATGATGAAGATATGAAAAAATTAATGCATAAAAGATCAAGATATGTTGAATATAATTTATTATATGACAGAGGCACATTGTTTGGTTTAAAAACAGATGGAAATGTTGAGGCTATTTTAATGTCTATGCCTCCAAAAGCGGAGTGGAATTAATGTACGAGTGGATCAAAGTATTACATATCGTTTCTTTTGTTGCGTGGTTTGCGGGGCTTTTTTACCTTCCTAGATTATATGTATACCATACAGAAAATGCACACAGTGAACTTATCTGCAAAACTTTTGAAACNATGGAATATAAACTTTTAAAATATATCATGAACCCAGCAATGATAGCCAGTTGGATTTTTGGTATTGGTTTAATTCATTATGTTGGATCTGCTGGTTGGTTACATGCAAAAATTACACTAGTTATTATTTTATCCGCTTATCACATGTATTTAGGAGTTGTTCGAAAAAAACTTATTAACGAACCATCAAAATACACTTCTAAGTATTTTAGGTATATAAACGAAGTGCCAACAATATTATTAATTTTAATTGTTATATTAGTTGTTGTAAAACCTTTTTAATTTGTTTTTTTTTGAAACCTTAGCAACATTAATTCTTTTACTGCATTTTTTATTTATACTGTTTGTTGTACTTGGAGCTTTACTCATTCTTAAATTTAAGAAAATAATTTATATTCATATTCCAGCAGTTACTTGGGGAGCTTACATNGAGCTTAGTCACTCTATATGCCCATTAACCCATTTAGAGAATTACTTCTTAAAAAAAGCTGGAAAAGATCATTATTCGATAGATTTTATTGAAAATTATGTATTTAAAATTATTTATCCACCAGCACTCAATTATGAGATACAAACTTATTTAGGGATTATTTTAATTTTTGTAAATTTAGTCATATACTATTATATAGTTAAAAAAAGTAGGACAGGTGGGTGAGTGGTTGAAACCAGCTGGTTGCTAACTAGCCTTACGAGTAACATCGTAACGAGGGTTCGAATCCCTCCCTGTCCGCCACAAACATGAAAAACGATATATCNATAGGCAAAACATTAGCTAGTTCATTTCAGTACTTATTTTCTAATTTTAGCAAAAGATTAAAAGACGGTTTTCCTGCGGTAATTTTNATTACAATTGCATTTAATATTCTTAATTATTTAATGAGTAATAAAATTGCTACAAATTTTACAATTATTTTCTTTTTTTTATTTGTAATGATTATCACAAGTGCGATTGGAATATGTGTTCATGAGGAAATTTTAAATAAAAAAAAAGTTTCCTTTCTAAGAGAATTTTTATCAGCAAGAAGTCTAAGATATTTTTTTAATTTTTTAGCACTTACTATAATTGCCTTATCACCTATACTCATTCATTTTGTGATGAGAAAAGTATTAACAATTCAAAATGAGAATGCTTCTGCAATTTTAATTTTTTGGATTTTTACAACAATTTTATCTTTAAAGTTAATCTTTATTTTACCGAAGCTCACCCTGGGTATGAATTTTAAATATAATGCAAAAGAATTGAATATGATTGGTTCAAAATTATTTTTACTGTTTACAATTGTAACAGTGATTTTTTTGGTACCTTCAATGATTTATTTAACGTTGCAATTATCATTTATGACAAGTTACAAAGGTATTTATCAAATGTTAAAACCTGTATTTGATGTCGGTTCTTTTTATATTTCTTACTTGAATTATCTAACCGTGTTTGCTGTAATTTCTTACGCTTTCAAGGGTTATTTTTCAAAATAACATTTTTTCGATGTTATTAGTGACAGTCTTTTTGTTAATAACATATTTATAAACCTGAATATTTTCGATAACACGCTGAACATAATTTCTTGTTTCAGTAAATGGAATGAGTTCTATCCAATCAATAGGATCGATTTCTCCCTTTCTTGGATCTCCAAATCTCTTAACCCATCTTCTCACTCGGTGTGGTCCAGCATTGTAACCTGCAAATGCCATATAAATAGCACCATTAAATTCATCGTTAAGCCCCGAGATATAATATGAACCTAATTGTAAATTAAAAAACTCATCTTCGATCAATCTACTTCTGCTGTATCTAAGTCCTGCTTGTTTACTAACCAATCGACCTGTTGCAGGCATAATTTGCATTAAACCTTTAGCGCCAACCCAGCTATTTGCATCACGATCAAATTCACTCTCTTGACGGATTAAAGATAAAATAACTTCCTGGGGTAAAATAGTTCTTTTTGATACAACTTTAGGTGTTTCAATAATAGGATAGTTTAATTCAAGTAAATTTTTATTTTGGTATGATGTTTGTTTTGCAATTTGAATTGCAAAATCTAATCTCCCAACTTGTTGCGATAGTTTACCCGCCAAAACCTGTTCTTTAATTGATCTTTCCTCTGATCCAAGATGTCTGAGTATATCTTTACTCTTTAACGACATATCAAGTTCATCTAGTAAAATGACTGCACGTGCTAAATCTGTTTTTAAAAGTTTTTTATAATCTTCTTGTGAAAATGTGTAATTATTTTTAACTTTAAAATCCTTTTTATTAATCTTAGCAGATGCTAACTGTCCGTAAAATGTTGTATTAAAAACTGAGGATTTTTTATACCAATCTTTAGCATTTTGATCTTTTCCCAATTGTTCGTATGCTTTACCTACCCAATAAGCAGCACGAGATTTGCTAATTGGATAGTTTACGCCGTCATACATAGTTTTGAAATGTTGTACAGCTGCATCTGGTTTGTTTAAAAATCTTAATGCTAACCATCCAGCATGCCATTCGGCTTTAGCTAGATTTCCACTATCTAAAACACCATGATTTATTAATAATCCATAGGCTTCTTCAAATCTTTTCTTGTTAATTCTACTTCTGGCGATAATAAATTTTTCCTTAAACCAAAGATCAGGTTTTACCAATAACTTAGGGTCTTGTGGTAAATTATTGATAATTTCTAATGTGCTATCATATCTGCCACGTTTACGTCTCCATTTTGCTCTATCAAACTGTAAACCGATATCATTTTTAAATTGAGCTGGAACTTTAGCAATTGCGCTGTCTACTCCATAAGATCTTGTCATCAGGGCAAATCTAGCAAAATAAAGCTCTTTATACCCTGAAGGAAGGTATCTTATAGTTCTTCTCAATTCATAAAAATCTTGTTCCCAAGCTAGGTATTTTGCTCGCTCTATGTAGTCCTCTTTAGTTAATAAGTTTCTAAATTTTTTATTTAAGTATCTATGTTCTATACTACTAAGATTAGCTGTTTTAAATCCATCTGCAATTAAATCGTGTGCCTTGTTCTTTTCTCCTCTTGTTAGGAAAGCTTCACCTAATTTAATTTTACCATATCCACTTAAAGGATCTTGTTTATCAAAAAATTTTATTACTTCTTTCGGTTTAACTTCTTTAAAATTAATTTTGTGCTCTGCCAAATACCTTAATCTATTAATTCTTGGCCATTCAGGGTTTTGATTTATAAATTTTCTATAATCTTTAAAAGCCAGATTATTTGATGGTTCTTTTAGATACATCCAAATAACCAATTCATTTAAAAGTTTTGATCTGGATTTTCTGACCTCTTTCATTGCTGAATTCCATCTTTTTCTTTTAATAAGGCCGAATGTTCTTTGAGCGATAAGAAAATCTTTAGAAGATAGTATGCTAGATTTCTTTTTAGATATACCAAGATTCAAAGGTTTTTTTAATGGTATAATCTCATTGGACACAACGTATTTTTCGTTTTTTGTCTCAATTTTAACTTTAGTTATTTCTTTCTTAACCTCTTTTTTCTGTTTGGTTTTTTGAATTGGTGCAACCCTTTTTATTTTTGCCGGCTCTTTGAGCGTTAAAACTTCAGGCTTTACCTTTCCGGAGGGTTTCTTAGTCTTTTTAGGAATATCTTTTTTATATTCAGATGGCTTTGGTTCTGGCTTGATTAATCTTGCATACGAGTGATTTGAGATTAAAAAAGTAATAATTATACAAACTAATAATTTCTTCAAAGTTTTCCCTTTAATCATTTGTTAATTCTATATATAAATATTTAAAATTTACTAACTATGTTTAAAGGATCTATAACAGCTTTAGTGAGCCCATTTAAAGGCAATAATTTAGACTTAGAAGCTTTTGAAAAGTTCATTAATTTTCAGATTAAGAATGGAACTAATGGCATTGTGCCCTGTGGAACAACAGGTGAGTCGCCGACAATAAGCCATGAGGAGCATAAATTATTAATTGAGACTGCGGTTAAGGTTTCCAATGGTAAGATTCCAGTAATAGCAGGCACAGGTTCAAATTCTACTGAAGAAGCTGTTGATATGACCAAATTTGCAGAGAAGGCTAAAGTAGATGCAGCTTTGGTTGTTACCCCTTATTATAACAAACCTACACAAGAAGGTTTATACCAACACTACAAAAAAATTAATGACAATTGCGGTATCCCAATAATTATTTACAATATACCGGGTAGATCTGTTGTTGATATGAAAGTAGATACCATGGCTCGTTTATACGAGCTAAAAAATATAATTGGAGTAAAAGATGCAACAGGAGACTTAAATAGAGTCACACAACAAAAAAGCAAAATGGGGAATGAGTTTTTAATGCTTTCTGGTAACGATGAAAACACTCTTGAATTTAATAAGCTTGGTGGCTCAGGTTGTATTTCAGTGTCTGCAAATGTTGCTCCAAAAATTTGCTCTGATTTTCATTCTCTCTGTAATTCTAAAAAGTATGATGAAGCAAAGGGCATTTTTGATAAATTACTACCTTTGCATGACGTGATGTTTGTAGAAAGCAATCCCGTTCCAGCCAAATATAGTTTAAACTTGATGGGCATGATGTCAGAGGAGGTAAGATTACCTCTAGTAACTGCTGAGGAATTTTCGAAAGAAAAAATTAGAGCAGTTTTAAAAAGTTTATCATTAATATAATGAAAAAAAAAAATCTAACGAGCAATATTGTTGCTCAAAATCGCAAGGCAAGTTTTAATTTTTTTTTTGAAGATACGCTTGAAGCAGGTATTGAGCTTTTAGGTTCAGAGGTGAAGTCACTGAGAGCGGGAAAGGGTAGTATAGCAGACTCTTATGCTTTGGATAGTGAGGGAGAAATTTATCTTCACAATACTTATATCCCTGAATACAAACAAAGCAGTTATAACAATCATGATCCTAGAAGATTAAGAAAGCTTTTATTAAACAAAAAAGAAATTAATAAGCTTATTGGCAAGATAAATAGAGATGGTTTTACGGTAGTTCCAACAAAAGTTTATTTTAACTCCAAAGGATTAGCAAAAGTAAATATTGCAGTTGGAAAAGGTAAAAAACTCCACGATAAAAGGCAAACAAAAAAACAAAGAGATTGGAATAGAGAAAAATCCAGGGTTTTTAGGAGATCAAGTTAATGAAGATTATTGCGCTTGGTTCTAATTTACCGTACAAAAAAAAATCTCCAATTGAAATCATTGAATCAACTTATCAAACTTTAAAAAACTATAATATCAAAATTTTTAAAAAATCTCATATTTATCAGTCAGAAGCTTATCCAAATAAATCAGATCCTCTTTTTTATAACTCAGCATTATCTATTGAGACAAAGTTAAAACCTTATGAATTATTAGAAAATATTTTAAAAATTGAAATATTATTTGGAAGAAAAAGAAAAGAAAAAAATAGCCCAAGAACCTTGGACATAGATATTATTAGTTTTGATAACTTGATATTAAATGAAAAAAATTTAAAAATTCCTCATCCTGCTTTACATTTGCGGCCTTTTGTCTTTTTACCCATTGGGGATCTCGATGCAAATTGGACACATCCAGTTTTTTCAAAGACTATCACTCAAATTATTGATAAATTTGATCCTAATGAACTAAATAAAGTTAAAAAAATTTTATAAATTGGTATAATCAAAACATGTCAGATGATTTGCAATTAATTGAAAAAATTAAATCTTACAATTCTTATGTAGATGAAAAAATAATTAAAAATGCTTATAAGTATGCCTCCGAGGCACACAAATCTCAAAAAAGACATTCTGGAGATCCTTATATCAGTCATCCTTTGGCGGTGGCAAATATTTTAGCAGAATTAAAACTAGACGGACCAACAATTACAACTGCATTGCTCCATGACACTATTGAGGATACTCAGGCCACATTTAATGAAGTTAAAAAAATATTTGGTAATGAAATAGCAGAACTGGTTGATGGCGTAACAAAAATATCTAAATTAGAATCAGAAAAAAAAAATTTAACTGCCGGTGACAATTTTAGAAAACTTATTTTAGCAACATCTAAAGATATCAGAGTTTTGTTAGTTAAATTAGCAGACAGATTGCATAACATGAGAACTATCAGCTCAATAGGTACTCAAGAAAAAAAAGAGAGAATAGCGCGTGAGACGATGGAAATATATGCTCCATTAGCAGAAAGAATGGGCATGCACAAAGTTCGCGATGAACTCGAAGATAAATCTTTTGCTGTACTGAATGATGGGGCACGCTCGTTAATTACCAACAGAGTTCAAGAAATAGCACCAAGTAGATTAAAAATTTTCAATGAAGTAATACACGAAATTAAAAGCATACTAATTGACAACGGAATTGATGCCAAGGTTATTGGTAGAGAAAAAACTCCTTTTTCAATTTGGAGAAAGGTAAATGAAAAAAGAGTTTCTTTAGAGCAGATTACAGATTTAATTGGTTTTAGGATTATTGCAAAGAATATTATGGATTGTTATAAATCCTTGGGAGTATTCCATGGAAAATGGAGTGCTGTTCCAGGTAGATTTAAGGACTACATTTCAACTCCTAAATCAAATAAGTATCAATCTATTCATACAACTATTATTGGACCAAAAAAACAAAGAGTAGAAATTCAAATTCGTACATCTGAAATGAATGATTATGCAGAAAGAGGTGTGGCTGCGCATTGGCTATATAAAAAGAGCGATAATATCGACAAAAAAAACAGCTATGAGTATTCCTGGCTTAGTGATTTGGTTGAGCTATTAGAATCTGGTGAAAATCCAGAACATTATTATGAATATACAAAGTTACAATTATATTCTGATCAAGTATTTTGCTTTACTCCTAATGGTGCAGTAATTAGATTGCCAAAGAAAGCTACTCCCGTAGATTTTGCTTACGCAGTACACACAGATTTGGGCGACACATGCACAGGCTGTAAAATTAATGGCAAACATTCGCCCCTTCAAACCGAATTAATAAATGGAGACCACGTAGAAATATTAAGTTCAACGAAAAAGTCCCCTTCATATCACTGGTTATCATATGCCAAAACAGGCAAAGCTAGAAGTGCGATACGAAGATACTGGCATGACAAACTACCTGTTCAAAATGAGAGCAGGATTCATAAGTCGAGTATTTGGGTATTGTTAAGTCATAAAGCTGGTACACTTGGTGAAATTTGTACATTAATTGGCAAGCATAAATGCAATATTTTTAATGTTGAATTAGTTGATAAAAAAGAAGATTTCTTAAGCTTTATTTTTGATGTTGAAATTAAAAACTTAAAGGATTTTACAAATTTAATTTCTGAATTAAAAGTACGATCTATCAATTTTAAAATTATAAGGCATAGAAAATCAAACTAATGTTAACACAAGAAGAGACCATAAAAATCCTAAAAAAAACAAACTCTTTATTAGAGGGTCATTTTATTCTTTCATCTGGCTTAAGGAGTGAAAAATATTTACAGTGCGCTCAGTTAATGATGTATCCAGACTCAGCAGAAAAAGTATGTAAATCTTTAGCTGAAAAAATTGATAATGAAAAATTAGATTTTGACCTTGTTGCCTCCCCAGCACTCGGAGGACTATTAGTTGGTTATCAAGTTTCAAAATTTTTAAATGTTCCAAATATATTTGTAGAGCGTGTAAATAATGAGTTTACTTTAAGAAGGGGTTTTGATTGTAAAAATAAAAAAATATTGATTATTGAAGACGTTATAACAACCGGTAAATCAAGCCTAGAATGTTCTAAATGTTTGCAGGATTTAGGAGCAAAAATTGCTGGATATGCCTGTATAGTAGACCGATCCAATGGCAGCTCTAAAATTAATAAAATTATTTCTCAAATCGATTTTAATTTTCCTGTTTTTTCCGAGAATGATTTACCAGAGCACTTAAAAAATATTAAACCTATTAAACCTGGTAGTAGAAAAAACTAAATTCATGAAAAGCAAACTTGGAGTAAATATTGATCATGTAGCAACATTAAGGAATGCAAGAGGTGAAAATCATCCAGTTTTGTTAAAAGCTGCTAAAGAAGTTATCAAATATGGCGCTGATTCAATTACGATTCATGTAAGAGAGGATCAAAGGCATGTTAAAAAAAAAGATGCAATCAAACTTATGCAAAATATTAAAAAACCCATAAATTTGGAAATGGCCCCTACAATAGATATGACAAATTTTGCAATTAAATTATCACCTAAGTATGTATGTATTGTACCTGAAAAAAGACAAGAAATCACTACGGAAGGTGGTTTAAAGCTTTCTCAAAAAAATTTAAAAAAAATAATAAAAAAATTACAAAAATACAAAATAGAAGTTTCATTATTTATAAATCCAAATATTAAGGATATTCAAAATTCTCACAAATTAGGTGCCAATGCTATTGAGATACATACTGGATCATTTGCAAATGCATTAAAAAAGAAAAATAAAAAAAAAATTATCATTGAGTTTAACAAGATTAGGAAATGTAGACTTGAATGTGATAAAACAAAAATGAAATTTAATCTAGGTCACGGACTGGATTTTCAATCAACAAAATATCTCAAAAAAATTAAGAATATAAACGAATATAACATCGGCCATTTTATAATTGGAGAAAGTTTATTTGATGGTTTTTCTAAAGTTATTAAAAAATTTAAGAGAATAATAAACTAGTATGCCAGTTGTTGGTTTAGGCATCGATATCGTAAATATAAAAAGAATTGAGAAGATGTTATCAAATAACAAAAGTAAATTTTTATTGAAAATTCTTCACAAAAAGGAAAAAAATAAAGTAAAAATAACAGCAAATTCTGTTGCTAAAAAATTCGCAGCTAAGGAGGCATTTGCTAAAGCACTAGGTACCGGCATTGGAAAAACTGTAAACTTTAATGAAATTTATATTGATCATAGTAAAAATGGTGCACCTAAAATTAAATTAGATAAAAATGTTGAAAAACGTATTTTGGTTAAATTGCGGTTAAAAAAAATCAAATTTTTTTTATCAATCAGTGATGATTATCCTTTCGCAACGGCTACGGTTATTATATCGAATTAATTTATTAATGAAAAAAAAAAATATTAGAAAATTTAAAAACTTTATTTATAGCGTTGATTTTAGCTGTAATTATAAGATCATTGCTTTTGCAACCTTTTTATATTCCATCCTCATCTATGGAAAATACCTTGTTAATAGGAGATAGATTATTTGTGACAAAATATTCCTATGGCTATAGTCGTCATTCTTTTCCTTTTAGTCCAAAAATAATGAATGATAGATTATTTTATAAAGAGCCAAAAAGAGGTGATGTTATTGTATTTAAAACACCTGCAGATAATCGAACAGATTATATTAAAAGAATGATAGGAAAAGCTGGAGATGAAGTTCAATTTATAAAGGGCGATCTTTACGTAAATAAAAAAAAAATAATTAAAGAATTTATAAGGAAAGACAATGTTTTTTGTGGCAGGGAAAGTATTAAAGTAAACATATATAGAGAAAAGATTAATAAAGAGAGTCAATACGAAATTGCATATTTTGAAAAGAACTCATCAAGTGATACTGACCCATATGTTGTTCCAAAAAATCATTTTTTCTTTTTAGGTGATAATCGAGACTGTTCAAAAGATAGTAGATTTTTAATGAGTGTTGGATATGTGAAAAAAGAAAACCTAGTAGGTAAAGCAAGGTTTTTATTTTTTTCAAATAATAGCAATATAGGTAATTTTTTTACATTATGGAAATGGCATAGATCTATACGATTTAATCGAATTTTAAAAAAAATTATTTGATGAGAGCTAACGATATAAACCAATTAGAAAAGATTCTTGGTATAAAATTTTCGAATAAAATTTTACTCAAACAAGCATTTACACATAAAAGTAGGTCTATAAATATAAGTCTAAATAATGAAAGATTAGAGTTTTTGGGTGATAGAGTTTTGGGATTGGTAATAGCAAGTTATTTAAATGATACTTATCCTAAAGATACTGAGGGTAATTTAGATAAAAAACTTGCATCACTAGTTAATAAAGAAACCTGTTCAAAAGTTATATCAGAATTGAAAATTGACCAGTTTCTAAATTTAAGCAAAGCTCAAAAACAAAATAATGCTGGTAAAAGAAAAATTTTAGGTGACCTTTGCGAGTCAATCATAGGCGCTGTTTTTATGGATAAAGGTTTTGATCAAACTAAAAAATTTATTTTAAAAATCTGGAGTGAAAAATTGAAAAAAACAGAAAGCGTAATAATTGATCCAAAAACGAAATTGCAGGAATATTCACTTAAATTATTTAAAAAATTACCAGAGTATAAATACATTTCTAATTCTGGTCCTTCGCACAGGCCCAATTTTAAAGTTTCTGTATCTATCGAAAAAACAAAAAACTTTATTGCATCTGGGAGCTCTAAAAAAAATGCAGAAACAAGTGCTGCAAAAAAACTATTAGATCATTTAAAAATCAAATAATGAAAACCTCTTTTATTGCTTTGTCTGGGCCTACAAACTCAGGAAAATCTACACTATTAAACTGTTTTGCCAAAAAAAAGGTTTCGATTGTTTCTAAGAAAATACAAACAACGAACTTTAATATTGAATTTTCAATAAATTATAAAGATACGCAGATGATTTTTATCGATACTCCCGGTTTTTATAAGGACAATATAAACGATAACTATTTAAGAGAAGCGTTACAAGGTCTTGAAAGAGCGGATATTGTGATTTTTATCTTAGATATAAATAATAAATTTAGACATCTAGATAAAATAAAAGATAACTTAAGCAAATTTAAAAAAAAAATCTTGGTATTCAATAAAATCGATAAATTAAATAATGATCAAATTTTATCTAAAATAAAAGTTATCGATTTTTTAAATAGTTTTGACGAAATTTTTTATATTTCAGCATTAAAAAAAAAAAATACTGAAAAAATATTAAGATTTATAGAAAAGAATACAACAAAGAGTTCCAATAAACTTTCAAGAAAAACTACCAAAGAAAAATTTTTCTCTGAAATAACCAGAGAGGCTTTGCTATATTATGTTCATAAAGAAATTCCGTACAAATGTTTAATCATTACAAATAATATTAAAAGTGGAAAATTTATAACAATTAATCAAACTGTTATTGTGCGTTCAGAAGCCCACAAAAAGATAATATTAGGAAAAAAAGGGCATATGATTAAAAATATTGGAACATATTCAAGATTGCAGCTTGAAAAAATTATGAAAAAAAAAGTTAATCTTTTTATTAAAATTAAACTTTCAAAAATTAAGTAGATGCGCTGGAGTGATGAAGGTTATTTAATTTCCGTGGTATCCTCAAAGGAAAACACATCAATAATTAAAGTTTTTACGAAAAACAACGGTTGTTACTCTGGTTTATTATTCGGAAGTTCTTCTAAAAAAAAGAAACCTGATTTGCAATTAGGAAATAAAATAAAGGTACACTACAATTCCAAAAGCGAAGATAGAATAGGTTATTTTTCCATGGAACTAATTGAAAATAACTCAATTAAATTTTTTAATGAATATATTAAATTGAATCTATTACTCGCTTCTATTGAATTAATTTCTAAAGTTATGCCTGAACGCCAAACCTACGATGGAACATTTGAAGATTTCGATTTATTTTTAAGAAAATTAGAATCAGATAGTCTGAAACCATATCTTTTATGGGAATTCAATTTTTTAAAAAAAATGGGATATGGAATTGATTTGGACGATCTTGAACTAAATACTAAAATAAAAGACCTTTTATCTGGCAATAATGTTGACTTTTTATTTGATGACTTGAAAATAATTTTTGATTTAAATACGCAAATAATTACTGATGGATTAGTGGATGTAATTAATATATCTAATTTTAAAAACAGATTAAAGATTCTTAAATATTTGAATGAGTAGCAATATAATTAAAGGCGAGCTTCGGCACCAATTTGCAAAAAAATATTTAGCTTATGCATTATCAACTATAACACAAAGGGCGCTACCCGATGTGAGGGACGGGTTAAAGCCTGTGCATAGACGATTACTGTATGCAATGTACTTATTAAATCTCAGTCCAAAATCGCAATTTAAAAAATCTGCAAGAGTTGTTGGTGATGTAATCGGAAAGTTTCACCCACATGGAGATCAATCAGTTTATGATGCACTCGTTCGATTAGCACAAGATTTTTCTACTAGGTATACTTTGATAGAAGGACAAGGTAATTTTGGCAATATAGACGGAGATAATGCTGCAGCTATGCGTTATACTGAAACAAAGTTAACTAAAATTTCAGAATTTATTTTAAACGGCATAGAAGAGGATACTGTTAAATTTAAAAAGACATACGATGGTGAACTTGAGGAACCAGAAATTTTACCATCATTATTTCCAAATATTTTAGCTAACGGATCTTCTGGGATAGCTGTGGGTATGGCCACTTCAATTCCTCCCCATAACGTTAATGAAGTTTGTGAGGCGTTAATTCACTTAAATAATAAACCAACTTCCACGATAAGAGATTTATTAAAATTTATTAAAGGTCCAGACTTTCCTACTGGTGGTATTTTAAATAATAACAAAAAGGAAATTTACAAAGCTTATAATACTGGAAGAGGATTTTTTGAAATAAAATCAAAATATAAAATAGAGGATTTAGGAAGAGGCTTATATCAAATTGTGGTTACAGAAATTCCATACTCTGTAAATAAATCAAAACTAATTGAAAAAATTGCGAATGTAATAATTAATAAAAAAAATAAGTTATTAGAACATGTTAGTGATGAGTCTGATGAAAGAATAAGAATTGTTTTAAGACCTAAAAATAGAAGTGTTAATCCAAACGATCTAATGAATTCTTTATTTGAACAAACTGAGCTGAAAAATAAATCATTTCTTAATATGAATGTTTTAAATGAAAAAAACGAACCTCAAATAATGAATCTTAAAGATATATTAAGGTCATTATTAAAGCATCGCTATAATATACTTAATAATCGTTTAAGGTTTCAATTAAGTAAAATAAAAAAAAGACTTGAAATATTAAAAGGTTTTTTAATTGTATATAAAAATCTTAATAAAATTATTAAAATAATAAGAAACTCAAATGATCCTAAAAGAGAATTGTTGCGACAATTTAAATTTTCAATCATTCAAGTAGATGCAATTTTAGAAATGAGATTGAGAAATTTAAAAAAAATAGAAGAAATTGGAATAAAAAAAGAATTTAAATTATTAGAAACAGAAAAAAAAAGAATTGGAAAAATTTTAAATTCCAAATTGCTACAAAGAAAAGAAATAAATAAAGAATATGAGGAAGTGTTATTACATTTTGGTGATAATTCTACATATGGCAAAAGAAAATCAGCATTAGAAAAGTTTGAAGTATTAACAGAAGATGAATTGGTTTCTAAATTGGAAGTTGTTGAAAACATTAATTTATCGTTAATTAATAATCAATTCTTAAAAGCCAAAAAAGGTCATTTTAAAACTAATGATTTGCAGCAAAATTCTAATTCAAATTTAATAATAAATTGTAAAACCACTGATCAGATATGTATGATATCAAATATTGGCAAATCATATATTCTTGATTGCAGGGCGCTGAAGTTTGGTTCAATTAAGGGCATTGCAATTTCAAAATATTTAAAACTTAAAGAAAATGAAAAAATTGTTGATGCATTTAAATATTTCGAAAAAAGCAAAATTGTATTAGCATCTAAAGAAGGTTTTGTTTTCATTGTGAACTCTATTGATTTATTTAGTAATAAAAAATCAGGAAAAAAAATATTCAACGTTAAGAAAAATGATGAATGTGCAACATCATGTTTATTTGACGATAAGAAGGATAAGTATTTAGCTGTTTTTTTTAAAGATGATGTAAATAATAAATTAATAATTTTTGACTCAAAAGAAATTCCTATTTTACAAAAAGGCTCTGGTCTTATTGCTTTTAAGGGCAGAGGTTATAAGTTATCTTCAATCAATACTTTGGAAAACGATTTAGCATTTTATGATTACCAAAAAAGAGAATTTGAAGTTAATAAAAATTTAAAGAAGTATTTATCCAAAAGGGGCAAAGCTGGTAAATCAATTAAATTAAAAAATGTCAGATTCTTTAGAGGTTTTGATGATAATTTTGTTTTATGAAATTAAATAAATTCAAATTAGCATTATCTAATTATCCAACTGGTATAGTATGTGTTTTTTCAAAAAGAAAAAAATTATACGAAGCAATTTTAGTAAATTCATTTACATCTGTTTCTTTAAAACCACCACTTGTTCTTTGGAGTTTAGATAAAAACTCAAGCAAATTTAATGCTTTTAAGAATTCCAAAGATCAAATGATAGTACTACTTAGCAAAAACCAAAAAAAATTTGCTCAAAAAATTGCATTTAATAAAGATAAGGTAAGCGACATGGAGCTTAAAAAAATTTTGAAATCGTCTATATGTTCGTTATATTGTACAAAATTGAAGAAAATTAAGGCAGGTGACCATTTCACTTTTTTTTTAAAAATAAAAAAAATATCAAATATAAAAACACTTAAGCCCCTAATATATTATAAAAAAAATTTTCTAACAATTTGAGTAATTGTTAGTTTTTTGTTATTTGTTAAGTTGAGATTTTTAAGCATTAATATAAAATATATTTATCTTGGTAAAAAAAAATATCACAAATTCTGTACTAATTTCTTCCGATCATGCAGGATATGATTTAAAACAAATAATTAAGAATTATTTGTGTAAAAAAAAATTTAAAGTATTAGATTATGGTCCATTTGATAATAGTTCAGTAGATTACCCCGATTATGCAAAGAAACTTGCCAAAAAAATATCATCCAGTAATTTTGGTATTTTGATCTGTGGGACTGGGATTGGAATGTCAATTGTAGCGAATCGATATAAAAAAGTACGTGCATCTTTAGTTTTTAATGCAAAAACAGCCAAATTAGCCAGAGAGCACAATAATTCGAATGTTTTAGTTTTGGGATCAAGGGTGACAAATAAAATTAATGCTTTAAAAATAGTGAATATTTTTTTTAAAACTAAATTTTTAAAAGGTAGACACTCTAGAAGGGTAAAAAAATTTAATAATGTCTAAAGAATTAAAAGTTAATAATATTTTTTTTGAACAAAATTTAAAAGAAAGCGATCCAGAATTGTACTCTTCCATTATGGAAGAATTGGATCGTCAAAAGAACCACCTTGAACTTATCGCCTCTGAAAATATAGCTTCGAAAGCTGTTATCGAGGCACAAGGATCAGTCTTAACAAATAAGTATGCCGAAGGATATCCGGGCAAAAGATATTATGGAGGTTGTGAATTTGTAGATAAATCAGAAACTCTAGCTATTGAAAGAGCTACAGAGTTATTTGATGTAAAATTTGCAAATGTCCAACCTCATTCAGGTGCCCAGGCAAACGGTGCAGTTTTTTTAGCATTGTTGAATCCTGGAGATACAATTTTAGGAATGGGCATTGATCAGGGTGGACATTTAACTCATGGTGCACCACCAGCGCAATCAGGCAAATGGTTTAATGCTGTAGCCTATGGTGTCGATAAAGAGTCAGGTTACATAGATTACGAACAATTGAAGCAATTAGCACAAGAATGCAAACCCAAATTAATTATTGCAGGTGGTAGTGCGTACTCAAGAATAATAGATTTTAAAAAATTTAGAGAAGTAGCAGATAGTGTTGGTGCATATTTATTAGTTGATATGGCTCATTTTTCGGGTTTAGTAGCAGGTAAAGTTTATCCAAATCCATGTGATTATGCTGATGTCGTAACTTCAACTACGCACAAGGTTTTAAGAGGTCCGAGAGGTGGAATAATATTAACCAATAATGAAGAACTAGCAAAAAAATTTAATTCAGCAGTTTTCCCTGGATTGCAAGGTGGCCCATTAATGCATGTTATTGCCTCCAAAGCAGTGTGTTTCAAAGAAGCACTTCAGAGTGATTTTAAAGTTTACGCAAAAAATGTTATTGAGAATGCTAAAATTTTATCTGAAACTTTAAAAAATCTTGGATATAAAATTTTTTCTGGAGGGACAGACACACATTTGGTGTTAATTGACTTAAGGCCTTTAGGCTTAACAGGAAAAGAAGCGGAAAAATCATTAGTAAATGCGAACCTTACATGCAATAAAAACGGTATACCATACGATGAGGCAAAACCTTGGATAACTTCGGGGATCAGACTAGGAACACCAGCTTGCACCACAAGAGGCTTTGGCTTAGCAGAATTTAAACTTGTAGCTGAATTAGTAGATGAAGTATTGAGTGGATTAAAAAATAGTAGAGATGATAATTCTAAGGCTGAAAACTCAGTGAAGAAAAAAGTTATTGAACTTTGCAAGAAATTTCCAATCTATTAATTTATGCTTTGTCCATTTTGTAAAGAAAAAGATACATCAGTTATTGACTCTAGATCAACAGAGGATGGAACAGCAATTCGAAGAAGGCGCCTTAGCAGTTGCTGCAAACAAAGATTTACAACTTTCGAAAGGGTCCAGTTTAGAGAATTAACTGTAGTCAAAAAAAACGGAAGAAAGTCTTCTTTTGATAGAGAAAAATTAGCTAGGTCAGTAATTACCGCATTAAGAAAAAGACCAATTGATAGTGAAACAATAGAAAAATTTGTATCTAAAATTTATAGAAGTCTAGAAGATCTTGGTCAAAATGAAATTATGTCGTCCACAATAGGCAAATTTGTTATGGATGGTTTAAAAGAATTAGACCATGTTGGTTATGTTAGGTTTGCTTCAGTTTACACAGATTTTAAAGAAGCTAAAGATTTTGAGCAATTTGTGGATAAGATAAATGGGCAAAGCAAAAAGTAAAGAGCTAAATAAATATTTTTTAAAACTTTCAAATAAACTTTCAGAAATAAATCAATTTGAAACTTTTCCAAATCCTTGTGTTGGTGCAGTGCTAGTATATAAAAACAATATATCGACTTCTTACACAGGAAAAGATGGTTCACCTCATGCTGAGTACAAGCTGCTCAAAGATCGTAAAAATATATATAATAGCAATCTATACACTTCTTTAGAACCATGTTGTCATAAAGGTAAAAATCCGTCCTGTGTTGACATTATTCTTAAAAAAAAAATCAAAAATGTTTACACAAACAGTAAAGATTTTGATTATCGTGTCAAAGGCAAAACAAAAATTTTTTTAAATAAAAAAAATGTAAAAATTTTTTATAAGAATAATGAGTCTAATTCTTCAAAAATACATAATTTTTCATCAAAAGCAAAAATACCCTATGTGGTTTCAAAAATTGCATTAAGTGGAGATGGTTTTTCAAAACATGACAAAAAAAAACTTTTTACAGGTAAGCATGCTCTCAAGTTTGCTCATTTGCTAAGGTATAAATCAGACTCCATATTAATTGGTCAGAAAACATTTAACGATGATAACCCAAAGCTAGACTCAAGAATTGAAGGAATTAAAAAAAAAATAAAAATATTTAGTATCAATCAACAGTTGAAGATTAATCCTCAAGTATTAAAGAACCCGTGTCTTCGAAATTCTCATATTTTTCATAATTGTAAAGATCGAGAAAGAGTTAGAAAGCTAGGCAAATTGTTTAAATTAATAAGATTTGATTTCAACGAAGATGAGGTTTGCCATAGAATTCTTAAAATAATTTACAAGTTAAACTGTAAAAAAATATTAATTGAGGGAGGCATTCATACCTTAGAAAGTTTTTTGAAAGCTAAATTGATTAATGAACTTTATGTTGTAAAAAATAAACATTTTTTTAAAAAACATGGGCTGTTAGACGCAAGAAGATTTATAAATTCTTTAAAAATTAAGCCAAATGAAATAATTTCACTAGAAGAAAATACTATTTTAAAATACAAACCTAGATATGTTTACAGGGATAATACAAAGTACCGCTAAATTAAATCAAATTGTAAATAAAAATAATAATTATACATTTGTTCTAGAGAGCAATTTACGATTAATTAAAAAAGATATTGGCACATCGATTGCAATAGATGGCGTGTGTTTAACATTAACTAAAATTCAAAAACAGTCCGAAAGTAAAAAAAAATTATTTTTTAATATATCACCTGAAACATTAAAAATATCATCGCTGCAGAATAAGGGGGTTGGGACAATTTTAAATTTAGAAAAATCTCTCAAATTTGGTGACGAAATAGCAGGTCACTTTTTACAGGGTCATGTTGATGATACTGGTAAAATTTTGTCCGTTAGTAAAAACAAAAATTCGTGGATTTTTTGGATTAAATTTAAATCAAAATTTAAAAAATATTTAGTAAGCAAAGGATCTATAGCAATTAATGGCGTTTCATTAACAATCAATGAAATTAAAAATAGCAGTATTAGAGTTGATATTATTCCACATACATTTGATAAAACAAATTTTAAATTTTTAAAGAAAAATATGGATGTCAATTTAGAGTATGATCTGTTGATGAAATTTCTAAAAAAATGAAAAAAAAATATTGTAATATTGAAAAGCTTTTAAATTTTGCAAAAAAAGGTAAAATTTTTATTTTAGTTGATGATGAGAGCAGAGAAAATGAGGGCGATTTAGTTTTCTTAGCTAATAAGTGTACTCCAAAAAAAATAAATTTTATGGCAAAATATGGTCGAGGATTAATTTGTTTAGCCCTAGATAAGAAGCAATCAGATAAACTAGGTCTTAAACTAATGTCTAACTCGAATGGAACTAGATTTAGTACAGCATTTACCGTCAGCATTGAAGCAAAGAAAGGTGTCACTACTGGAATATCTGCGTTTGATAGATCAAAAACAGTTTCGACTGCAATTAAAAAAGCATCAACAAAGAAAGACATAGTTTCACCTGGTCATATTTTTCCATTAGTTGCAAAAAAAGGTGGCGTACTTATAAGAACGGGTCACACCGAAGCTTCTGTTGATATTGCAAAGATGGCATCAAATTCCTTAGGAGCAGTAATATGTGAAATTATGAATGATGATGGATCCATGGCTAAAAGGGACCAACTTTTTAAATTTGCTAAAAAGCACAATTTACAAATTGCTAAGATAGAAGATTTAATTGCGTACAGATTAAAAAAAGAGAATTTTATTAAATTAATACGTAAAACAAAATTAAAATTTAAAAATAAAAGCTTTGAAAAACAGTTCTTTATTAATACAATTGACAAGCAAGATCATTTGGCTATTTCAAGTAAAAATATAGATTATAACAATTGTAGAGTTAGAGTCCTTTCTTTAAAAAACTATGATAGAAAAAAAAATATTCTACAAATCAAGGATGTAAAAAAGGCTTTAAATTATTTATACAAGTTTGATAGTTTTACATTAATTATCATCAAGGATTACGCAATAAATGAGTACAATAATGTTATAAAATTTATGAATTCTAAAAAAGAGTCTCCAGCAAATTTAATTAGAAATTATGGAGTTGGTGCACAAATCATTAAAAAACTTGGATTAAACAATTTAATTTTAGTTACAAAATCAAAAAAAAAGATAGTAGGTCTGGATGGCTTTGGTATTAAAATTAAAAGACAAGAAATTTTTAAATGAAAACCTGTTTAATCGTCTATTCTGATTATTATAAAGATATTTCAAAATCTTTATTAAAAGGATCAATAAATATCCTAAAAAAAAATAATATTAAATACGAATTACATCGTATAGATGGATCATTTGAAATTCCTCAGCTAATAAATATTAAATTAAAATCAAAAAAATATTGTGCCGCATTAGCTCTTGGATGTATTATAAAAGGTCAAACGCCGCATTTTGATTTTATTTCTTCAAGTATTTCAAATTCAATTATGGATCTATCCATAAAATACTCACTACCTATAGCGAATGGAGTACTCAATTGTTTAAATAAAAAACAAGCAAAATTGCGAAGTTCATCCAAAAAAAACAAAGGTGCTGAGGCGG
Organism: Pelagibacteraceae bacterium; assembly: GCA_002684895.1. Taxonomy (GTDB): domain Bacteria; phylum Pseudomonadota; class Alphaproteobacteria; order Pelagibacterales; family Pelagibacteraceae; genus HIMB114. The sequence continues at coordinate 59,716 of NYVZ01000018.1, forward strand.
CTAAAGCTCTTTTATCTGTTTTAAAATACTTAAAATGAAATCTACGACCAGAGTAAAGTTAGTTCAAAAAATTTACGAAAAAACAAGCAATCCTGATGGGTCAATTGATTTTGGTAAAGATCCGTTTGTAAGACATATAAAAAAAGTATTTACGGGATATTTTGAAAAAAATGCTGAACTTGAACAATTATTGAATGACAATTTATCAAACAAATTAAGTATTAAAAATTTAGACTTGCTTTTAAAAATTATAATTAAGAGTTCAATTTATGAACTTAAATATTGCAAAAAAGTTCCATTTAAAGTTGTTATTGATCAATATTTGGACGTTACTGATAAATTTTACGGCAATGATCAAAAAAGGCTTGTAAATGGGGTCTTAGATAGTGCAGCAAAAGCTATTAAGCAATCTATTTAAGTTGATTTTATCCTCAATTTTTGGCATTAGCGTCTTTTTAAACCAAGAACATAAAGGAAGATATTTTCATGAACCCAGCAGAAATAATTAACTATGTAATAATTTGCGGAGTAGCTGCAGTTGCGTATGGTTGGCTTGCAAGTAGTCAAATATTAAAATCTGACGCAGGTAATAAAACTATGCAAGAGATTGCCGGTGCTATTCAAGAAGGGGCACAAGCATATTTAAACAGACAATACAAAACTATAGCTATTGTTGGTGTTGTTGTACTCGTCTTAATTGGATATTTATTTAGTCCTTTAGTTGCAGTAGGATATTTAATTGGTGCAGCATTATCAGGTGTTGCTGGTTACGTAGGAATGATTATTTCTGTAAGAGCAAATGTTAGAACTGCAGAAGCTAGTAGAAAAGGTTTGGCAAAAGGATTAAATATAGCATTTAAATCTGGGGCAGTTACTGGAATGCTAGTTGCGGGTTTGGCTTTATTATCTATCACTGTTTATTATAAGTTTTTAGTTGCAAATAACTCATCCGAAAGAGAAGTTATCGATGCATTAGTTGCATTAGGATTCGGTGCTTCACTAATTTCTATTTTTGCAAGATTAGGTGGTGGTATTTTTACTAAAGGAGCAGATGTGGGCGCAGATCTTGTTGGAAAAGTTGAAGCTGGAATACCAGAAGATGATCCAAGAAACCCTGCAGTTATTGCAGACAATGTTGGTGACAATGTTGGAGACTGTGCAGGTATGGCAGCTGATTTGTTTGAAACATATGCTGTTACCTTGGTTGCTACTATGGTTTTGGCATCAATATTTTTTACTGGTAATCAGAGCATGATGGTTTACCCATTGGCGATTGGTGGCGTATGTATTTTAACGTCTATAATCGGAACTTTTTTTGTTAGATTAGGAAAAAGTAAAAATATTATGGGCGCACTTTACAAAGGTTTCGTTGCAACAGCCATATTATCTTTAGCAGCAATGCATCCTGTAACTGATTTTGTTATTGGTTTAGAAAAAGTTTATAAAGTTGCTGGACAATCTTTCACGGGGAATGATCTGTTTTATTGTGCAGTGATTGGATTGGTAATTACAGGATTAATTATTTGGGTTACTGAATATTATACAGGTACAAATTACAGACCAGTACAATCAGTTGCCAAATCATCAACTACTGGACATGGTACAAATGTTATTCAGGGATTAGCTGTATCTATGGAAGCTACAGCTTTGCCAGCATTGATAATTGTAGTGGGTATTATTTCTACCTATACTTTAGCTGGTTTATTTGGAATCGCTATTGCTGTTACAAGTATGCTAGCATTAACAGGAATGGTAGTTGCTTTAGATGCCTACGGACCGGTGACAGATAATGCAGGAGGAATTGCTGAAATGTCAAAACTTCCTTCTAGCGTAAGAAAAACAACTGATGCCCTAGATGCAGTTGGCAATACTACTAAAGCTGTTACAAAAGGTTATGCCATCGGATCAGCTGGTCTTGGTGCACTGGTATTATTCGCAGCATATACTGAGGACATAAAATATTTTTCTGCTCAAAAATCATCTGCATTAAGCGGTATAGAAGTGAGTTTTGATTTATCAAACCCTTATGTTGTAGTAGGTCTTTTGATTGGTGGCTTATTGCCTTACCTATTTGGATCTATGGGTATGCAAGCTGTAGGTAGAGCAGCAGGATCGGTAGTTAATGAAGTTAGAAGACAGTTTAAAAAAATGCCAGGTATTATGAAAAGAAAACAAAAACCAGACTACGCAAAGGCAGTTGATCTATTAACTAAGGCTGCAATTAAAGAAATGATAGTACCCTCTCTACTTCCTGTTCTTTCACCAATTGCTGTCTATTTTATAGTACTAAATATTGCAGATCAGTCATCTGCATTATCTGCATTAGGAGCAATGTTATTAGGAGTAATTGTTACAGGTCTATTTGTAGCTATTTCAATGACTGCTGGTGGTGGCGCATGGGATAATGCAAAGAAATATATTGAAGATGGAAATTTTGGTGGAAAAGGTTCTGAAGCACATAAAGCAGCAGTCACTGGTGATACGGTTGGTGACCCTTATAAAGATACTGCTGGACCCGCGGTAAATCCAATGATTAAAATAACAAATATTGTGGCATTATTGCTTCTGGCAATTATTTCTCATTAATTAGTTATTTTTTTTGAAATTTTTTTCGCGCATTCTCCATTCTTTTTCTTGTAGAACTTAAGAGATTTTTGGAGAATGTGTCTTTGACACCCAGGGACTTGGTTTTTTCTTTCGCAAACTTTATATCATTCATGTTGTTGAGAGTATAAAGCTCAAATTTTTTTACTATTCCATATTTATCGAAGTAAATTTCAACATAGTCGTTTACATAAATAGCCTTTTTGCCAGTTTTTGTTTTTGTTTCTCTTACTTCAAAGTATGCCCATCTATTCTCTTTTTTGTCTATTACAGGTATTGGACCTAATATTCGAACAATGTCGTTTTTATTTGTTTTATCGGTTTTTATTAGTAGAATTTTATTTTTTAAATTTGAAACACCATGTACGTTGTCCACTTTATTAAATGTACAAGAAATTATTATTAGTGATAATAAGATTATTAAAAATTTTTTAAAAATGAACATATTAAATATATACAACAAAACTCTAGTAGATGCTAGAAATCCAGCCATATTTGAAAATTATATTGATGACAACCTTAACAATAAAATATTAATTTTCCTAATTTTTTTGTCAAAAATTTTCAATAAATTAGAAAAAAAAGATGACAGTTATCAAAAACTTTTTGATTATATTTTTAATAGAATTGAAACAGATCTTAGAGAACTTGGATATGGAGACATGTCAGTGAACAAAAAAATGAAAGTGATTGTGACAAAATTTTATTCAATTTTATTGGATTTTAAAGATTATTCAAAAAAAACCAATGATGACAAATCAAATATTTTAAGAAAATATTTTGTAGAAGTAAGAAAAATTGACGATTTTTCTGTTTATTTAATCAATTATTTATCTATTGATAATGTTTGATTAAATGTTAATTAACCATTTATTATAACTTATGGCAGTTCCAAAACGAAAATTATCAGTCTCCAGAAGAGGAAAAAGAAGATCTCATCTTGCTGCAAATTTTAAAAATGTAGTAGAGGACAAGAAGAGTGGTGAATTTAGACTACCTCATCATGTGGATATGAAAACTGGAATGTATAACGGTAAACAAATATTTAAGCCTAAAAATTAATTCATCAATGACCAAAAAATTTAGCATTGCAGTTGATGCAATGGGAGGAGATAACGCACCTGAAAAAGTTTTAGAAGGTATTAATCTTTTATTTGAAAATAATGTTGATGTGCACATAAATATATACGGTGATGAAAACGTAATTTTAAATTGTATGAAAAAATATAAATATTTAAAAGATAACAATTGCCGAATAATTCACTCACCAGATAAAGTACCAGGCGATATATCAGTAAGAGATGCAATAAAACTTGGAAAACAAACCAGCATGTGGATGGCAATTGACTCTGTTAAATCAGGGGAGAATGATATCGTTGTGTCTTCTGGAAATACAGGGGCATTATTGGTTATGTCCAAATTAATATTAAAAATGATAGACGGTGTTGACAAGCCTGCACTGGCTGGGATTTGGCCAAATTTTAAGGATTTTAGTATAGTGTTGGACTTGGGCGCCAACATTGAGTGTAATGAAAATAATCTTGTGGAGTTTTCAATTTTAGGCTCTGCATTATATAAAACTATTTTAAACAAAAGTGAAGTAGTTGCTGGATTATTAAATATTGGATCTGAAGAAATTAAAGGAAATGATTCAATCAAAAATGCACATTTAAAATTACAAGAGTCTAAAAATTTAAATTTTAATTACAAAGGTTACGTAGAAGGTAATGAAATAAAAAATGGAGATGTACAAGTTATTGTAACTGATGGTTTTACTGGAAACGTCGCCTTAAAAACAGCGGAGGGAACCGCTAATTTTATTACTACAGAAATCAAAAAATCCTTTTCTAGTTCATTTTTATCTAAAATTGGATATTTATTTAGTTATTTTGCATTTAAAGAAATTAAAAAAAAATTAGATCCAAGAAAATACAATGGTGCAATTTTTTTAGGATTAAATGCCCCTGTTGTTAAAAGCCATGGCGGTGCCGATGCTTTTGCCTTTTATAATTCGTTAAATTTGTCTTATCAAATTATTAATGGTAATCTTATTAATAAAATTAAAAATAATTTTATTAATAATAATGTCAAATAATGTAACAAGACAGGATCTTTATGAGTTGACTCATAAAGAGCTTGGAATATCAAAAAACGAATGTATTAAGTTTGTTGACTCAATATTTGAAAGTTTAATAAAAAATTTTGAGCTTGGCAATAAGGTCAAGTTATCTTTGTTTGGATCTTTTGATATTAAACAAAAAAAATCGAGAGTTGGACGCAATCCAAAAACCCTAGAAGAAAAGGAGATATCTTCTAGACAAGTAATTACATTTAAGCCATCTAAATTTTTATCTAGAAAAATTAATAAACAATGAAATCTAGGGATGCCTATAAAACTATCGGAGAAGTTTGCGACATAGTTGGTCTGGTTGATTCTGAAACTGGAAAGAAAAAAACTCATGTTCTTAGATTCTGGGAAAAGCATTTTAATGAGCTCAAACCTTCGCTTGTATATAAAGGTCGTCGTTATTATTCTAGTCAAAATATCGAATATATTAAAAAGATTAAAAAATTACTAAGAGAGGATGGGTATACAATTAAGGGTTCAAAAAAAGTATTAACTAATAAAAATTACTCTGTTGACAGCACATCTGATGATAATATAAACGCAGAAAAAATAATGAATTTAAAAAACAAAATAAAAGATCTAAAAAAGTATATTAATGGCTAAAAAAAGTTCAGTAAAAGTAAGACTAGTTCCAGAAGATAAACCAAATAGCAAACATTATTATTATGCTTACAAGCCAACAGCAGGCGAAAAGGCAAAAGAAAAATTAAAATTAAAAAAATACAATCCAGCTACCAGAAAACATGAATGGTTTGTGGAAAAAAAACTTCCACCGCATAGTAAATAATTATTTATATTTTTTTCTCTCTAATTTTATAAAAGATTTAATCATAGTTAACCAAATATTACTGATAATAAATCCTTCTATTTTTAATTTTTTCCCTCTTGCCACTCTTACTTTAATCATGTCTGAAATTCTTTTTTGATCTACTATTTTACTTTTTGGTTTGAATTTTATAACTTTTAATACTTCTTTTCGCCTTTTTGATAATATTTTCAGAATCTGAAAGTCTAATTTATCAATATTATTTCTAACTTTTTCTAAATTTTTTCCAGGTGACAATTTGCTTATTTTTTTTTTCATTTAAAATATATATCTAAATCTATGCTTCAAATACATCAAAAAAAAGATATCTTTTTGTGGTTACTGTCCTCATGTTTACTGTTAATATTGCTTATATGGGTTGGCGGTCTTACCCGTCTTACTGGTTCAGGATTATCAATTACAGAATGGGAGTTATTTTCTGGAATTTTACCGCCACTTAATCAAAATAAATGGAATGAATATTTTGACCTTTATAAACAGATACCTGAATACAAAAAAATAAACTATGGAATGAGTCTAAGTGAATTTAAATTTATTTTTTGGTGGGAGTATATTCATAGAGTATTAGCAAGATTTTTGGTATTATTTTATATTATTCCCTTTGTTTATTTTTTTCTTAAAAATAAAATAAAAAAAAATGAGACATATTTTTTTTTATTAATATTTATATTTTTCTTACTACAAGGTTTTATGGGTTGGTATATGGTTAAAAGTGGTCTCGTATCAGATACAGACGTTTCACATTATAGACTTGCTGCTCACCTTTCTTTAGCAATCATTATTTACTGCATGATATTTTGGTCTTTATTAAATTACAAAAAAAAGATTTTTTTAAATTATAAAATTGCAACAATTTTAATTCTTTTTTTAATCATATTGATTTTAGTGCAAATTATATGGGGTGCATTTACATCTGGTTTAAATGCAGGATTACTTTATCAAACATGGCCACTTATGAACGAGCAATTTATAGCAAATGACGTGAATATTAAAAATATTATTTCAATAGAATCATTAAGTAATCCTTCGTATGTTCAATTGTTACATCGTTTATTGGCTTACTTTATTATTTTATATACGTTTTCTATTTACTTTTTTTATTTTAGAAGAATGAATATTACCAAACCATTTAAGTTAATATTCTCTGCGATATGTATTCAAGTTGTACTTGGAATTTTTACTTTAATTAGCAATTTAAATATATACCTAGCAAGTTTACATCAGATAGGGTCAATATTGCTAATATCCTGTACTATATACACGCTATTTTACGTCAATAAACAACAAAACTTAATTGACAGCTAACATTATAAACAGTAATTAGCAGCTTTCGAAATGACAGATTTTATTAAAAAAAGCGAATTAGATAACAAATGGTATCATATTGATGCGACTAATATTGTTGTCGGTAGACTTGCAGCAGAAATTACAAAAATTTTAAGAGGCAAAAATAAACCTACATTTACACCGAATATGGACAATGGCGATTTTGTAGTAATAACAAATGTTGAAAAAATCAAATTTACTGGAAAGAAATTTACAGATAAAAAATATTATAAACATACTGGTTGGCCAGGTGGGTTAAAAGAGAGAACTCCCAGCAATCTAGCGGAAAAAAACAAACCTGAGGAAATTTTAAAACTTGCAGTTAAAAGAATGTTACCAAGAGGTCCACTTTCAAAGAAACAACTTACAAAATTAAAAATTTACGTATCAGACAATCATCCTCATGAGTCACAAAAAATTGAAAATATTGATTTTGGAAAAATAAATAAAAAGAATATTAGAAATAACTAAATATGAGCTCTGAAATAATCAAAATATCTAAAGATGCAATTTATGCTACTGGTAAAAGAAAAGATGCGGTGGCAAGAGTGTGGATGTTAAAAGGTTCAGGAAAAATATTTGTAAATGGTAAAAATTATTCACAATATTTCAAAAGACCTATTCATCAATTAGCTATTGAAAAGCCTTTAACAATTACTAAATCTAAAGAATTGTTCGATATTGTATGCACTGTAAAAGGTGGGGGAATGAGTGGACAAGCGGGAGCAGTAACACACGGTATCTCCAAAGCATTAGTTGGTTCATCGCCTGATACTAGAAAAGTCATCAAAAAAAACAAAATGCTCACACGAGATTCACGAACGGTTGAGCGTAAAAAACCTGGACAAAGAAAAGCAAGAAGAAAGTTCCAGTTTTCTAAAAGATAACCTTCTTTTAGTTTTTTATTGTTTTAAAATCAAACACATTTAAATTTGGAAATATGGCTAAGAAATTAAATATTGCTATTGCAGGAGCTACTGGTTTTGTAGGTTTGGAATTAATTAAAAAAATTTATGAACATCCTTTTGCTAATATAAAATACTTATTTGTAAAGGATAGTATTAATGAAGATATTTACAAAAATTTACCAAAAAAAATATCTAATTTACCAAAGTTAAAAAAAATTGATTTAAATTTGATAAATGATTGCGATGTCTTTTTTTCTTCTTTGCCGCATTCAGAATTACATAAAATAGCAAAGAATATATCTCCAAAGATTGTGGTTATCGATTTATCAGCAGATTTCAGATTACCTGATATAAAAATATACGAAAAATGGTACAATGTTAAACACGAAAGTCCAGATATACAAAAAAATACAGTTTATGGTTTGTCAGAAATTTTTAGAAAAAATATTAAAAACAGCAATTTCATCTCTTGTCCAGGCTGCTACCCGACATCAATACTTATTCCGTTAATACCACTATTAAAAAATAAAATTATTGAACCTAATAACATTATAGCAGATAGTAAATCTGGATATTCTGGAGCTGGAAAAAAAATTTATAACAATCAAGATTATCCAAACATTGATGAAAATATTGCCATTTATGGCGTTGGTCACCATAGACATATGCCAGAAATAAATTTTTATTCTTCACAGTTCTCAGATCACAGTTTAGAAATTACTTTTACGCCTCATTTGATACCAACTTTTAGAGGAATGCTCTCCACTATATATGTAAAATCACTTAAAAATATTGATGAAATTTATGAAGTTTTAAATAAATTTTATGCAAATGATGAATTTATCAAAATCTTTAAATTTAAAATGATAAATACTAATGAGGTGATCAATACAAATAAAGTTAATATTTCTATCAACAATAGCAATATAAAAGACCATTTTGTTATATCTTCAAGTATAGATAATTTGTTAAAAGGAGCTGCGGGACAGGCAATTCAAAACTTTAATATTAGGTTTTGTTTTGATGAACAATTAGGATTAGTTTAATGAAAGAATTTAATTTAGCAATTATTGGTCTTGGTAATATTGGTCTTGAAGTTTATAAAAATATAAAAAAAAATGCTTCAGATATAAAAAAAAAAACTGGGTTCAAATTAAATATTTCCCAAATATGTGCAAAAGATATTAAAAAAAACAGGGGGGTAAAATTTTCTAAAAATATTTTTGAAAAGAATATTTTTAAAATTATCAATAATCCTGAGATCGACATCATTGTTGAACTTATAGGTGGATCTGAAGGTGTTGCAAAAAAAGTTGTTTTTGAATCAATAAAAAAAAATAAACATGTCGTAACTGCTAATAAATCATTAATTTCTAAGCATGGCGATGCCCTATCTATTTTAGCTGAAAAACATGGTGTTAATCTATTGTTTGAAGCAGCTGTTGGCGGCGGTATACCAATAATAAGATCAATTAAACAAGGCCTAATAGCAAATAGACTAAGTCATATTTATGGAATATTAAACGGAACAACAAACTTCATATTAACCGAAATGGAAAAAAGAAATGAAAGTTTTCAGACCATTTTAAAGGATGCACAAAAATTAGGATATGCCGAATCAAACCCAACTGCTGATGTAGATGGTTTTGATGCAGCAGATAAAATATCAATTTTAAGTTCAATTGGGTTTGGATCCAAAATTATAAATAAAGGTTTTTTAGTTGAAGGTATTCGTAATATTGAATTAGAGGATATAAAATTTGCTAAATCTTTAGGCTATAAAATCAAACTATTAGCGATTGCTGAAAAAATTGGCAACAAAGTTAAACAGCGTGTACATCCATGTTTGATCCCAAATGACATAGATGTTGCAAACATAGACGATGTTATTAATGCTGTTGTAGTTGACGGCCAACCAATTGGAAGAACCATATATGAGGGGCCTGGAGCAGGAAAGGGGCCAACTTCATCTGCTGTAATTTCTGACATTACTTCTATAATGCTGGGTAATGATGAGTTTTCTTTTGGCTTAGCACCATCTGCAAAGAAAAAAATGGGCTTAATCAATTTCGATAATCATATTTCTAGATATTATATTAGATTTTTAACCAAGGACGTGTCTGGTGTTTTATCAAAAATAACTTTAGCATTAGCGAAAAATAAAATTAGTATTGCTAATTTGCTACAAACTCCGTCAAAATCTGGTGCAGCTAATATAATGTTGATCACACATGTATCAAAAGAATTAAATATAAAAAAAGTGCTAAGAAATTTATCGATTAATAAAAAATTATTTAAAAAAATAGTGATGATAAGAGTTAGGGATTTGAAAAAACTTTAATGCTAGATCCTAAGCTATTAGATCAAATAATTGATGTGGCTGCTGTTGCAGCTTACAAATCTTCATTATTCAAAGGCAAAGGAGACAAAAATGCTGCAGATCAAGCTGCCGTAGATGCCATGAGAACACAATTAAATAGCATGAGAATTAATGGCAAAGTCGTTATTGGCGAAGGAGAAATGGATGAAGCACCAATGTTGTATATAGGCGAGACTTTGGGTAAATCTGATCATCCCAAGATAGATATTGCCGTTGATCCATTGGACGGAACTACGTTAGCTGCAAACAACCAACCAAATGCCATATCAGTAATTTCAATCTCAGAAGAAGGTATGCTTTTACAAGCTCCAGATACATATATGGATAAAATTTCGGTTGGTCCTAATCTTCCAAATAATATTGTTGATTTAGATGAAAATATTAAAAACAATATTAAAAATTTAGCCATAGCAAAGAAAAAAAACATAGAAGATATTTGTGTTTGTTTATTGGAAAGAGAAAGACATAATCATTTAATTGAAGACGCCAAATCTTTAGGCGCAAAATTAAAACTAATATCAGATGGAGATGTTGCTGGATCGATTTTTTCATCATTAAAAACTTCTGAAGTCGATATGTACCTTGGAATAGGAGGGGCGCCAGAAGGGGTTCTAGCTGCTTCGGCTATCAAATGTCTGGGTGGACAATTTCAAGCAAGATTAAAAATTCAAGATGATAATGAAATAAAAAGAGCAACAAATCTTGGAATTCAAGACTTTGATAAAAAATATTATTTAGATGATTTGGTTAAGGGCGATGTAATTTTTTGCGCCTCAGGTGTAACAGACGGTGAATTAGTTTCAGGAGTAAAATTAAAAGACAAAGAATACGAAACAGAAACTTTTGCATTACATTATTCTCAAAAATTCTTTAAAAAAGTTAAAAAAACATATCAGTTATGAAAAACTCCTCTGTCCAAGGTAAAGAGTGGGTAATTAAGAAATACGACAAAAACCTTTTAGAACTTATTTCTAGTAAATATGATCTTGATTTTTTCACAGCTAAACTACTTTCTATTAGAGGGTTTAAAGAAAATGAAGTTGAAAGTTTTTTAAAACCAAAGATCAAAAATTATTTACCCAATCCGTTCCAATTTAAAGATTGCGATGAAGGAGTGAAGATTATTTACAAGCATATAAACAATAATAGCAAAGTCTGTATCTTTGGAGATTATGATGTCGATGGAGCCACATCTACTGGAATGATGTCACTATATTTCAAAAAGTTAGATGTTAATTATTCAGTTTTTATACCTGACCGTCAAAAAGATGGTTATGGACCATCTATTGACACTTTTAAAAATATAATAAGAGAAAATGTAAAGTTAATAATTACATTAGATTGTGGAACGACATCTTTTGAGGCAATAAAGCTTGCAAAAGAAAAGAATGTTGATGTTGTGGTTATTGATCATCATAAATCACAGGAGAACTTGCCAATTGCCGATGCTGTAATCAACCCAAATCGTTTAGATGAAAATGATGATTATTATTATCTCTGTGCTGTTGGTGTTCTTTTTGTATTTCTTGCAGGTTTAAATAAGTTTTTAAGAGATAAAAAATATTTTGAAATAAAGAATACTAATGAACCGGATTTGTTTGAATTTTTAGACTTAGTGATGTTAGGAACTATTTGTGATGTAGTTCCATTAATAAGTTTAAATAGAGCTTTTGTTTATCAGGGTCTTAAAATAGCCGCTAGAAGAAACAATCTAGGTTTAAAAACTTTAACTGATTATTCTAAAATTAATAAAAAATTATCAACTTATGAAATTGGATATGTGTTAGGCCCAAAGATAAACGCCGGTGGGAGAATAGGAAAATCTAATTTAGGTTATAAGTTATTAACTACTGATGATGCAGAAACAGCGTATTTGATATCAAGTGAACTTAATAGTCTTAATTTAAAAAGAAAAGATCTTGAGAGCAACATTATCAATGAAGCAATAAATTTAGTTGATAAACAAAAATTAGAAGACATAATATTTCTTGTTAAAAATGATTGGCATGAAGGATTAATTGGTATTGTTGCCAGTAGATTAAAAGAACATTATAATAGACCAGCTTTTATACTTTCACAAAATGGTTCAATTTGTAAAGGATCTGCAAGATCCATCTTTGGTTTTGACATCGGGTTAGCAATTACAAAATGTAAACAAATGAGTATTTTGATAAAGGGCGGAGGGCACCCAATGGCAGGAGGTTTTAGTATTGAGTATGATAAAATAAATGAATTTAAGACAGAATTAATAAAAATCTATAATAAATCTAAAAGAGATAATAATAACCTTTTATATATAGATTCATATTTAGAAAGCTCAGCAATCAATAATGAATTAATAAATAAAATAAATACTCTTGAACCATACGGATCTGGAAACAAAGAACCAGTCTTTGCTTTTGAAAATTTTAAAGTTTGCAAGGTAATAGAAACTAACAATAATCATGTGAAGGTCGTGATCCAAAAAGGATCCTTTTATTTGAATGCAATTTGTTTTAATTCAAAAAATAAAGATATTGGAAATTATTTACTGGATTATAAAAAAAATTTTAATGTCGCAGGCAAAATTAAGCTAAATGAATGGAATAGCAAAACAAATATCGAGCTAATAATTGAAGATATTCAATTAATAAACTAATTTTTTTTATTGATATTATAACAATATTAAATAAAAGGATTAAATTCCGGTCCCTTCGTCTATCGGTTAGGACACATGGTTTTCATCCATGAAAGAGGGGTTCGATTCCCCTAGGGACCGCCAAATTTATGATTGAATTCACATTATTTATTTTTGCATGCTTATGGTCGTTTTTTTTTATTAAATTAAAGAAAAACTTTTCACAAAAAACAAACATCATACTCACTATTTTTGTTATAAAAATTTCTTATATAACGCTAATTTCAAGTATTTTTTTTGGAGTCACTAATTTTGGATTAAAAAAAACATTTATTAGTCTATTAGTAACTTTTCTAATAATAGAAATACTGTTTTTTATTGGAAAAAAATATTTATCAAACAAAAGCAACCTTTTCGATAGAATAATAAAAATTAAGTATTATTTTGAATACGCTTTAATTGTAGTCTTTGCTGTATATTTAATAAATAAATTTTATTATTAGTTTTGATAATGATTATCATTAACAAAGATAATTTATTTTCTATCTTGTTATTTAATAAATAATTTATAAATAAATAGCAGGAGTTAATTATGAAAAATATAAATACTGCAAGCTGTACAAAATGTGGAATGACATTAGCTTCCACTTGTTCAAAATGTAATAAAACTGTTGATTTTTCACAAACAGAGAACGGATGTTTAGTGCAAATTACAAAGTGTGATGACTGCTCAAATACTCCAATAGTAAAAGACGTTTGTCAGCAGATTTAGTTTTATAATTATTGTTTAGTAGGAATGTTAATAAAACTTTTTTATTATTTTTTTAAGAAACCAGTCTTATAAGTGATGCAAAAATACCGTGTCCCGAAAATTCTATAATCAGTATTAGGGCAATTAATATTAATATTTTTTTATTTTTTTTTATTTTTTCTATCATAGAATTTTTTCTATAGCGGATATTAGTTTGGAGCTATTAGGTTTTGTTAATGAGCCAAATGTATCCTCTATTTGACCAGATTTATTTATTAATATTTTATAAAAATTCCATTTAGGCTTAAATCCAGCTGTATCATTGGCCCATTTGAAGAATGGATGTGCATTTTCACCCTTTATATTTGTAATATCAGTCATTGGAAAATTAATGCCAAAATTTACTTCACAAAATTTTTTTACCTCTTCTTTGTTTTGGAGTTCCTGATTAAAGTCATTAGAAGAAACGCCTATTACAACAAAATCTTTTTTTTTATATTTATCCCATAAAGACTGCAAACCTTCATACTGATTTGTAAAACCGCATTTACTTGCAACATTAACTACTAGTATAGTTTTACCTTTGTATTTAGATAGGTTTATCTCTTCGCTATCTATTGAATTAAATTTAAAATCAAAAGCATTTTTCATATTTGCACTTACTGGACTATATAATAAAATAATTAAAATTAGTAATTTAAGCGATCGCATTCTTTTTTTTAGTTGTTATCAACAATAAGGCATAACCAGCCAATGTTGAAAATAGTGATCCTAATAGAACGCCAATTTTTACTCCGTCTATAATTTCCGACTCAGGAAATGCTAAATTTCCAACAAACAAACTCATAGTAAAACCTATTCCAGTAAGAATACCAACGCCATAAAAACTTCCCCAACTTGCATCATTAGGTTTTTCTGCTAATCCGAATTTAATTGCACCAACTGAGAAAATAAATACTCCGACTTGTTTTCCAATAAATAATCCAAGACAAATTCCAATTGGAACTGGTTCTAAAAACTGCGCAAATGACATTCCATCAAAGTTAACACCAGCGTTTCCGAAAGCAAATATTGGCATTATTATAAATGACACATAAGGGGCTAAAGTATGCTCAACATGTTTTAACATTGATTTACCATGATGAGATGAATCTTGTTTGTGTGGTATAGTGATTGCCAAAAGTACTCCGGCAATTGTAGCATGAACACCAGACTCATGTGTAAAGAACCACATAAAAATTCCAACAAAAAGATATAGCGAGAAGTATTTAACGTTAAATTTATTTAGAATTAGAAGTATAGCAAAACATGCAAACATTAGGCCCAAGTATGTAGTATTTAATTCAGTTGTATAAAATATTGCTATAATAATAACAGCGCCCATGTCATCGATAATAGCAAGAGCAACCAAAAATACTTTGAGAGACAAGGGGACTCTTGATCCCAATAAAGATAATATACCAATAGAAAATGCAATATCCGTTGCTGATGGTATTGCCCATCCCCTTAATGTTTCCGGTGTCTGGATATTAAAAGCTACATATATTAAAGCTGGCACTAACATACCGCCAACAGCTCCCATTATTGGTAGTGCAGCCTGAGTTGGTCTAGATAATTCACCTTCCACAAACTCCCTTTTAATTTCTAGTCCTACTACTAAGAAAAAAATTGCCATTAAGGCATCATTGATCCAATGAAATAAAGATAATTTAAGTTTAAAGTCTCCAAAACCTAATGAATAATATGTCTTTAATGCTTTGAAATAGTCTTCAGACAGTACAGAATTACTAATTATTAAAGCAATAATCGTCATCACAAGCAAAGTTATGCCTGCAGTACTTTCATGCTTGATATACCATTTGAAAAACGATGAAATTTTTAGGATCATAATAATTTATTACCACTTTCATTTTAAAAATGAAATTCTTAATTCTTTAAAAGATCAATAAAAAATGTATATAAGTTATCAGTCGGGGCATAGCGCAGCCTGGTAGCGCATCTGGTTTGGGACCAGAGGGTCGCAAGTTCAAATCTTGCTGCCCCGACCAAAATTTAACAAATATGAAAAAAGCTAAAATTTACATGCCATCTAAGACCGCAACTCAGTCAGGTCTGAATAAGAGTAAAAAATGGGTATTAGAATTTATTAAAGAAAACAATAATTACGATCATTTAATGAACTGGGAAAGCTCTGCCGATACGCAATCTCAAGTAAAACTTTTTTTTGTCAATAAAAATGCTGCAATAAATTATGCTAAGAAAAATAATATTAATTACGAGATAACAGAAGCCAAAAAAATAAAAAAAATTATTAAATCGTATGCAGACAATTTCCTCTCATAAAAATGTTTAGAAGCTTTTTCCTTAACAAAAAATGGTTTTTGTGGTCTTGGGGTGGTGGATTGTTTTTATTATTATCTCTTTTGGTCCAAGTTACAATCACTGTTAAAATTAATGAATGGTACAAAGGTTTCTATGATCTATTGCAAAAACCTACTGAAAATGACATTTCAATGTTTTGGGATAAAATTATTGAATTTGCTTATCTAGCAATGCCGTACGTTATCTTAGCTACAATTACCGCTTACTTTACAAGATTATATGCATTTAGATGGAGAGAGGCTATGACATTTGATTACATACCTATTTGGTCTTCTGGTAGAGTTAAGGTTGAAGGATCTGCACAAAGATTGCAAGAAGATACAATGCGATTTGCAAAAATTGTAGAAAGCTTAGGTCTTCAAGTTGTTAGAGCAATTATGACTTTAATTGCGTTTACACCGATACTTTGGTCTTTATCTTCAAAAGTAGAAATTGATTTATTAAAAAATATACCAGGATCACTTGTATGGGTAGCATTTGCAACAAGTGTTGGAAGTTTAATTATTAGTTGGTTTGTCGGTATTAAGTTACCCGGATTAGAGTATAATAATCAAAAAGTAGAAGCCAAATTTAGAAAGGAATTAGTTTATGGAGAAGATGATAGAGATGCTTATGCTAAACCTGATACAATTTTTGAATTATTTACAGGAATAAAATTTAATTATCATCGACTTTTTCTTCACTATGGATATTTTGATATCTGGGTTAATATTTATGATCAATTTATGGTAATAGTTCCTTATCTTGTTATGGCCCCAGGTTTATTCACTGGTGCTATCACTTTAGGCTTTGTTATTCAGGTATCAAATGCTTTTGCAAGGGTTCATAGTAGTTTTTCTTTATTTACTCAAAATTGGACAACTATTACGGAGTTAAGATCTATTTATAAGAGACTTAATGAGTTTGAAACTGCTATTGGATACAAAAAAATAGCTTAGCCGGTATCTATAATATTAAGAATTTTATCTTTTTTAAAAATCTTTAGAAGTGTTTCATATTTATTTTGATCATTTTCTTGAAGTAAATTTAGGTTGTTTTTCGCAAGCTCAAAAAGATGTGAATGGTAAATAGGGTCTGCAATCATAAAGTTTTTTTCACCACTCTGTTGATAGCCAATAATATCTCCATATCCTCTGAGTTTTAAATCTTCCTCAGAAATATAAAAACCATCATTAGAATCTTTCATAATTTTCAATCTTTTTTTACCAGTCTCAGAAATTGTTGAAGAATACAACAAAATACAATTCGCTTGATTGCCAGATCTACCAACCCTACCTCTTAGTTGGTGCAATTGTGCGAGGCCAAATCGTTCAGCGTTTTCAATGACAATGGTATTTGCATTAGGATTATCGATACCAACCTCTATAACAGTAGTGGAGATAATACCTTTGACATCCCCATTTATAAAATCTTGCATTATTTTTTCTTTTTCTTCTTTTTTAAGAGAACCATGAATTAGTCCAATATTATAACTAATTTTTTTCTTCAAAGATTCGTACCTTTTGATGGCTGCNGTTAATTTTAACTTTTCACTTTCATCAATTAACGGGCAAACCCAATATACTTGATCATTTTTATCTAATCTTTCATTAATAAACTTTATTACCTCGTCTATTTTTAAAGATGGCTTTATAAGAGTTGTTATATTCTTATTAGAAAAAGGCTTTTTCTTNATTGTAGAAATATTCATATCACCATAATTAGTAAGAATAAGAGTTCTTGGTATAGGTGTCGCTGTCATAAGNACGACATCTGTATTGTCTGTACCTTTCAAAGATAAATTAACTCTNTGCTTGACTCCAAATTTATGCTGCTCATCTATTACGATTAATCCCAAATTATAGAATTCTATTTTATCTTGAAACAAAGAATGTGTACCGATCAAGATATCAATTTTATTGTTTTTTAATTTTTCTCTGATAATTTTTTGATCCTTTAACTTTGTTTTTCCTGTTAAAACTTCTATATTAATATTTGTATTATCTAAAATTTTTAAAAAATTTTTNAAATGTTGATTTGCAAGTATTTCTGTTGGTACCATAATCGCACTTTGGTATCCTGATTTACAGTTTAAATATGATGCTATAAGTGCGATAATCGTTTTACCCGANCCAACATCTCCCTGCAAGACTCTCATCATTTTTTTTTCTGACATCATATCTTTGATTATTTCATTTAGGCAATTTTTTTGGTCAAAGGTAAGGTTGAACGGAATTACTNGGATTATTGTTTCCAATTCTTGTATTGATATTTTTTTTGGTATTTTTTTTATTTTTTCTATTCTTTTTTTTATTTCATTAAATATTAATAAATTACTAAAAATTTCATCGTAAGCTAAACGTTCATAATATAAAGAGTTTTTTTCCACATCCTCTGTCTCAACGGGATTGTGAATTCTCTTAATACTTTCTGACCATGATAGCCAGTTCATTTTTTTTAAAAAAGTAATATCGTGCCAATCCTCAACTTCTTCAATATTTTTAGCCTCCTCGCTGAAAATTTTTTGAAGAGTTTTATCTGATATTCCTGAAATCGAAGAATATCTAGACATAACTTTTTGAATATTAAGTCCTTTATCTATTGTTCTTACATAATCAGGATTTGTGATTTGGTATTTGTTTTTATACAGATTAACTTTACCGCTTATTACGACCTCTTCATTTAAAGGTAATATTTGTTTAATATAATTTTCACGACTATTAAAAAAAACTAAATCAATTTTGCTGAATTCATCTTTGCACGTCACTCTGGATGGTAAATTTCTAATTCTTGGAAAATTGTACTTAATTGGCGTAGCAAAAATTGTAGATATTTTGCCAATTTCTAATTGATCAAGCTTTGGGCAAAATCTTCTATCTATTGACCCGGTAGGAAGATTTAGCAAAAGATCAGCTTTATTTGATATGTTTTTTTCTTCTAATTTTTTTTGTATTTTNGGACCAATACCCTTTACTTCNATTATTGAGTTAAATAGATTGTTTTTCATTGATTATATTTATTATTTTTATATTTATTTTCATTGTGAGCAATACAGACTTTTTAAAAAAAATTATTATTTAGATCTTCCCACAGAGGTACCAAAGAAATGGACATTGTATTAGGAGGATTTTTTAAGAAAAATTGCAATGNATTATCAAAAAAAGAATTGGATGAATTTGAAAAATTGCTTGATTTTAGTGANAAAATATTAACNGACTATTTTGTTATGAATGGTCAAAATTTGAATTTAGAAAGTATAAAAATTGTAAAAAAAATAAAAAATTACTTGGAAGATCAATAATAATGGGTTGTATTATGATCCATTTAGTTTAAATACTTCGTTCATGGATGGAAAAGCTATAGGGCAATTCATACCCTTAATTTTAATTTTTGTTATTTTTTATTTTTTGTTGATTAGACCTCAACAAAAAAGAATTAAAGAACATAAGGCTATGGTTGATGCACTATCACGTGGTGATAATGTTGTAACTGCAGGGGGCATTGTGGGCAAAGTAGCAAGAATAGTGGATGGTGACAAAGCTGAAATTCAAATTTCAGAAAATGTATCCGTTCAAGTTATTAAAAGTACAATCTCACAGGTTTTAAGCAAAACAGAACCTAAAAAATAATTTAGAGTGCTACATTTTTCTAAATTAAAAATTTTTTCTATAATTTTTGTTGTAATATTGGGTATTCTATTTTTTTTACCCAATCTGTTTAGTTCAAATTTATCTTTTTTACCTAAAAAAAAAATTGTCTTAGGTTTAGATCTACAAGGTGGTTCATATCTTTTGTTAGAAGTGAATTCTAAGCCTTTATTTAAAGACAAGCTAGAAGCAAAATCTTTTGAATTGAAAAAAAAATTAAGAATGGAACGAATTAATTATGAAAGCTTTGAAACAACAGAATCTATTATTTCTATACGGCTTAACCTAGACAATAAAGAAAATATTTTAAAATTATTAAATGAAAATAATTTAAATGAAAATATTGATGAGACAAATAAAGAATTGGATTATCAGATTTTAAATGACAAAATAATAATTAATTTAAGTGAGGCATATAAAAAAAGAATAAAAAAAAATGCAATGGAGCAATCTCTTGAGATTATTCGTTCNAGAATTGACGAACTTGGCACTAGGGAACCAACTATAATTGCACAAGGAGAACAAAGAATATTAATTGAACTTCCCGGCATTAAAAATCCTAAAAGAATTAAAGAAATTATTGGAACTACAGCAAAATTGACCTTTAGATTTATCGCCGATAACAATGCCAAAAAAACTAGCTATGAAAAATTGCAAACAAAAAATGAATTAGAAACANACAATGTTCAAAAAAAATTAGTTTTATCCGGTGAACATTTGACAGATGCTCAACCGGGTTTTGATAATTTGAACAATTCATCTGTTGTAAATTTTAAATTAGATAGTTTTGGTGCAAAAAAATTTGCTTATGCTACCAAAAATAATATTGGGAAAAGACTTGCAATAATTATTGATAATAAAGTAGTAAGTGCTCCTGTAGTTAGAGATGCAATTACTACCGGTAACGGACAAATATCTGGAAGTTTTAGTGTAGAAGAAGCAAATAATTTAGCGATTGTTTTGCGATCAGGAGCTTTACCAGCTCCAATGTCAATAATTGAAGAACGTACAGTTGGCCCGGATCTTGGTCAAGAAAGTATAGATAAAGGTATAGTCTCTCTAGTTATCGGTTTTATATTGGTAATCCTGTATATTTTTTATAATTATAAAATATTTGGTTTATTCGCTAATATTTCTCTTTTTATAAATTTGATATTATTAATAAGTATTTTAACAATTATCGAAGCAACATTAACCTTACCTGGAATTGCGGGAATAATTTTAACTGTTGGTATGGCCGTGGATGCAAACGTTTTGATTTACGAAAGAATAAAAGAAGAGATGGCTATGGAGAGTAATATTTTAATTGCTTTTGATAACGGCTACAAAAAGGTTTTGACTACTTTATTGGATGCAAATATTACAACATTAATTGCTGCATTTGTCCTTTATTTTATTGGTAGCGGACCAATTAAAGGTTTCGCTGTTACACTGGCGACTGGAATAATAACATCACTGTTTACTACATTTGTGCTAGGTAGAATGTTTGTTTCATTCTATATAAAAAGTAAAAAGGGGCAGGAGTTAAAGATTTGATGAATATTTATAAAACAAATATTCCATTTATAAAGCAATATAAAAAGTTTTATTGTTTGTCACTTATTTTAATATTGGTTTCAATTTTTTCTTTATTTTCGAAAGGCNTAAATCTTGGAATCGATTTTAAAGGTGGGACTATTATTGAAATGCAATTTAACGAAAGTTTAACCTCCGATAAAATAAGATCGTCGTTATTAAAACAAAATCTAGGAGACATTAAGGTAAAAGAATTTGGAAATAATAAAACTTANTTAGCAATTTTAGAGAAGAAAAGTGGTAAAAGCAATTTTATATCAAACATTAAGAGCAGTTTAGAAAAAGACTTAAATGAAAGTATAAATTTTAGAAGAGTTGAAATGGTTGGGCCAAAAATAAGCAAAGAACTAACAGAGGCGGGNATATATGCGGTTTTTATAGCCCTAATTTTAATGCTTTTTTATATTTGGTTAAGATTTGAATGGCAATTTAGCTTAGGAGCCATTGTNGCGTTATTACATGACGTTATTTTAACTCTTGGAACTTTCAGNATTATTGGATTTGAGTTTAATCTTTCTATAATTGCGGCTGTTCTTACTATAGTTGGTTATTCAATGAATGATACCGTGGTAATCTATGATAGAATTAGGGAAAACTTAAAAAAAGATGATACTATAAATCTTACAGATCTTATTAATCTTTCCGTCAACGAAACATTACCAAGAACTTTAAAAACTTCAATTACTACATTATTGGCTCTTACAGCTATATATTTTTTTGGAGGTGAAATTTTAAGAGGTTTTTCATTTGCTCTTATTTGGGGCGTAATAGTGGGAACATATTCTTCAATATTCATAGCCTCTCCTTTAATATTAATATTTAATGTTAAAAGAAATTGGGATGAAGTCGTAGACAATTCACCCTAGGCAGATTTTTTTAATTTATTATTTTTTATTTTTAATATTTTTTCTAAATATTGTGCCGTATAGCTATTTTTAACTTTTGTTAAATCTTCTGGTTTACCTTGAAATAAAATGTGACCACCGTTTACCCCTCCTTCAGGACCCATATCTATCAGCCAGTCAGCAGTTTTAATTACATCCATATTGTGTTCAATAACTAAAACTGTATTGCCTTTTTGAACAAATGCTTGGAGAACTTCCAAAAGTTTTTTAATATCATGCGCATGCAGGCCTGTAGTAGGTTCGTCTAAAATATATATTGTTCTACCAGTTGATCTTTTAGATAGTTCTTTAGCAAGTTTTATTCTTTGCGCTTCACCACCCGATAATGTTGTAGCTTGCTGTCCAATCTTTATATAACCTAAACCAACTTTTTGTAATGTAAGTAGCTTATCTTTGATTATTGGGATATTTTCAAAAAATTTAACACCTTCATCAACACTCATATCAAGCACATCTGCTATACTTTTTTCTTTGTATGTAACACTTAAAGTTTCTCTATTATATCTCTTTCCTTTGCAAATATCACACTGAACAAAAACATCTGGTAGAAAATGCATCTCATAAGTTATAACACCATCTCCCTCGCATGCTTCACACCTACCTCCCTTGACGTTAAATGAAAATCTACCTGGCTTATAACCTCTGCTTTTAGCCTCTGGCAATCCGCAAAACCAGTCTCTGATTGGCGTAAATGCACCTGAATATGTTGCTGGATTAGATCTTGGTGTTCTCCCAATGGGTGATTGATCAATATCAATGATTTTATCTAAATACTCAAACCCTTTTATTCCCTTAAAAGGTTGTGGCATTTTTCTAGAGTAAGATTTGTTTATCATTAAATTAAGTGCGCGGTAAAGAGTATGTAAAACTGCAGTAGATTTCCCACTACCCGAAACACCAGTGACACATGTAAAAGTGCCTAGCGGTATATGTAAATTTGCATTTTTTAAATTATTTCCTGTACATCCTGTAATTTGCAAATACCTTCCGTTTTTTGCAGGCCTTCTTGATCTTGGAATTGATATAAACTTTCTACCTGATAAGTAATCACCGGTTAAACTATTTTTATTTTTTTTAATTTCTTCAATGTTACCTTGAGCCACAACTCTACCTCCATTCACACCTGCCTCAGGCCCAATGTCTATTATATGATCCGAGGTTAACATTGCCTCTTCATCATGCTCAACTACAATTACTGAATTACCAAGATCCCGTAACCTTTTTAAAGCTTCTAACAATTTAGAATTATCTTTTTGATGCAATCCAATAGAAGGTTCATCTAAAACATACAATACACCTTGTAGACCTGAACCGATTTGTGATGCCAATCTTATTCTTTGAGACTCACCTCCAGAGAGAGTTCCTGATGCACGAGATAAATTTAAATAATCTAATCCCACATTTACTAAAAAATTTAACCTTTCATTTATTTCTTTAAGTACGTGCTTAGCAATTTCATTTTGTTTATCATTAAGTTTCTTTGGCAAATCCGTAAACCAAATATTGGCATCTTTAATAGAGAGCCTTGTTACTTCGCTAATGTTTTTTTTATTAATTTGTATACATAAAGCTTCCTCTTTTAACCTTAAACCATTACAGCCACCACATTCTTTTTCATTTTGGTATTGTGATATTTCTTCTCTTTTCCAATCACTTTCGGTTTCTAAATATTTTCTTTCTAAGTTTGTAATTACTCCTTCAAAGGTTTTTGTACTTGAATATTTCCCATACCCGTCGTCATATGTAAATTTAATTTCATCTTCACCTGAACCATACAAAATTATATCTTGATTTTTTTTTGCTATTTTTTTCCAAGGATCATTTAATGAAAACTTATAATGCTTAGCTAGTGATGATAAGGTTTGAGCATAGTATAAAGATGAGCTTGATGACCAAGGTTTTATACACCCGTCAGCCAATGTTACTTTATCATTTGGTATCACTAATTTTGGGTCAACAAACAAATCCATACCAAGACCATCACATTCGGTGCATGCGCCAAAAGGAGAGTTGAACGAAAATAATCTTGGTTCTATCTCTTCAATTGTGAACCCACTTTCTGGACAAGCAAATTTAGATGAAAATATTAATTTTTCATTTGTTTGGTGTTCTTTAGGTAAATTTTCGTTTTTATATTCAGCGTATATTAATCCATCAGACAATTTTAAAGCTGACTCAACACTCTCTGATATTCTTTTAATTTCTTCTTTTTTGTTTATAAATTTGTCGATTTGAACATCTATATTATGTTTCAATTTTTTATTCAGTACTGGCGTATCTTCAATGTCGTATAATTTTTCATTAATTCTTATTTTTTCAAAACCTTGTTTTTTTAATCCTAATATCTCTTTTTTGTATTCTCCTTTTCTTCCTCTTACAATTGGTGAAAAAAGAGTAACCCTCGATGGTTTTGGTAAATTTAAAATTTTATCTACAATCTCTGAAACTGTTTGTGATTTAATTTCTTTACCAGTGAAAGGCGAATAGGGTATGCCGATACGAGCATATAATACTCTCATATAATCGTAAATCTCCGTAACAGTGGCAACTATTGATCTTGGGTTTTTCGAGGTAGTCTTTTGTTCGATAGATATAGCTGGTGACAATCCCTCTATTAAATCAACATTTGGTTTTTTCATTTTATCTAAGAATTGTCTTGCGTAAGCAGATAAACTTTCAACATAACGCCTTTGTCCTTCTGCATATATTGTATCAAAAGCTAATGACGATTTTCCTGACCCAGAAAGACCTGTAATTATGACTAATTTTTCTCTCGGTATTTCAACTGAAAGATTTTTTAAATTATGTTCTTTTGCGCCTTTAACTACTATGTTTTTTTGCATACCTGTTGATGGTTTTTTTAATTATTATTATAATATTTCTACGATATATGTTAAATTATATCTAATTTAAATCACAAAAATTTACTTATGGCTGGTAGTTTAAATAAAGTTTTATTAATAGGTAGGCTTGGAAACGATCCTGAAATCAAGCAAATGACCAATGGTAAGAGTGTTGCTAGATTAAGTGTCGCAACCTCTGAAACCTGGAAAGACAAAAATTCTGGTGAACGTAAAGAAAAGACAGAATGGCACAGGGTAGTAATATTTAATGAGGGTTTGGTTGGGGTTGTTCAGCAATATTTGAAAAAGGGATCTCAAGTATATATAGAAGGTCAAATTCAAACTACAAAATACACGGATAATAATGGACAGGAAAAATATAGTACTCAAATTATTCTACAAGGTTACAATTCAACTCTAACAATGCTTGGCGCTTCTAATGCAAGCAGCAAAGTTGAAGATAGTAGTATGAACCAAGATTCCAGTTCTTTACCAAGTGACAATAATGTTTCATCAAATGAACTTGATGATGAGGTCCCATTTTAACCATTTTTTAAATGTCTATTAAAAATATCGGTAATAGGAACATTGGCGATGAAATGAGATCGTCATACCTGTCTTACGCGATGAGTGTTATTGTATCAAGAGCACTACCAGATGCCAGAGACGGTTTAAAACCTGTGCATAGAAGAATAATCTACGCCATGTACCAGGGTGGATATGACTGGTCGAAGCAATTTAGAAAATCAGCAAGAGTAGTTGGAGACGTCATAGGTAAATACCATCCGCATGGAGACCAAGCTGTTTATGATGCTTTAGTTCGTTTAGCACAAGACTTTTCAATGAATAGCAAATTATTAGATGGTCAGGGTAATTTTGGCTCACTGGATGGCGATAGAGCTGCTGCAATGAGATATACAGAAACTAAATTGGCAAAAATTTCTGAATATTTAATTTCTGATATTGATAAAAATACCGTAGGCTTTCAAAATAATTACGATGATACAGAAACGGAGCCAGTGGTTCTACCGGCGCAATTTCCAAATTTATTAGTAAATGGTGCGGGTGGTATTGCTGTAGGTATGGCAACAAATATTCCACCTCATAATTTAGGTGAAGTAATAGATGGAACTTTGGCTTATTTAGAAAATAATAACATTACAATAGCCGAGATAATGAAAAGTATTCCTGGACCTGACTTTCCAACAGGTGGGTTAATATTAGGTAAAAATGACATTAAAAACGGTTACGAAAAGGGAAGGGGTTCAATTAAGATTAGGGGAGAAATAGATATTGAAGAAGGCAATAGAGATAGAAAATTAATCATAATTAAATCAGTCCCATATCAAACAAACAAAACTGCATTGATAGAAAAGATTGCAACACTTATAAGAGAAAAAAAATTAGAAGGAATTGCTGATTTGAGAGACGAGTCAAATAAAGAAGGTGTAAGAATCGTAATTGAAACAAAAAAAAATATTAATCAGGATATTATAACTAATCAACTTTATAAATTTTCACCACTTGAAAGTTCTTTTGGATTTAATACTTTGGCCATTAATGAAAATAAACCAGAACTACTAAATCTAAAACAATTTATTGAAATCTTTGTTAAATTTAGAGAAACAACAATTGTTAAAAGAACTCTTTTTGAATTAAAAAAAGCAAAAGATAGATCGCACATTTTAATTGGATTATTTATTTCTATTGAAAATATTGATGAAATAATTGCAATAATCAGAAAATCAAAAACACCTAATGAGGCTAAATCTTTATTATTAAAGAAAAAATGGAATTTTAAAAAATCAAAATTGGATAATAATATTTTAAGTATACACGAATTAAGCCAGATAAGTGAATATCAATTAACTGATCACCAGGTTAAAGCAATCCTTGAGCTTAGACTACAAAAATTAACAGCAATTGGTTATCAGGAAATAAATACAGAACTCAAAGAACTCTATGAAGTGATTATTAAATTAAAAAAGATTCTTAATGATAAAAAAGAGCTAACTAATTTAATAAAAAGTGAATTAACCAACATAAAAGCTAAATTTTCTCAACCGAGAAAAACTAAAATTATTGATGAAATATCCTCTGTTGAAATAGAGGACGTAATTCAAAAAGAACAAGTTGTTGTAACAGTTACAAACAAGGGGTACATAAAAAGAACGCCAATAACTAACATAAAAACACAAAAAAGAGGTGGTAGAGGTAAAATTGGAATTGTAACAAGAGAAGAGGATTTTGTTACACAGCTTTTTTCTGTCAATACACTCACACCTGTTTTGTTTTTTTCAAACAAAGGCATAGTTTATAAAATTAAAACGTGGAAAATTCCAGAAGGATCAAATCAATCAAAAGGTAAATCTTTGCACAATCTTTTACCTCTCCAAGGTGAAAGTTATATTTCATCAATAATGCCACTTCCTGAAAATGAAAATGAATGGTCCAAATTAAATATCGTTTTTATTACAAAAAATGGAAAAATTAGAAAAAATAATCTTGAAGACTTTAGAAATATTCAGATCAATGGAAAGATAGCTATGAAGCTAGATAAGGATGATGAAATAGTCTCGGTTAAATTACTAAAGGGCAACGAAGATATAATGATAAATTCTTATGTTGGAAAAAGTCTAAGAGTTAATAGTAGCAAAATCAGATTATTCAAAGGTAGAAGTTCGAAGGGTGTAAAAGGAATGAACCTAAAAAATAATGACAAAGTAATATCATTATCTATTCTAAATAAAAATTTAATATCTTCCAATAAAGATGAAATGAAAGCAAAAGAACAGTTTATTCTAACTATCACTGAAAATGGCTATGGAAAAAGATCTTCATCTTATGAGTTTAGAGAAACAGGCAGAGGTGGGCAGGGTATTATTAATATTTCTACATCTGAAAGAAATGGCAATGTTTCAGCCTCTTTTCCAATTAATTCTGAAGATGATATCATGCTCGTAACAAACAAAGGTCAAATGATCAGAGTCAAAGTTAGTGAAATAAGAATTGCCGGAAGAAATACTCAGGGTGTAAGAATATTCAAAACTGCAAGCGATGAAAAAGTAGTAACAGCAGTGAGGCTAATNGATANTAATGACTAAAAAAATAGCNCTTTATCCAGGCACATACGATCCTCTTACGTTTGGACATTTGGATATCATTAAAAGGGCAACAAAAATAATAGATTTGCTTTATGTTGCGGTTGCTAACAATAAAGATAAAAAATGNCTTTTTTCTCTTAAAGATAGAATTGATATAATTAATAAAACCGTTCTTAAATTGCCAAAATCTTTAAAAAATAAAATTAAAGTAGTAAGTTTTGATGATCTTACAGTGAATTATTGCAAAAAAATTAATGCATCAATTATTATTAGAGGGCTTAGAGTAGTCGCAGATTTTGAGTATGAGTTTCAATTATCTGGCATGAATAGTAAGCTTAATAAAAATATTCAAACAATTTTTCTAACTGCAGATATTGAAAATCAAGCAATATCTTCAAAAATGGTAAAAGAAATTGCATCACTAAAAGGTGATGTTTCTAAATTTGCACCTAAGCCTGCTTTGATGTATTTAAATAAAAAATATAAATAACAATGAAATTAAAAAAAATCATATTTTTTGCTTTTTTTTTAAATTTTATAACCCAAGGAGTAACAATGGCAAATCCAAAAATTACAATTAAATTAAAATACGGTGAGGTCAAAGTTGAATTATTTGAAGACGTGGCGCCAAATCATGTAGAAAGAATTTTAACATTAAGCAAAGAAGGAAAGTACGATGGCGTTGCTTTTCACAGAGTAATTGACGGTTTTATGGCGCAAACTGGAGATGTTCAACATGGCAACACAAACAAAGGTTTTAATCCCGGTATGGCTGGCACAGGTGGATCCGANTTACCAGATCTTAAAGCTGAATTTAATGATATACCCCATGAAAGAGGTATTTTATCAATGGCGAGGTCACAAAATCCCGATAGTGCAAATAGTCAATTTTTTATTTGTTTTGCTACACATTCACATTTAGATCGTCAATATACTGCATTTGGCAAAGTGGTCTCTGGGATGGAATTTGTTGATCAAATTAAAAAAGGAGCACCCGGTTCTGGTTCGGTAGATAACCCAGATATTATTGAAAAAATTACAGTAGAAAAATAAATGTCATCGAAGTTTTCATTGATTAATGAAGACTACGGTGCACGCCTGGGTCAAATAATTACTCCAAGAGGAGTTATAGATACTCCAACCTTCATGCCTGTAGGCACGTCAGCGACTGTTAAAGCTTTAACAGTTGACCAAATAAATCAAACAAATTCACAAATAATTTTATGCAATACTTATCATTTGCATTTAAGACCAGGCACTGAGAGGATAGAAAGAGTGGGTGGGCTTCATAATTTTATGAATTTCAAAAAGCCAATTTTAACTGACTCTGGTGGTTTTCAAGTGATGTCANTATCAAAAAATACNAAGATTTCTGAAGATGGTGTAACATTTAACTCTCACATTGATGGTAAAAAAATTTTTATATCCCCTGAAATTAGCATTGAAATTCAAAAAAAACTTAACTCTGATATTGTGATGGTTTTTGACGAATGTCCAGAATACACTAAGGATAAAAAAAGAATTAAAGAGTCTATGGATTTATCTACACGTTGGGCAAAAAGATCTAAAACCGCCTTTGGTAATAATCCTGATAAGATGCTTTTTGGAATAGTGCAGGGTGGAATATTTGATGATTTAAGAAAAGAGTCCTTAACTAAGTTNGAAGAAATTGGTTTTGATGGATATGCATTAGGAGGTTTGGCCGTTGGTGAGNCTCAAATTGAAATGTTTAATACAGTGGAANAAATATCATCATCCATGAATAANAATAAGCCANGATATTTAATGGGAACTGGTACACCCGGAGATCTGTTGGGGGCTGTTAAAAGNGGTATAGATATGTTTGATTGTGTTTTNCCAACTAGGACTGGTAGAAATGGATTAGCTTTTACATGGAATGGTAAAATTAATTTACGTAATGCAAAATATCAAAATGATGACCTGCCGCTAGATACTAATGTCAGTTGTCCTGCATCAAATCTATATTCAAAAAATTATCTAAATCATCTTATAAATTGTAACGAAATTTTGGCNGCAACTTTGGTTACGTGGCATAATGTTGCGTTCTTTCAGGATTTAATGAAAAAGATTAGAAGTGCNATNAATAATGGTAAGTTTGAGGATTTTTATAACCAATACTTTGATATATTAAATGCTTAAAAAGGCTTGAATTTCTGCATTATTTGAATATATGATGTATCATTCCGTTTTTAAAACTGTGGGCCCTTAGCTCAGTCGGTAGAGCAAATCCCTTTTAAGGATTGGGTCGCAAGTTCGAATCTTGCAGGGCTCACCACATTAAAATCGCGTGTAGATTGTATATAAGCCTATTTTGATATTATATTTTTATTTTATTAAGTGCATTATTCTTGAATAGATTTGCTTCTTGAATGTATCTTCTTACCATTTGAGTAGTTTTGTGACCTGTCATAGCCATGATACTTCTTTCATCAGCACCAGTTTCAGCTGTTGAAGTTGCAAAACCAGATCTTAAACTATGCCCAGCATATTTGGTATTATCTAGTCCAGCTATCAAAGCGTATTTCTTTATTATCAGTGCTACAGATTTGTCTGATATATTGAATATTTTACCATTATCGATGTTTGCATAATTTATCCATTCGTTGAGTGAAATNACAGGACAAAATATCTTATTATCAAAGTAGGGTATNGCTTTTGTCATTCCAATACCTGTTTGGTCTGTTTTTGATTTTCTGATATTGATNTTAACACCTTCGTCAACAAAATCGATATCTTCACGCTCTATGGAAACTAGTTCTGACCTACGAAAACCACCAGCAAAACCAATTAATATTAATGCTTTGTTTTGGATTTTTTTATACTCATTCTTATCATCAATGATAGCTTGCACAATTAGTTTCAAATCACTTATTAAAATTGGCTTTTTTGATAATTGCTTAACACCAAGCTTCCTTTTTATACCCATTAAATTCTCTGAAATAACTGGGTGTTTAGTGTCAATATAGTGCCCTTTAAGTTTATGNATCACCTTGATAGATGCCAATCTTCTTTTCAAGGTACTAAATTTACTAAATGAACTCAGGTGCGTAAGGTATAGAGCTACAATTTTAGGATCGGTTGGCAATGAGCTAAATCCATTTGTATTGCAAAAATTTGAAAAATCATTGAAATCTGCCTGATAAGCTCTCAATGTATTGTGTGCTTTAGAGTTCTTTAAATTTTTTATTGTCTCTAACTCTAAGTTTTTAACATTTGTAACTATATTATTCATAATTTTCCGATAACCATTAATTATCGGAATTTATATAATTTGTCAATATATAATATATAAATCAGTATGAGCTATATTGCGGGTCTATTATTTCCAATTTTACTCTTGATACTGACNATTATGCAACCTCCTATAATAGTTTTAACAAATTTGGTTCATTGTTGGAATTCCAGCAGCATTATTGAGCAATCATAATGATAATAAAAAGGTGAAAGTCAAAAAAAAATAAGTTTTAGTTAATTAATAAAATTTAGTACATATAATNTTATAATTATTTGGTTACTTTAATATACTAAAAAAATATAATATAATCAACTATTTATTATATATAATTAATGCAACACATTAAGTAATAGTAAACATAATTTAACTAGACAAATCTTAAAATATTTATAGATATATTCTAGCTCAAGAGATAATAGCGATATAGCCATCTCTGTTCCTCTTGAGCGTTAATTTTGAGCTTAATTACAATCAATTATACAGTTCTAGGTCTTTATAGAACCTGCTGACATTATAAATTTAGAAGCTTCTTCAAAAGACATGTCTAAATAAGTTACATCTTTTTCAGGCACAACCAAAAGAAAACCACTTGTAGGATTTGGGGTNGTAGGAACAAATATATTAACCATTTTTTCCCCTACTCTATTTGTAACTTCTCCAGTATTGATACTAGTAGCAAAGCCAAGAGAGTAAATTCCCTTNCTAGGGTACTCTATCAAAACCATTTTTTTTTGATTATTGTTATCATCAGAAGCAAAACTTTTGGTTAACTGTGTTAAACCATTGAATATAGTTTTTAGCACAGGTATCCGGCTTAGTAGTTTTTTATTTAAATTTAAAAAATATTTTCCTACAAAAGTGACTGACAACATCCCTATAAAAGTTATGAGAAAAAAGGTAATTAAAATTTCTAAACCCGGTATATCAAAAGGTAATAAATTGTTTGGATTTAAATATTTAGGCAGCAAGTTAGAAAATGCCCTTTCNACAAATAAAGAGAAATAAATTGTTATACCAATTGGTATTAAAACTACTATTCCAGCTAAAAAATAGTTTCTTATTTTTTTAACAATTGAAACTTTTTTTTTAGTAATTTCAGTCATTATTTTAAATACTATTTCCCGCAGAATAAATTATAAATGATAATATTAACACTAATATTATAATTAAAATTTTATTATCCAAGTTCATAATGTTGCTATATGATAATATATATATTATTAATTATTAATGCAAAGAAGAGATTTTATCAAATATTTAGGCTGTGGATGTTGTGCATTTGTTATGCCGTCATGCTCCTCAACACCAATTACAAAAAGGAAACAGCTCAAAATTTATCCAGAATCAACAATTAATGCTAATGCTGCTAAAGCATATGTTGCATTTAAAAAAAAAGCAAAAATGAGCAAAGATATTGGTACTTTAAATATGGTNAAAAGGATTGGTGGAAAAATGGAAAAAGCAATTNCTTATTATTTTANAAGTAAAAACTTAAAAGATCCTACCAAGAATTTTAAATGGGAATATATTTTAGTTGATGATGATAAAACTTTAAATGCGTGGTGCATGCCTGGTGGAAAAATTGCAATTTATACCGGTATATTAAAAGTAACAAAAAATGAAGATGGGCTAGCAAATGTAATGGGTCATGAAATAGCTCACGCTGTAGCGAAACATTCTGTTGAAAGAGCAAGTGCAGCTATGGCTTTAAACTTGGGAACTGCTGTCATTGATATTTTCACAGGGGGTGTAATTAGTAGAACAAGAAATACAGTTGGGAGAACTACAGGGATTGATGTTCTAAAAGTAGGAATATTTAATCCTTTTACACGCAAACAAGAATCAGAAGCAGATTATTTAGGATTAGCATTTGCCTCTTTGACTGGTTACAATTTATACGAAGGTGCTGAACTTTGGAAAAGAATGCAAAAAGAGATTGGTGGCAACGTTCCTCAATTCTTAAGCACACATCCTTCACCTAAAAATAGAATTAGGCAAATTAGAAACTGGATTCCTCAAATTAGAGTACAATTTCCAAAAATAAAAAATATCTAATTTTTCTTTATTTTATCGAATGTTTTTTGCAAACATGCNTTGCAATATAATCTTTTCTTTAACTGATAATCTTTTATAGAAACTTTAACTGATTTTTTGCACTTAACACAGTCTAAATAATAAAACATTTTCTAAAAATCTATATATTTAAATAGCAATCCATTTATCAGGCCAAAAATCAACGTTGCTTGACGGATTAATATCTTTTGGTCTTAAACAAGTTTTATTTACACTTCTATTTAACCATGCACCCCACCAATGAAATGTCGAAGGTGAAACTATAAAATGTTTCGCAAATTGAAATAGGTAAAAATCATGTTTGATATCTTTACCTTGTATATAAGTGAAATTCGTTCCTTTAAAATATTTTTCTATATCTTTAAAATTATCAGACCATATAAAAAAATGAGGGTTTTTAATATTTTGTCTAAAAAAATCTATNCCTCGATATGTATAATTCATAACACTTTCAAATGATATGGGTCCTGTATAATTAGGGTCTCCAAAATTATCATCATTATTTTTAAATCTGTTACGTCTNAGGTGTAAAGATACTGAATTACTATCAAGTAACATATTTTTGTATGGATCATTTAAGTTTGATGAATTTATTGTAAATTCATTTGCTATTTCTTTTTTAAATTGCATAAAGTATTTTTCACTTTGATAATAACCTTCAATATATATTTTTTTTGAGTAGCTTTCTAAGTTAATAGAAGAAAATTTTGTAACTTTATTTCTAAAAATTTTTTCTTGATAATACATTTTATTTTTTTTAAACCTATCAATCAAAACAAGAATTTTTTTAATAAAATGTTTTAAGTAATTATCAAATTTATCGCAATTTAAACATTCTTTTGTACTTAGATTAAAAATGTTTAAACCATATTCTCTTGATAAAGTTCTGTTTTTCTTTTGAAAAAAACCTGACGTGTTGTCTATTGATAGATTCAATGAGTATTTATGAGATAAAGCGTACGCATTTGCATACATAAACATTTGGTTTCCAAGNCCAGCAGCTATTTTTACAATAATTTTTTTTGAATCCATAAATTTTATATTATATTAGACTTTTATAAGCAAAGGTTAAGACCATATATACTTATATTTATTTTCAAAACCAAATGTTTTATCAATCAAAAANTGACTAATTATAACATTGGAAAATATTNGAAAATATTTTTTCCTACCACTTTTTGAAATTTTTTTTATCAATTTTGGATTATCTTTAATTTTAATTATTTTTTTAATTAAATCTTTAGGGTTTTTGTAAACNAATATCTCATTTTTATTAAAAAAATGATNGTATTGTACCTTCTCATCTATTGCTGTTAAACAGCCATTTCCCATTAAAGTAGCAATTCTATTACTTGAATAGTATTTAGCTGGTAATCCCCTACTTAAGTTTAATGCTATTTTAGATTTCATAATTTCATTATTTAGATCAAAGTTCCATTTTGGCTCNTCTTTGTACAAGCCAAGTATATTAAAATTAACCAAGCCANCAGCTTCTTTAATTAATTGTTCTATAAATTTTGATCTGTCNTCACTTACACCTTTTTTTA
The DNA here is from genome assembly GCA_002684895.1 of Pelagibacteraceae bacterium. GTDB lineage: Bacteria > Pseudomonadota > Alphaproteobacteria > Pelagibacterales > Pelagibacteraceae > HIMB114. Next base: position 94,567 of record NYVZ01000018.1, read on the forward strand.
ATTTACCAAAATTCACACCGTGGCTAAGGGCAAAAAAAAGATCTTTTGTTTTTTTTNGGTTATAAAACTTTTCACTTTCAATATTTATATCAACAGGAACCGGCATAAAATTGAGTTTTTTTTTGTCTATAGTTGTCTTTATTGCAGAAGGATGTGTTGTTACAAAATATTTATCTATNAAATCTCGGTTTTTTTCTAGTAATTTAATACTGTTTTTATAGTCTGGTCCACCTGGAGCTAAGGCATCCTCATACCAAATTATTACTTTAGAGTTATAATTTTTTTTAATTTCAATTAATGTCTTTCGNTTCAACGTATTATTGTGACCGCAGATTACAAGATGCGGCCTATAGTTTTTAATTATTGAAATAACTTTATCATCTATAGAATTTAAAAANANTTTTTTTTTACTATAATCCCTATAGTCAAAATTTATTACATCGTAATTATTTCTNATCAATCCCTTTGAGATTTTATTTGAAATTGATAGATTGAATATTCTATGGTTAAGTCGCTCACCAAATGTAGAAATATGCAAAACTCTTAGGTTNTGGTCCTTTGATTTATTTTCTCTAAACCTGGGTATTAAATCATCTAATATTTTTGATTTATTTTTTATATCATGAATAACATTNTTAAAATTTTGTTTTTGATAAAATATTAATTTTTTACTATTATCAATCAAAAATTGAATTTTCTTTATTAAATAATTTGAATTATTTTTTTTTAAAATTAAATTATTGTTAAAAGTTTCTTGCAAGCCTCCGGACACTGAAGTAATTACCGCNCAGCCTCTAGATGCACTTTCCATTGCTGTACGGCCAAATGGTTCCTGCCATGTTGGATTTACCACACTAATAGACGATTTTTCAAAAAACTTTAATAATTTATTGTGCTCTAACCAATTTAAAATTTTTAAATTCTTATGTTTAAAATAATGTTTTTCCCGCGGTTCATTTCCAATTACCAGCGCTTTCCAATCAGAGTTTTTCTCAAGAATTTTAACAATTGATTTACCAAAGACATGATAACCTTTGGATTTGTTTAACTTACCAGAAAAGATAATTATTTTTTTCTTATGAGGAAATTTTTTCAATTTGTTTATTGCATTACCAATTATTTCAACATTATTTTTATGTTTTATATTTAAATCTTTAAAAAATCTTTTTTTTAAATATTGGCTAACAAAAATAATCTTATTACAATTTTCTAAAAGAAACTTTTTCTTTTCAATAGTATTACTGTCTCTCAAATTGTTAGGATCATTATGAAATATCAAGTTAACTTTAATATTAGTATTTTTAATTAAATATTTTGCGTACTCAGGTCTATTATGCACCTCAGAAGAATAAATTTTTTTTCTTATAAATTGTTCTGAAATATTTTTTATATAAGAATAATTTGAAAAAAGTTTATTTTTATCTTGCTTAATAAGATTGAGATTTTTTAAACTCAGGTAAGGTCCGCTAGATATTTTAGAGCAAAAAATATGAATATTATTTCTAAATCTAGTATTTTGAAGATAACTATTTACCCAAATCGAAACAGCGCCAGATCCTTTAAAACTAAAATTTTCCTTTAATGGTAAAATAATTGCGTGTGAAAGTGATTCTGACATTAAGCTTTTAATAGTTTTTACAATTTATTTTAAATAATTCATTAAAATTATTAGTAGTTATTGCNGATATTTCATCAATTTCTTTCTGTTTAATTTCAGCTATTTTTTNAATAACTAATGAAGTGTTCTGGGGATGGTTTACTTTTCCTCTTAAAGGATGTGGCGACAGATACGGAGAATCTGTTTCTACTAAAATCTTATTTATTGGTATTTTTTTACATATTTCTGCGAGATTAAAAGAGTTTTTAAATGTAATTATACCACCAAAAGATATATACCCATTTAGATCCAAGCAATCATTAGCGAATTTTTCTGTTCCACTAAAACAGTGTAAAACAAAATTTAAATTCTTATTGGCATATTTTTTTAAAACACTAATAGTTTCTTTTTCAGAATTTCGCGAATGTATCACAAGTGGTAAATCATTTTTAATGCAAAATTGAATTTGTAATTCAAAACATTCAATTTGCTTTAATAAATTATCTTTTGATTTAAATAAATCTATACCGGCCTCCCCTATACCTAAAATCTTACTATTGGGAGTATATAAATTTAAAATTTTTTCTAAATCTTTTTGACTATTGGGAATATTATTAGGATGAAGACCAACGGTACAATAAATCTCATCATATTTAGTAGCAATTTCAATATTTTTTTTTGACGTTTCAAGATCGACTGAGATTGACAGCAGCTTTTTAACATTTTTAGATTTACAATCTTCAATTGTTTTTTTTAAATTACTAATATAAGGCTCGTAATATAAATGACAATGGCTATCGATAATATACATTTAATATTTCTTAAATAATATATCTGGTTTTGATAATTTATCATTTAAACCAAATGCTTTGTTAATTAATTCTAAACTAATATTTTCTCGTTCAATATTGATATTTTTTAAAAAAGAAATACTTGATTTTGGTGTGACCGGATAAAGAAGTATAAATAAATTTTTCAAACCTATTAATGTTGAATAAAGAATATTTTTAATGTTTTGCTCAGAATTATTTTTTTTATTCCATGGTTCATTATCGTTTACATATTTATTTAAAGTTGATGAATAAGAATGTATTTTTTTTAAATAGTTATGTATTTCATAATTATTAATTATATTTATATAATCATTTGTATTAATTAATAAATTTTCATTAATAGTATAACCAGCGGATACTTCGGGAACCATGCAGTTATAATTCTTATCTAAAATTGTAAATATCCTATTTGAGAGGTTTCCAATATTATTTGCCAAGTCATTAATTGTATTTTTAAAATTATCCAAGTTTACGTTACCGTCCAAACCAAATATAACTTCCTTCATCAAATAATATCTCAATTCATCTGAGCCAAATTCATCTATTAGTGTAATTGGGTCTAAGATATTTCCTTTAGACTTTGACATTTTTTCTTGACCTGACAATATCCATCCATGTCCAAATACTTGTTTTGGCAACGGTATTTTGGCTGCCATCAAGAAAGCGGGCCAATAAACAGCATGAAATCTTAAAATATCTTTGCCGATAATATGAACATCAGCTGGCCAAAAATTGTTATGGTTATCAAAAAAATTTGTAGCACTGATATAATTTGTAAGCGCGTCTAACCAAACATACATTATATGCTTGCTGTTATTTGGCACAGGTATTCCCCATTTAAAGGTCGTGCGTGAAATTGAAAGATCTTTTAATCCACTTTCAACAAAATTAATTACTTCATTTCTTCTGCTCTCAGGTTGGATAAAATTTGGGTTATCTTGATAAAATTTTAACAAAGGCTTTTGCCATTCTGATAACTTAAAAAAAAAACTCTCCTCTTCCATCCATTCTACTTTGCTACCACTTGATTTTGAAAATTTTTGTCCATCAATATCATCTATTTCTTCTTCAGAGTAGTAAGCCTCATCAGAAATTGAATACCAACCAGCATATTTTGACAAATAAATTTGTTCATTCTTATCAAGTATATTCCACAATTTAACAACAGTAGATTTGTGTCTTTCCTCAGTTGTTCTTATAAAATCAGAATTACTTATGTTTAATATTTTTGTAAGATCAACAAATGCTTTGGAAATTTCATCACAAAATTCCTGAGGATCTTTGTTATTCTTTTCTGCAGCTTTTTGTATTTTCATACCGTGTTCATCGGTTCCGGTAAGATAAAAAACATTATAACCTTCTATTTGTTTGAAGCGCGCNATAACGTCTGCAGCTATACTTGAATAGGCATGACCCATATGTGGCTTGGCAGAAGGGTAATAAATGGGGGTAGTAATATAATAATTTTTTTTCATTTATGAAAGTTTTNCTATAATTCTGCTAATATCATTTTTAAAAATTAAATTAACTTTGGTTTTTCTTAAAATTTCCAAATGTTCATTTTTAAATTTATTAATAATTTTTTCGCTAATAATTTTATAAAACAATTCTACATTATTTTTTTTTAAGTGTTCAAGATTACCATCTAAGTTAAAAAAATATTTCCTAATTGAATCTCCGGGGGTATAGTGTAAATTCTCCTCTATCCTAGATGTATCTATATTATTTTCGTTAAAAAAATTTAATAATATTTGATTATAAAATTTTTTTTTTTAAAAATAATTTTTTTATAAAAAATCTAGATTCTAAAGTTTTAGAATTATTTGATAAAAAGTCAGATGTAAATAAAAAGTAAACATTTTCCTTTACTTCTTCTGTAAGTTTCAAAAGTGCATTAACTGAACTTTTATTTAAGAAATTAGTAGATTTTATAATAATAAATTTAGATTTTGTATTCAAAGATTTGTATTTACAAAAATCAATTATTTTCTTAATTTCCTCAAACTTAAACTCAGAATTATTTTCATTTTTTTTTAAAATCAAAACATCTTGATCATTTGNTAAACGGTATTCTAAATTAGTATCATTATTTGCATCTTTAGTTATCGAATTTATTAAATGTAAAACAAAAGTATATTTTCCAATACCCTGCAATCCTTGAAACAATATTGTATTAGGCATTTTTTTTTGTTTATAAAGTTTTAGAAAAAAAGATAGCTCCTTGTCAAAACCAATTAAATTATCTGATATTTTAAATGACATTTTTTTTTATTAAACGTTTAACAATTTCATTATGAACTATATTTTCATTTTTAGTTCCATCTATTTTAACTATCCTTTGAAATTTTTTACTTAATTTTAAAAAACTTTTTCGTAAACTATTCATTTTAATTTTATTGTATCTGTCAAATCTATCTAGTTTTTTTCTCTTTAATAANCTTTTTTTTGATAATTCAGGAGGGATATCTAACAGGAAAGTTATGTAAGGCTTTATATTATTATCAATTTTTTTTTGTAAAAAATTGATAAACTTTAAGCTTTGACCTTGTTCATAATGCTGGTAAACATACGTAGAGTCTATATATCTATCGCAAATTACCACATATTTTTTTTTTAAGTATTTTGACATTTTTAAAAAATGATTTGATCTTGAGGCAAATAATAACAGTAACTCCGTTAAATTATCTTCATTATTTTTTAGATCATTAATAATTAGTTTTCTAATTTTTTCTGAGAGTTTTGTTCCACCCGGCTCCCTTGTTTTAATACATTTAATATTTTTTTTTTTTTAAATATTTATATATTCTGTCGATTTGCGTTGATTTTCCACTACCCTCTATGCCCTCGAAAGTAATTAGGATACCCCTATTTAACCCCATATNAAATAACTTATTGAATTAATGAATCTTATAAAAAAATTTTCCTTATCTGTATTNATTGTTGAATACAAAGTTTCACTTTTAATCAATNTATCGTCGTAAAGTATATTTAGTTTAGATATAGCTTGACCCTCTTTTACAACAGATTTCAATACTTCATTTTCGTGAACAATTTCAATTTTTATTTTGCTTTTTTGTCTTTTCGGAATAGTCAGATAGACGTCACTAGAAAGTTTTAATTGCACTGTTCTTGGTTTTAAATTCCAGGTCTTTATCTTAAAATTTTCATCAATTTTATTAATCTTCAATAAATCAAATCTGTTTTTAGCATAACTAATTAAACGAACTGTTTCTCTCGANCTTTCATTTTTGGAAGTTAATCCGCTAATCACGCTCAAAATGCGTCTTTCATCCTTTTTTACTGTTGCGGCCAACGAATATCCCGAGTCATCTAAATGGCCGGTTTTTAAACCGTCACCACCCATATCTTTATACAAAATTGGATTACGATTACCNTGCGTGATAGGTGCCCCGCCTGTTCTATCCCATTTAAATTTTTTAATTTTGTAATATTCATATAGCTTTGGAAAATTATTAATTAAGTAAATTGACATCTTTGCAATATCTGCGGCAGTTGAATAATTGTCTTCACTGTACAAACCTGACGAATTAGCAAATTTAGTATTTAACAATCCAATTCTTTCTGCCATAGAATTCATCATATTTACAAACTCTTCTTCTGTTCCAGCTATTCCTTGTGCCAAGGCAACACAAGCGTCATTACCGGAAACAACGATGATACCTTTTAATAGATTTTCTACACTAACCTTATCTCCTGGCATGATAAACATAGATGAATATCCTTTTGAGGACATTCTCCATGCTTTTTTTGAAATTCTAATTTTTTCGTCTAATTTTAACTCACCCTTTTTAATCAAATCAAAAGCCACTATTGTTGTCATTATTTTAGTTATCGATGCTGGAGATATCCTCTCGTTTTCATTTTTTTTTAACAATACCTTTCCAGATAGAACATCAATTAAATAGGCTTGTTTAGCCTTTGTCTCAAAAGCATAAACTGAGCTCGTGTAAAAAAATATGCTAATAAATAATAATATAATCTTAATCATTGAACTTTTATATCAAAACCAATTAAACCAATTTTACCTAATTTTAAATAAATTTTATCAAATTCTTTCAAGTTATTTAGTGGACCAATTAGTATTGTATAGTTTTTAACCTTANAATCTTTGAAAATTAAGCTTTTATTAATTTTTTTATTCAAAACTTTATATACCTTTTTTGAATAACTTTCGTAATAAAATGGTCCAAAAATCAAATAAATTTTATCATTCATTATTTTTTTTTCTTTCAAACTTAAGACGCCAATCCTCTCTAATGCTACTTTTCTACTAACCTTTTTCTCTTCATCAAAGGTTTTTGCTTTTTTTGCTATAAAAATTTTATTTTTTCTTAAAGTTTGCAAATGAATAAATGGTAGATTTTTTTTCAAATTTAATTCTTCAAAAATTGCAATTGGCAAAGTGATTATTCGTGAACCTGAGTTTTTTAACTTACCATTCGTTGCTACAACAGTACTATCTTTGGTTTTGACATTGGTTATTCTGAGAAGTGTTCCTTTTGGAAAGGGAGATATGATCTTGTTATTATTACCAACTTTTGCAAAACCTTTTTTTTCATAAACAGTATAATTTGAAGTACACGAAAAAAAAAAAATAGGTAAAACTACAATTATCCTTCTAAGCATTTGACAACAGATCTGCAAAGACTCCTATCGTTATTGCAAATCTTAGTGATCTATTCCAGTTTAAAAGCTTTTCGTAATTGTTAAAAACCATGTACACTTCAGATATTTTGCCATCTGGTTTTACAAGTCGTGCTCTAGTATTAGGNTTAATATTAAAATTTTCNGGCAATTGAACACCNATTTGNACCCACTCTTTAACTTTNAATTGTTTAGCTAATTTTCTTGCATCNTAAGTAAAATTTTTTGCGTCTATATTTTTCGATAATCTCACCTTGACACCCCATGGATTTTTATCCCATCCTATTTTTTTTAAATAGTTTGCAGCAGACGCAAATGAGTCTTCTAANGATGTGTATAAGTCAATTTTACCATCTTTATTGTAATCTATTGCATAATTTTTAATAGATGTTGGCATAAATTGAAAGTTTCCATGTGCTCCAGCCCATGATCCTTTTAGATCATCTAAACTAACAATTTTTTTATCAATNAATTTTAGCAGTGTAATTAATTCTCGAGAAAAATATGACGATCTTCTTTTGTCAAAACTCAATGTAGCCAGTGCTGAGATTATGTCAACCTTACCCTTGTGCTTGCCAAANACAGTTTCAATTCCCCAGAGAGCNACAAGATAATTTTTTGGAACTTTGTATTTCTTTTCCACTTTATTTAGAAGATTGTTATTATTCTTAATTAGTTTTTTTGCGTAAATTACTTTTTGTTTATTAACTCTCTTGCCAACATATACTTTTGTTTTCTCTATAAATTCAGGTTGATTTCTATCATATTTAATTATTCTTTTTAAAAGTTTGGTATTTTTAAATGCTTCATCCACTGTTTTTTTGGTAACNCCCTGATTAATTGCAAATTGCTTATAGTTTAATAACCATTTATTAAAATTGTCGTCTGAATGTGAATTAGACGTTAAACATATAAAGATAAAAAGAATCGAACTTAAAAATTTCATAACATTTATTAACATATCAAAAAAGTGAAGTCATTTGTTGTATTTTAGATTATGTTCAAGTATAAACCGTTTTTCAGGAGAGATGGCTGAGCGGTTGAAAGCACCGGTCTTGAAAACCGGCAATGGGGCAACTCATTCGTGGGTTCGAATCCCACTCTCTCCGCCATCACAAATAGTCTATACCGTTCATATATTTTTTTAATGCTTGTGGAACAAATACCTTGCCGTTTTCATCTTGATAATTTTCCAAAATAGCAACAATTGTTCTTCCAACCGCTAAGCCAGACCCATTTAGTGTAGCTAATAAGCTATTTTTTTTATCTAATGTTTTGTATCTTGCTTTCATTCTGTTTGATTGAAATGTANCACAAGAAGAGCAGCTAGATATTTCTCTATATTTTTTTTGTGATGGTAGCCATACTTCCAAATCATATGTTTTTTCAGCACTAAATCCCATTTCTCCACTTGAGAGCAAAACCACCCTATAGGGCAAGTTTAACTTTTTAAGTATTGTTTCTGCACANCTTACAAGTCTATCTAATTCTTTTAATCTAAACTCAGGTTGAATAACTGANACNAACTCAACTTTAGTGAATTGGTGCTGACGAATCATTCCCTTTGTATCTTTGCCAGCTGCACCAGCCTCAGCTCTAAAACATGGTGTAGCACTAACAAATCTCAATGGTAATTTTTCATACTCGATTATAGAATTCGAAATCATATTGGTTAAACTTACTTCACTAGTTGGAATTAACCATTTATTATTATTTAATTGAAATTGTTCTTCTCTAAACTTGGGCAGTTGTCCAGTCCCGTACATAGAGTCCTCATTAACAATTACAGGAACACTATACTCTGTATATTCATTTTCATTTATATGAGTGTCTATCATAAAATTTACCAAAGCTCTCTCCAGCATTGCNATATTTTTTTTTAAAATNACAAATCTAGAGCCNGATATTTTTACTGCTGTTTCAAAATCAAGTTGCCCAATTTTTTCTCCAATTTTNTCATGTGATAAAATTTTATCGCTTGTCTTGCATTCACCAAATTTTTTAATTACTTTATTAAAATTTTCNTCNNTTCCTACGGGTACGTCTTCGTGTGGAGTNTTTGGAAGAGACATTAAATANTNATTCATTAGATTTAATTTTTCGTTAATTACCAAATCTANCTTTGATATCTCNTCTTTTAATAAAGTTACTTTAATACTTTGTTCCTTAAATTGATTNTTACTNTCTTTGNTCTTAGACAGCTCTTTTGAAATCAAGTTTCTCTGATTTAACAACTTTTCTTTTTTTTCTAGANTTTCTCTATAATCTTTATCTAATTTAATGATATCATTTATAATTATTTCNGGTTTATTAAAATTTCTTTTTTTTAAACNATCAATAATATAATTTGTGTTAGATCTAATATCTTTAATGCTTAACATTATTTTTTCTCGACAAGTTTAACCGTATAAATAGATATTTCATACAACAATAAAAGTGGTAAAGCCAATCCAATTTGCGTTACTGGGTCGGGAGGAGTTAATAAGGCTGCTATACTAAATATAATTATAACGACGTATTTTCTTCTATTTTTTAAATATTCTGAAGTAATGAATCCTACCTTGCCAAGTAAAGTTAAAAAAACAGGTAATTGAAAACTTATACCGAATGCTAAAATTAAACGCATAACTAATGAAAGATATTCATTCACTTTAGCTTCAAGTTGAATGGGCAAAGAACCATTAATTGAAGTAGACTCAAAAGATAAAAAAAACTTAATGGCAATTGGCATAATTAAATAGTAAACCAGCATACCGCCCAAAAGGAAAAGAATTGGAGTGGCCATTAAAAATGGAAAAAGTGCTAGTTTTTCATCTTTGTATAACCCTGGAGCTATAAATTTCCAAATCTGAATTAAAATTAATGGACAGCAAAAAAAGAAGGCTGAAAAAAAAGCTAATTTTATATAGGTTAGAAAAGTTTCGTGTAAAGCAGTAAATATTAATCTACGATCATTACCATCATTTTTTACTGCTTGGGCATATGGGTCGACTAAAAAATTATATATTTTGTCTGAAAAAATATAACAGACAACAAATGCTATAATTAAAAATAATATTGATTTTATTAAACGACTACGCAATTCAATTAAATGTTCGCCGATAGTAATTTTTTTTTCTGACATTTAAGAATTTTTTTTATTTTTATTTTTATTTTCACTATCAGTATCCATGTCTACTGAATGCTCTATGTCATCTTGAATATTTGAAACTAAAGATTTAATTTTTTTAATTGAACCGGCAATTTTTTTTAAAACTACGGGCATATCTTTTGGCCCTATTATAAGTACTGCTAAAATGATAATGACCAATAACTCAGACCATCCTATCTGAGGCATCAGTTAACTCTCTGATTTATTGTTGTTATCGTTATCTGAAATAGATTTGTTATTATCAGGGTCATCCGACAAACCCTTTTTAAAACTTTTTATACCTTTGGCTACATCGCCCATTAAAGATGAAATTTTCCCTCTCCCAAAAAGAAGAACAATAAGTGCTGCTACTATTGCAATTTGCCAAAAACTTGGAGCCATATTTTAATTATATTGAAATTAAAATTTAATTACAAGAGGTTATTTATCCTCATTTAAGGTATCAGAAATCATATCATCAATGTTTGAGTATATATCCTCTCTATTTTCACTTTTTTCAGCATCAACGAACTTAGATGTTCCAAATATAGAACTATCAACCCTGCTATCAATTAAACCTGCTGCTAGGAGTTCATCTGCATTAGGCAAATCATTTAAACTGTTAATATTAAAATGATTAAGAAATTTATCAGTTGTCACGTATAACAATGGCTTACCAGGAATATCTTTTCTTCCATTGGGCTTGACCCACGCAAGTTCAAACAATATTTCCAAAGTTCCAGTGCTAAAAGATACCCCTCTTATTTCTTCAATTTCAGATCTCGTTACAGGTTGATGGTAAGCAATTATAGCTAAAGTTTCTATTGCTGCTTTTGACAATTTTTTTTGTATTACGATCTCTTTCTTTAATTTGCTAGACAAATCTTCTGCAGTTCTAAATGACCACTTGTTTGCCAACTGAACTAAATTAACACCTCTTTCAGAGTAGTCCTTTTGTAATTCATATAATATTTTTAAAGCATCACTACCAGTTTTGATCTTAGATTTAATAGTTGCGATATCCAAAGGTTCGCTTGCAGCAAATAATATAGCCTCAATAAGGTTTTTATCTTTTTTTTTCATTTTTTTATTTTTAAATAAATTTTATCAAAAAGTTTATTTTGTTTTATAATCAAATCACCTTCCCTAACCAATTCTAATCCAGCAACAAATGAGCCAGCATAACCCGTTTTTCTCAAATTTTTTTTAGTTTTAAACGTTTTTGGTATCAAGTCATAAATGTCACACCATTCTTTTAAACTTTCGAACATAGATGTAATTTTCTTAATAGCCTCTTCCATTGTGTATGTTTTTAATTTTTTAATACTGATAGATGAAAAATTTTTTCTTTTTTTAAAATCTGCATATGATTTTATTAATTCATATAAAGAAAGGGAGTATTTTGGAGTATTTTTCTTTTTTATTCCTTCTCTAATTCCTCTAAAAAAAATATCTACGCCCATTTGTTTTTTTGTCATCAATTGATCAGATAACAATCTAATCATTTCTAACTTTCTTAACTGTAACTTTAGTTTTTCAGCCATCTTAGCTGCTGAAAAATCATCGTCAAAATCTTCCGGCAAAAGCAATCTTGATTTTAAATATGCCAACCAAGAGGCCATAACCAAAAAATCTGCAGCAATTTCTAAATTTTTTTTAATTTTATCAACAAATTCAATATACTGGTCTGCTAACTGGACAATGGAAATTTTCATTAAGTCCACTTTTTGTGTTTTAGCCAAATCTAACAAAAGATCCAGTGGCCCTTCATAGTTATCTATATTTAATTCAAGAACCTTTTCATTAATTACTGTTCTATTGATATTAACGTTTATTTCTTTAGATTTTTTTGATTCTTCCATTTTTTGATAATACTTACAATTTTATACATTTCATTAATTTTGCCATTACAATGTAAAATAATGTCATAACCTGCAATTAAAGGTTGCAGAGTTCTAGTGATTAGATTTTCTTTAAGAGCTTTCATGCAAATATCATCAGTCATAATCAGTCCTTTATATTTAAGTTCTTTTCTAATAATAAAATAAATTTTTTTTGAATACGTAGCGATATGTTTGTCAATAGAAGAAAATTTTATGTGAGCTGTCATCATGAATTTAGATTTTAGATTTTTAAAACACACAAAATCATTTTTTTTTAAATAATTAAAACTTTCTTCAATCTCAGGGAGACTGAGATGACTGTCTACTTTGGACAAACCGTGTCCAGGTACATGCTTTGATATACAATTAATACCTCTTTTTTGATATTCATCTATAAAGTATTTCGATAATTTATTAACTATTATCGGATTATTAGAAAATGATCTATTACCAATTACTTGATGAGTTTTTCTATATCTCAAGTCTGAAACTGGGTATGCAACAGTATTGATACCTAAATGTTTAAAGAGTTTAACATTAAAGTTGATAAAAAACTGTGCTTCTTTTAAAAAATCATTTCTGTTTTTGGAATACAAGTCTCCAAAAAATTTAGCAGTAAACTTATGCTGGTTAAATAAATTTGAAAATCTGTTTACACGCCCACCCTCATGATCAATCATAATCAAAGGATTGTTTTTTGATAAGATTTTTATATGACTGACTAAATTTTGAAGTTGTAAGATATTAAATATGTTTCTTTTAAAAATAATATAGCCAAAAATCTCATTATTTTTAATAATATCTATTTCTTTATTTGTTAAAGTATATCCAGTTAATCCAAAAATAACAGGTATTATTTTGTTTTTAATAGATCCCAAAATTCTTTTTCCTCACTATTTTTTTTAAAGTATTTCGAATTATCTTTAAATTTTTTAAAATTTTTATTACTTTTAATGGTAGAAATATTATCTAGATATTTCGCCAAAAAAATATTATAGTTTTCTCTCGCTAATTTTTTTTTTACAAGAAAGTTTTCTGAAAAATAATTGTTTATTACTGATGAAAAAAAAACAACAAAAACTAGTGCGGATAATATTTTACAGTAATACATTACATTTTTTTTGATATATCAACATCAATGATTTTTAAACCAGTTTTTAAAATTATATAAAGTTTTTGTAACAAAAACAGTCTAGATTTTGAAATATCTTTATCAGGATGATCAATAATTTTTAAATCTTCATTTGTTTTACCTAAATTCCAAAATGCGTGAAATTCAGAAGATAATTCATAAAGGTAGTATGGAATATGATGAACTTCCAGATTTGTCTGACACAAATTTATTATTTTTGGCCATTCTAAATATTTTTTTATCAAATTTAACTCCTGTTGATTTGAAATTAAGTCAAGTTGCGCATCTTTAATCTCTGTATCTATTTCAAATTTTGATTTATTAAATAATGAATTTAATCGAGCGCACGCATACTGTACATAGAACACAGGATTTTCTTTAGATTTATCGTTGACTACATCAAAATCAAAATCTAGAGGCGATTGTGAACTTCTATAAACCATCATGAATCTAGCTGAATCTTTACCTACGGCATTTATCAAATCTTTTGCTAAAATAAAATCTCCTGCTCTTTTTGACATTCTGTAAGGCTTGCCGCCTTTGTACAATTTTACAATTTGACTAATTTTAATCTCAAATTTTTTTTTATTATTTAAAGCAGAAACTGCTGAAGAAAGTCTCTTAATATACCCTGCATGATCTGCACCTAAAATATTTATGTAATGGTCATACTCTCGATTTAGTTTGTGATAGTGATAGGCAATGTCATTAGCAAAGTATGTCCAGGTATTGTCAGATTTTTGAAGAGCTCTATCAACATCGTCTCCGTAATTTGTTGCCTTAAATAATAATTGCTCTCTCGGTTCCCAATCTTCAATTTCACCTTTGGGTTTGGGCAAAACGCCTTTGTATATAGCCCCTTTATCCTTCAATTTATTTATAGCTTTAGATAAAATATTTTCTCTAACAATAGCACTTTCTGAAGTAAATATATCATGGTTAATACCCATTATATCTAGATCATTTTTTATTAAATTCATTGCTAAATCAATAGCTATTGAACGCAAGGTAATTTTGGCGTCTTCAAAATTATCATAATCATCGATGTTTATTTTCTTTAATATCTCTTTCGTTATATCAATTATGTATGTTCCTGGATAAAGTCCTTGGTCTTCAGGAAATTTTTTTTTTTTTACAATTTCAACTGCCCTAAAGTAAATAGATTTTAAAAATAATGTAATTTGGTTACCGTAATCGTTTATGTAGTACTCTTTTGATACATTGTGCCCACAATATTTTAATAAGTTGCTCAAAACATCACCGTATATGGCGCCTCTACAATGTCCTATATGAAGAGGTCCAGTTGGATTGGCTGAGACAAACTCAATATTTATTTTTTTTGAACTTTTGTTGTTTGAGAATCCAAAATTATTTTGAATTTTACCTAAAAAATTTAGTAAAGTTTTTTTTTTGAAAGTGAAGTTAATAAACCCTGGTTTCGTTATTTCAATTTTATCAAAATCATTGTTATTTTTTACAATAAGATTTTTAAATTCTTCAGCTAAAATTAATGGATTTTTTTTTAAAGTAGAACTTAAAACTAGAGGTGCATTAAAAGAAATATCACCGAACATTTTTTGTTTAGGTGTTTCGACAGATATTTTGCTTTTTAATTTTTCATCAATATTAATGTGTTTAATTGATTGTAAAAAAATATCTTTATAATATTCAAATATATTCATTTTTATTTAATAGAATTGTAAACATTTAAAGCAAATTTGTCAGTCATTCCAGATATGTAATCAGCAATATTCCTGTCCTCACTAAAATTTTTATTAAAATTAGGTATTTTTTTAATATTATTTTTAAAGTACAGAAATAATTGTTTAATAATTTCTTCTGAATTTGTATTCCATTTTTTTATACTATTATGATTATACATTTTGATTTTTAAAAAATTTCTTATTTCATCTAATCCAATAATAACATCATTAGAAAAATTAATAATATTAAAGTTTCTCTTATAAACATCATCAATATTTTTAATTTTCTCAGCATTAATTTTATCTCGTGAATTTTCAATTAAATCAGTTACAAGCATGTTTAATAATTTTCTAACTATTTCCTTTTTGTTTATTTTATTTTTATTATTGAAGACTTTTTTCAAATATTTTAACTCAAATAAATCCTCAATATCAAATAATTCTGCTCTTAAACCATCATCTATATCATGACAATTATAAGCAATGTCATCTGATAGCGAGCTTATTTGAGCTTCTAAACTTCCAGAATTTTTAAAGCTAATTCCATAGTCAAATATTTCTGGTAATTGATTTTTTATAACATCGCAATTATTTAATGGTCCATTATGCTTTAGCAACCCATCGATACAATTCAAAGACAAGTTAAGACCCTTTTGATCATTGTATGTATCTTCGAGTAAAATTAATATTCTTAATGACTGAACATTATGATCAAATACATCGCCGTTTAAACAGCTGGAAAGCGCTGTTTCTCCAGCATGTCCAAAGGGGGTGTGTCCTAAATCATGCGCTAAGCTAAGAACTTCACAAAGATCCTCGTTTAATTTTAAAACTCTTGCTACTGATCTTGCTATTTGAGAAACTTCTAACGAGTGTGTCAATCTTGTTCTAAAATGATCACCCTCATAATAAACAAAAACTTGGGTTTTGTACTTTAACCTTCTAAATGAGTTGCTATGAATAACCCTATCTCTATCCCTTTGAAATTCACCTCTGTATTGGCTTGGAGTATATGGATATTTTCTACCTAAAAAATTATCATCTTTTGATGCAAATGCAGCCAAATTGGAGTATTTATATTTGATATCCATTTATATTTAAAATGACGAATACAATTGAAATAACAGAAAATGCAAAAAAACAAATAGTTAAACTACTTTTAAATGAACCAAAAGGTTCATTTTTTAGAGTTTCTGTTGAGGGAGGTGGTTGCTCTGGCTTTAAATACAACTTTTCAATAGATAATAAGTCCAATGAAAACGATATCTTAATTGATCAAATTTTAATTGATAAAATCAGTCATGAATTTATTAAAAATTCAAAATTGGATTATGAGCAAAATTTGATGAGTGAGTCATTTAGAATCACAAATCCAGATGCTAAAGCATCGTGTGGATGCGGTATATCCTTTTCTATATGATAATTTCAAGTTGGAATATTAATTCAATCAGAATCAGAACAAAAAATATCGAAGAATATATTGATAAAATTGATCCTGATATTCTAATGTTTCAAGAAATAAAATGTGAGGATGACAAATTTCCTTACGATTTTTTTGAAAACAAAAAGTACAATTGCTATGTCTTTGGACAGAAATCGTACAACGGAGTAGCTATTTTATCAAAAAAAAAACTCTTAAAAATTGATAAGAGTTTCAAAGATCCAAATAAACAATCAAGATTAATATCAGCAGATATAAAAATAAGTAACAAATTGGTAAAATTAATTTGCATTTATTTACCAAATGGCAATCCGGTAAATACAGATAAGTATCCATATAAAATAAAATGGTTAAATAATTTTTTTGATTTTATAAAAAAAGAGATAAACAATTATGATGGAATTATTATTGGTGGAGATTTTAATATTATTCCTAATTCTAATGATGTAGAAAATCCAGAAGATTGGGAGAATGATGCCCTGTATAGGTTAGAGATTAGAAAAGAATTTAGAAAAATATTGAACCTTGGCTTTAAAGATAGTTTTAGAATTTTTAACAACGAAGACAAACAATATACATTTTGGGACTACACGCAGGGATCATGGCAACGAAATAAAGGGTTAAGAATTGACCACTTTTTAATATCAGATAAAATTTTAACAAAAATTAAAAATGTTGAAATTGATAAGTTCACACGCGGTTTAGATAGACCTTCTGATCATGCGCCAATAAGAGTTATTTTTTAACACGACCATAAATATCATCTAAACGTATAATATCTGTTTCCTTTAACACTTTGCCAATTTGAGCTTCAATAATTTTAACTGGTTTTTTAAATTTATTTTTTATTCTATGAATAGAGCCTTTTGGTATAAAAATTAAATCATTTTTTAATGGTTTAACAATTTTTTTTCCTAATGTGATTTCTGGTTTGCCTTCAAAAATAAACCAATGCTCCTCTCTAAACTTATGCTTTTGCAAACTTAAACAGCCATTTTTGTTAACTATGAGTTCCTTAATTAAAAAATTCTTTCCTTTAAAAAGATTTCGATATGTTCCCCAAGGTCTTTTAAATAAATTTTTTTTGTTATAAAGTTTAAATCTTATATTTTTAAATAACATATTTATTGCTTTCCAACTTCCAAGATCTGACCAGTTATTAATTAATTTTATAGATTTAATTTTCTTTATTTTCTCAAGTATTGCGTAATCAAAAGACAGCGGCTTAATTTTATTGAAAGATTTTTTTTCTAAAAAAATGCAATTATTTTTTTTTACAGATTTATTTACTGAGTTTAAACAATCGACAAACATATTTTTTTGATTTTTAATAAAATGATTTATTAAAGATTCCTTATTTGATAGAAAGATACCCGCATTCCATAATGCTTTTTGTTTTATTAATTTTTTAGCAACTGATTTATCAGGTTTTTCAAAAAATTTTGAAACTTCTATTGAATTATTTTTTCTTAAAAAGTACCCATACTGGTCTGAGGCGTCTGTTGGCTTTATACCAAAAATAAATACATCCTTATAATTAATTTTTTTAGCATTTTTTTCAACGGCAACATTAAATTTAATTTTATCTTCTATTAATTGATCTGATGGCAAAAAAATAATTGGTTGCGAAGACTTGATGTCTTTTAATAAAGTTACGGCTAAAATTGCTGGTGCAGTATTTTTTTTACTTGGTTCTAATACAATATTATAATCTTTTACTTTGTATTTTTTTAAATATTTTTTCACCAAAGACAAATATTTAACATTTGTACTAATAATTGGTGGTAAATAGATTGAAGAATTTATTCTTTCCAGTGTTCTTTGAAACATTGTCCAATTACCAAAATCAATAAATTGCTTTGGCAAATTGTTCTTGTTCTCAGGAAAAAGTCTTGTACCTGCTCCACCACAAATAATAACAGGTAAAATTTTCATTTTACTATATATCAGCGTATGTTTTTTTCTCTTTAAATGCCCCTGGGTGCGTCACAGCACCATTGGTTGCCTCACCTACGCTTTGAGCATACTTCCATAATGTGCCACTTTCAAAATTAGAGTCTTTGGGTTTCCATTCAGACTTTCTTTTTTTTATTTCGTCCTCTGATAAATTTACGGATATAGTCCCCTTTTCTGCATCAATTTCTATTTTGTCACCATTTTTTAATAACCCGATCATTCCACCAATGTATGCTTCTGGGGATACATGACCAATACAAAAACCTCTTGTAGCTCCAGAAAATCTCCCGTCAGTAATCAAAGCAACTTTCTCTCCCATTCCTTGGCCATATATGGCCGCTGTAGTAGAAAGCATTTCTCTCATTCCGGGACCACCCTTTGGACCTTCGTAACGAATAACTATTACATCACCTTCCTTGTAATTTTTTTCTTTTACAGCTTTAAATGCATCCTCTTCACAATCAAAACATCTTGCGTTGCCTTTAAAGTTTAATCTTTTCATTCCAGCCACTTTAACTATTGCTCCACCCTCAGCTAAATTGCCTTTTAATCCTACAACACCACCTGTCTTCGTTATTGGGTTGTTATGAGGTCTTATAACATCTTGATTTTGATTAAATTTAACAGTAATCAAATTTTCAGCCATTGTTTTACCCGTTACTGTTAAGCAGTCACCATTTATAAATCCACCATCGAGAAGAGTTTTTAACAACATTGGAACGCCTCCTGCCTCAAACATGTCTTTAGCTACATATTTACCGCCAGGCTTTAAATCAGCAAGGTAAGGAGTTTTTTTAAAGATCTCTGCCACATCCATAATGTCAAATTTAATTCCACATTCATTAGCTATCGCAGGTAAATGAAGAGCTGCATTAGTTGAGCCTCCAGTTGCAGCAACAATAACAGCTGCATTTTTTAAAGCTTCAAGCGTAACTATATCTCTAGGTCTTATCTTTTGTTTTAATAATTCCATTACTTGCTTTCCACTTTCTAAAGCATACTTGTCTCTTTCTTCATAAGGCGCTGGTGTTCCTGAAGAGTAAGGTAAAGCCAAACCTATAGCTTCAGAGACACATGCCATTGTGTTAGCAGTGAATTGTCCACCACAAGCTCCTGCTGATGGGCATGCGGCCAATTCAAGTTCTCTTAAATCTTCATCGGACATTTTGCCCGCTTCATGCATGCCAACGGCTTCATATACATCTACGACAGTAACATCTTTGCCTTTAAATTTTCCAGGCAATATTGAACCGCCATACATAAATACACTGGGCACGTTTAACCTGCACATTGCCATCATTAAACCAGGTAAGGACTTATCACATCCTGCTAAACCAACTAAGGCATCATAGCAATGACCTCGTACTGTTAGTTCAGTAGAATCTGCTATTACCTCTCTAGAAATAAGAGATGATTTCATTCCTTCATGCCCCATAGCAATTCCATCAGTAACTGTAATAGTGCAAAACTCTCTTGGTGTGCCTTTGTTTTGGTTAACACCTTTTTTTACACTTTGGGCCTGTCTCATTAAAGCAATATTACAAGGTGCTGCCTCATTCCAAGTTGAAACAACACCAACAAAAGGTTTAGCCACGTCTTCTTCTGTTAAATTCATTGCGTAGTAAAAAGACCTATGTGGAGCTCTTTCCGGTCCAACCGTGGTATGTCTACTTGGTAATTTTGATTTATCTAATTTCATTTTAAACTATTTATTATTTCTGAAAGGTTTTTATACTCGTTTTTGTTGTTTTCTAGAAGGTCTTTTTCCTGGCTAATAATATTTTTTGGTGCTTTTTTTATAAAGTTATCATTTTTAAGTTTATTTTCTGAACTATTTATTTGATTTTCTAAAACCTCAACTTTTTTATTAAGTATTGAGATTTGCTGCTCTAAATTTATATCATCACCAAATGAGATGGATATTTTGTCGTTGAACAAAATAACTTTTCCAATTTTAGATTTTACACCTTCAAGACTAAAATTTTTTATACGACCTAATTTTTTTATTATTAACTCATTATTATAAATTATTTTTTGATTTTTTTTAGGTAATTCATCTATATTTAAGTCAACAAAATTACCAGGCGATATATTAAGTTTTGCTTTTATTGATCTTAGATCGGTTATAAAACTTATAATATAATCAATATCCTTTGCTCCTTTAGAGTTTTTTAATTTATGATCTTTTTTAAAGTTAAAGTTTATGAGATCTGTTTTTTCCAGTTTTCTAAAATCAGTNAGTTTCCAAAGTTCCTCAGTCACGAATGGAATAAATGCATGTAAAATAGAAAGATTTTCTCTTTGTACGTGTAGTAAAGTATTTTTAGTCTCTTCTATTGTTTTCTTATTACTTGAGTTTAGTAATGGTTTGGAAAATTCAATGTACCAGTCACAAAAATAATTCCAAATGTATGAATAGATATTTTTAGCCGCTTCATCAAACCGATAATCATTTATATTTTTTTTTATTCTTTGTTTGTATAGATTTAATGTTGTGATTATCCATTGATTAGCTGGATTTTGAATATTAGATAATTTTATTTTTTTTAATTTAAAAATATTATTAATTTCACAATAGCTAAAAGTATTCCAAATTTTAGTTATAAAATTTCTATAACCTTTAACTCTATNTAATGATAATTTAACATCTCTACCAGGAGAGGACATTGATATTAAAGTAAATCTTAATGCGTCAGCACCAAATTCATTTATAATTGTTAGAGGGTCTATAACATTGCCTTTTGATTTTGACATTTTTTGACCTTTTTCATCTCTAACTAGAGCATGTACATAAATATGTTCAAATGGAACTTCTTTCATAAAATAAAGTCCCATCATCATCATTCTAGCTACCCAAAAAAATATAATATCGAATCCTGTAACCAGCACTTTTGTTTTGTAAAAACGTTTTAATTCATAAGATTTATTATTTGGCCAACCGAGAGTAGCAAATGGCCATAGCGCAGATGAAAACCAGGTATCGAGAACATCAGGGTCTTGTTTTAAAAGGACTTCTTTTTTAAATTTCTTTTTAGCAATTTTTTTTGCCTCTTTAAAATTTTCGGCAACGATAATTTTTCCGTCTTCGGTATACCATGCAGGAATCTGATGACCCCACCATAACTGTCTAGAGATACACCATGGTTCAATATTTTCCATCCATTGAAAATAAGTTTTTTTCCAATTATCTGGAAAAAAATTTGTATTTTTTTTCTTTACCTGTCTAATTGCCTCGTGAGATAATTTTTTTGCATTAACAAACCATTGCTCAGTCAATAATGGTTCTATGACTGAATTTGTTCTATCTCCATAGGGAACTGTATGATTAATATCCTCAATTTTATCTAAAAAGTTTTTTTGTTCTAATTCAACTATTAATTTCTTTCTTGCATCTATACGATCGATATGAATATAATCTTTAGGTACATTTTCATTTAAAGTTCCATCTTTATTTAATATATTGATTAAATCGAGGTTATTTCGTTTACCAACTAAATAATCATTAAAATCATGACCTGGTGTTATTTTTACTGCTCCAGAACCTTGATCTGGATCAGCGTACTCATCTGAAATAATTTTTATCCTTCTGTTTGATATAGGTATAATCGCTTCCTTAGCAATTAAGTTTTGATACCTTTCATCTTTTGGATTTACTGCAATAGCAGTATCACCAAACATAGTTTCTGGTCTGGTTGTTGCAATAATTATATTTTGATCACTATCAACCACTTTGTATTTTATATAATAAAGCTTTCCTTTTGTTTCTTTCTGGACAACCTCTAGATCTGAAATAGCTGTTTGTAGTTTAGTGTCCCAATTAGTTAATTTGAAATCTTTATAAATTAATTTTTTTTCATATAAATTTACAAAAACCTTCAGCACAGCTTTGGACAATCCATCGTCCATTGTAAATCTATCTCTTGACCAATCACATGATGATCCAAGTTTTTTGAGTTGGTCAGTGATTATGCCACCTGATTTTTCTTTCCATTTCCAGACTTCCTTAAGGAATTTGTCTCTGCCAATATCTTTTCTAGAGACCCCTTTTTGCATAAGTTGTTTTTCGACAACTAATTGAGTAGCAATCCCGGCGTGGTCAGTCCCAGGCTGCCACAATGTTTCCAAACCTTTATTTCTATTGTGCCTGATTAGTAGGTCCTGAATAGAATTATTTAGGGCATGTCCCATGTGTAAACTGCCTGTTACATTTGGCGGAGGTATTACTATTGAAAAATATTTTTTATTTTTATTTTTCTTAGGCTTAAAACAATTATTTTTTTCCCAATATTTATAAATTCTATCTTCTATGTTTTTATGATTATATGGCTCAAACTTAGACATTTTATTGAATATTACAAAACTTTATATATACCTCCAGACTAATAAACAATTTCTAATAATTGGCCACGTGGCGGAATGGTTACGCAGAGGATTGCAAATCCTTGTATCCCAGTTCAATTCTGGGCGTGGCCTCCAAAAAAAATATTGTTTTGAAATAAAAAGTCTATATTAAGGGTTTATTCCCCGGTAGCTCAGTTGGTAGAGCAAGCGGCTGTTAACCGCTCGGTCGCTGGTTCGAGTCCGGCCCGGGGAGCCAAACTAAATTGCTTTTCTTAAGCTCGTATTATCCCTAAGAACTTCAAGTAATTTATCTTTTTGTTGAGGTTCAAGTTCATTAAATAATCTGACTAAAAAACTGTAATTAACATCTTTTGAAGCTACATTTGATTCATTTGTAGATGAAAAATCCTGATAATCCTCAAAAAAATATTTAATTGGAACCTTGAGAAAACTTGACAATTGCAGCAGACGAGCGGAACTTACCCCATTTGTGCCCTTTTCGTACTTTTGAATTTGCTGAAATGTCACGTTTATTGCTTTTGCTACTTGAGTTTGAGTTAATCCTAGTGAAGTTCGTCTTAATCTTAGCTTTTTCCCCAAATGCTGGTTTAACTGTGCGCTCACTAATGTCTCCCTTTGAACAATGTTAAATACTTTTTTCACAACTATAGCAACAAAAAAACTATAAAAAATCTGTAAAAATTCTCTTGATTTTGTTACTGAATTAACAGTTTTTTTTATAAAATTATGCTTATTTATTGGATTAGAAATGATTTTCGCTTCATAGATAATGAGGCTTTAAACTATTTATCAAATTACAATGGTAAAAAGCTTTGCTTTTATTCATATGATGAAAGTAAATTTAAAGATAGATCAGCACAAAAATGGTGGCTTTATAAATCGCTAACAAATTTTAGAAGTAATCTTGAAGATAAAAAATATAAATTTAATTTTTTTATTAATTCAGAATTAAATTCTATTAAAAGTCTTTTAAAAAAAAACAAAATTCATCAAATTGTATGGAATAAAGTATACCTGCCAAATGAAATTTTTATAGAAAAAGAGATAATTAATTTTTTAGATAAAAATAAAATCTTATATAAAAGATTTAGCTCAAACTTATTATCAAGTCCAAAAAAAACTAGAAAAAAAGATGATACACCATTTCAAGTATTCACACCCTTTTGGAAAAATGCAGAAGATGTATACCTTAGAGAATATANTTACAGCAAATCAAATATAAAATTAGAAAAAAATGNACAANTAAAAAAATATAAAGAATTTCAGATAATNCTTCCTCAAAAAAAATGGTANAAAAAATTTGAAAAATANTGGGTTGTTGGCGAATATGAAGCAAATAAAAGATTAAATAATTTTAAAATNAAAAATATTTTTAATTACGACAAAACAAGAGATTTCCCAGAAATAGATGGTACGTCTAAACTTTCACCTTACTTATCATTTGGTGAAATTAGTGCTAAAGAAATTTTTAATCAATACTCATTAATTGATAAAAAAAATATAGGCACAAGAAAATTTATAAACGAAATTGGCTGGAGAGAATTTGCATATCATTTAGTTTTTCATTTTCCACAAATGTTAAAGAAAAATTTAAGAAAAAATTTTGATAATTTTCCGTGGTCATCAAATAAAAACCATTTAAAAAAATGGAAAGAAGGAAAAACAGGCTATCCAATAGTAGATGCGGCAATGAGACAGATGTATGAAATTGGGTGGATGCATAATAGATTAAGAATGGTTTCGGGTTCATTTTTAGTCAAACATCTTAGAATTAATTGGATAGAGGGAGAAAAATATTTCAAAGACTCGTTACTTGATTATGATACAGCAAATAATGTTTCTGGATGGCAATGGATAGCCGGCTGTGGTGCGGATGCTGCTCCATACTTTAGAATTTTTAATCCAATGACTCAAGGTGAAAAGTTTGATCCTAATGGAACGTTTGTAAAAAAATGGGTTCCTGAATTAAATGCTTTGCCGAAAAAATTTATACATAAACCTTGGGAGTTACCAAATGAAGAAGCTTACAAAATAAATTTTAATTTAAAAAGAGATTATTACGAACCAATTGTAAACCATGTTGAGGCAAGACAAGCTGCATTAAATGCATTTGAGCATACTAAAAACAAATGAAACAATTAATAATAATTGGATCTGGGATTTCTGGACTAGCTTGCTCTTATTATTTAAGAAAAAAATTTAAAATTAAGATATTTGAACAAAATGATTATTTGGGTGGCCATACTCATACTCACCTTTTAGAAAATGAAAAAATTCACTATGACAGTGGATTTATTGTTTTTAATGACAAAAATTATTCTAATTTTATAAAATTGATAAATGCCCTCCACGTTAAGTATCAAAAAAGTAATATGTCATTCTCGGTAACTAATGATAAAATTAATTATGAATGGGCTGGGAAAAATTTAAGAACAATTTTTGATATTAAAAATATTTTTACAATACGTTACTTTAAGATCCTAAGAGACATAATTAGATTTTCAAAATTATGTGAAAACAGCCCATTAATCCATGATTATAGTTTAAAAAAATTTTTATACAAAAATAATTTTTCAAAAGAGTTTATAAATCTTTATTTGCTACCTATGTGCTCATCTATTTGGTCATCTGATCTAAAGGACATAAAAAATTATAATACCTCGTTTATTTTAAATTTTTTTAAAAATCATGGATTAAACAACATATTAACTAAAAGACCAACGTGGTATACAATTAAAAATGGTAGCAAATCTTATATAAAAAAAATAATCAAAATTGTTAAACCTAAAATATATTTAAACGAAAAGGTGATTAAAGTTGATCAGAAAAAAAAATATATAAAAACAATATGTAATAAAAAATATAATTATGATCACCTGATTTTTGCAAACCATACAAATCAAATTAAGCAAATATTAGACGGGCCTGAAAAAAAACAACTTAAACTTTTAAATGCAGTTAAATATCAAAAAAATAATATCACAGTACATTCGGACCAAAATTTAATGCCTAAAAATTATAAAAACTGGTCTTCCTGGAATTATTTATACAGTAATAAAAAACTAGTTTTAACATATTGGATGAATCTTTTACA
The DNA here is from genome assembly GCA_002684895.1 of Pelagibacteraceae bacterium. Taxonomy (GTDB): domain Bacteria; phylum Pseudomonadota; class Alphaproteobacteria; order Pelagibacterales; family Pelagibacteraceae; genus HIMB114. The sequence continues at coordinate 120,363 of NYVZ01000018.1, forward strand.
AAAACTTTCATGTAAAAAAAATATTTTTGTAACACTAAACTATGATAAAATTAAAAAAGATAAAATTATTAAAAAAATTTCATACGAACATCCATTGTTTACAAATCCCCTCTTGACAGTTGAAAAAATATCTAATGCCGCTCAGGGTATTAACAATATTTGGTTTTCAGGTGCATGGCTAGGTTATGGTTTTCACGAAGATGGTGTTAAATCAGCCTTAAAGGTAAGGGAATTAATTAATGCTAAATAATTATTTGTGCGATACTGAAGTTTATCACTCGAGGCATTTACCATTTAAGAATTATTTTAATTATAAAATTTGTTCTATATTCTTTGATATAAAAAAAACTGAAAAGATAAATGTTTTTAAATTTTTATCGATTAATAAGTTTAATATATTTAGTATAAATTTTAATGATTATGGAAACATGAAAGGAAATTTATACTCTTTCATAATTAATAAATTAAAAAAAAAATATAATATAAAAAAAACTTACACTATACATTTGCTAACCTCCCCAAGGTTTTTTGGCTACATATTCAATCCAATATCAATATATTTTGTTAGTTATAAAAAGAAAATTGAGTATATCATTTATGAAGTTAGAAATACTCATCATGAAAAGCATATGTATTTTAAGAAGTTGAATTTAAAAAATATTAAAAAACATAGTATAAATAAAAGATTATACGTATCTCCATTTTTAAAAATGAATCTAAAATATTTTTTTAGTGTTATCTTAAAAAAATCAGGTATCAAAATAGTGATCAATGCATTAAGCAAAAAGGAAAGGCTTTATACTGGAATGAATATAAAGTTTGTTATTTTAAATGATAAAAATTTATTTCTTATGGCCCTTAAAAGATTGTTTTATGCACAAAAAATAATTATTATGATACATTTTCAAGCAATTAAAATATTATTCAAAAAGGGCAAATTTAATTTTAAAAGCAAAACAATTAAAAATAATTTTAGTTATTCATGATAAATTTTTTTAAAAAAATAGTCGAAAAAGAATTTGAAAAAATTTCATGGGGAAAAGTAAAATTTAACTTCAATAATTTACTTGAAAAAAAATATATAGGTAAAAGTGGTGATTTAGAATCAAACATTATTATAAATGATTATAGTGTGTTTAAGGATCTGGTGCTTAGAGGGGACCTTGGCTTTGCTGAGAGTTATATTGCAAAAAAATGGGATACTTCAAATTTAAATCATTTACTAAAAATTCTTTTAAAAAACCAACAATTAAAAAAAGATAAATGGAAGCCAAGTTTTTATAATAAAATTATTGAAAATGTTAATTTTATTTTAAAAAAAAATACAATAAACCAAGCTAAGAAAAATATTAGTTTTCATTATGATCTGGGAAACAATTTTTACAAGGAATGGCTCGATAATAGCATGACTTATTCTTCAGCTTTATTTAAAAATAAACAAATTACACTTCATGAGGCGCAGAAACAAAAATATAATTCTATATTGGAAAATTTAAATATAAATTCAAGAAGTGAAATCTGTGAAATTGGATGTGGCTGGGGTGGATTTATAAATCAATCAAAACAAAGAAATAAAGCTGTCAATATAGATGGATTTACAATTAGTAAAAATCAATATGGATATGCCAAATTAAATCATGAAAATATTTTTTTTGAAGATTATAGAAAAATAAACAAGAAATATAGTAACGTGGTATCCATTGAAATGTTTGAAGCAGTTGGAAAAAGATATTGGGAAACATATTTTAAAAAATTAAATGAATTACTTTTAAAAAATGGTACTGCTTGTTTACAAATTATTACAATTAATGAAGGTTCATTTTCAAAATACTTAAATAATGTAGACTTTATTCAAAAATATATATTTCCGGGGGGTATGCTTCCCACCAAAAATATTTTGCAAAAACTTTTTAAAGATAATGGTTTTAAATTGTATCATAAAATTTCATTTGGATATGATTATTCAAGGACTTTGTTGGAATGGAAAAAAAATTTTAATGGTGCTTGGCCAAAATTAAAAAGTTTAAATTTTGATGAAAAATTTAAAAGACTTTGGAATTATTATCTTGATTATTGCGAAACAGGCTTTTCATTAGATCATACTGATGTTACACAGTTTTTTATTAAAAAAATAAACTAATGAAAAAACTATCTGTAATTGATTTAATAGGGAATACACCACTTATATATTTAAAAAAACCATCTGAAATTAGTGGCTGCAATATTTTTGGTAAAGCTGAATTTCTAAATCCTGGCCAATCGGTTAAAGATCGGGCCGCATTATATATTATAAAAGATGCTTTAAAAAAAAATCTTCTGGAACCAGGGGGAACAATTGTTGAAGGGACAGCGGGTAATACAGGTATTGGTATTGCGATGGTGGCTAATTATTTTAATATAAATACAACAATCGTAATTCCAAATACTCAATCAGAAGAAAAAAAAGATGCATTAAAAAATTTAGGGGCAAGCTTAATTGAAGTAGATGCAGTGCCATATGCAAATCCAAAAAATTATGTAAAATACTCCAAAGATGTCTCAATAAAATTAGCAAAAGATAGTAAGAAAAAAGTTTATTGGGCTAATCAGTTTGACAATACAATAAATAAATTAGCGCATATTGAAACAACTGTGCCTGAAATTTTAAATCAAACTAATGGGTCTGTTGATGCATTCATATGTTCTGTGGGTACCGGTGGAACATTGGCTGGAACCGCAGAAGGATTAAAGGAACAAAACAAAAATATAATAACTGGATTAAGTGATCCAAATGGCTCGGCATTATTTAATTTTATTAAAAAAAATGAACTTTCAGCATCTGGAGAGTCGATTACAGAAGGAATTGGAACTACAAGAATAACTGAAAATTTTAAGGATGCGAAAATCGATGAAGCGTTTCAAATCGATGACCAATATGCTTTAGATCTAATATATGACCTTCTAAAAAATGAAGGATTAAGTTTGGGTCCGTCATCTGGAATAAATATTGCGGGTGCTATTGAAATGGGTAAAAAAATTGGTCCAAATAAAAATATTGTTACAATTTTGTGTGATTATGGTTCGAGATATTCTTCAAAAATTTACAATAAAAGTTTTTTAAAATCAAAAGGATTTAATTTTCCAGATTGGATCTGTTAAATTTGAATTTTAATTTTTTCCTTAGCTTGTAGTTTTTTTTTAACTTAAATTCCTCTTTCATAGCTACAGACTTAGAGTTATAATTTTTGTAATAAATTACTCTCCATTGGCGACCTCGAGTATATTTTGCACCTTTATTGTTGTTGTGTAGCATTAATCTTTTTTTTAAATTGTCAGTATAACCAACATAGCTATGTTTATGGATATCAAGACTCATAAGCATATAAACCTTGAACATGTTATTCCTTAAAAATTTTTCTAAAAGTTAAGATTAATACCAATGCCAGGTTTATCATTTAATATAAGTTTGCCATTTTTTATTTGTAAATTTTTTTTAAAAATTCTATCTCTAATTTTATTTTCCGTTACGTCAAATTCAAGAGGTACTTTTGATATTCCTGATATTAAATTGGCAGAAGCAAAAAAACCGGGTCCTGAGCCTAAATAATGAGGTGTTAGATATTTAATTTTTTTTTTATACTTTTTATAAATATACATAAAGCTGGTTATACCACCATATTTAGTTATATCTGGTTGATAAAAATCAAAACATTGTTTATTAAGATATTTCATTACATCTTCTTCGCCGTAATGATTCTCGCCTGCAGATACATAGCTTAAAATATTTTTCTTTAAATTAAGCCATGATTTTATGCTACTATTGGCAATGATAGGCTCTTCAACCCAATAAAGTTTGCTAATTTTTTCCAAATTTGAAATTCTATTAATGGCTTCAAGCTCATTCCATGCTTGATTAGCATCAACCATAATGGTCTCGAAATTAAGTTTAGAGATAAGCTTTAAAAATTGCATGTCCTCCTCTTCTTTAAAACCAACTTTTATTTTAATATGTTTTAATTTTAATTTCTTTATACGGGGATAAAATTTATAAAAATTACTTTGTGTAAGTCCACTTGCGTACAAGGGTATTTTAGAAGTAGGATTTTTAAATAAAATATTTCTCAGAGGTTTTTTTTTCAATTTTGCAAACAAATCCCAAGCGGCTAAATCTATTGCAGCAATACATTGATTTATTGGTCCAAAATCTCCTGATTGAATGGTAATTTTTTTTGTTTTATCTTTAAGATATAAATGGAGTTGCTCTGGATGAAGAAATTCTAAATTTTTGAGCAATGGGTCAAAAAGATCAATAATATACTTGTCTCTATAATCTGCGGCAAAACTTGGCCAGTTACAAAAACCCTCGCCAAAACCAACTACCCCACTTTTGTCAATTAATTTTATAAAAAAACCAGATCTGTATTTCTGAGTTCCAAATGAGTTTTTTCTTGGTACTTTAAGTTTTTTTTTAACTATTATTGATTTAATTTTTTTTATTATCATTCTTAATTTTTGACAAAAAATAGTAGGTTAATGAAAGTAAGGTTAATAATGATATGGTAAATGTAATTGTACTTTCAAAGACTCTCAAAGGATTATCAGAAAAAAGAATGATAACACGCTCAATATCTTCGTCTATTTGTCTGCCTAGAAACAAACCAATCATAAAACTTAATGGCGTAAAGTGAAATTTTTTTAAGTACCACCCAATAATTCCAAACAGATAAAGAATATAAATATCAAAAAGTGAGTATCTGTAAGCAAATGACCCAATCGACATTAAAATTATTAAAAGAGGTATTAATATATAAGATCTTACTTTGACAATTTTACCCACATAAAAAGCAATAAAAGTTGCAAAAAAACCTAAAAAAATCATTTGAAATATATTTCCAACTATTAGCCCATACACCAATGGGCCGTTATCACGAAAAAGGCCACCACCAGGTACTAACCCGTGAAGCATAAATCCTCCTAAAATAACAGCCGTTGAAGCACTGCCGGGAACTCCAAGCGACAACAATATAGCCATTGCTCCGCCCTCTGATGCATTATTAGCGCTTTCAGCTGATATAATACCATCTGGCTCACCTTTACCAAAATTTGTTTTATTTTTGGAAAATTTTTTAACCAAAGAGTAACTTGACAAAGATGCTATAGTCGCACCTGCAGCTGGCAATACACCAACAAAAATACCAACCAAACTTCCGCATACCCATACTTTGAACCTTCTTAATGATTGATAAATCCCTTTCACTACATCTGAAATTTTATTTTCTTTATTTATTTGATCATCAGATATTGATTTTCTGTTTACCAAGGAAAGTAACTCTGGAATTGCAAACATACCTATAATGCAAATGATTAATGGCAAACCATCTTCCAACTCAGCAAATCCAAAAGTTCCTCTCGCAACTCCTGTAGATACACTTGTTCCAATGTTTGAAACTAAAATGCCAAAAATTCCTGCAAAGATTGACCTGCTTAAATATTTGCCCTGCAATATTCCAATAAACACAATTACAAAAATTGTTAATGCTAACATTTCCGATGATCCAAATTTTAAGGCTAGCCACGTCATTGGTTTAATGGCAACAAGTAAGGCTAAATAAGACAAAGCTCCCCCAATAACTGAGGAGGATATTTGTAGTCCCAATGCTTGATTGTGTCTGCCTGCTCTCGTCATTGGATAACCATCAAATGTTGTAGCTACTGCCCCGGGTGTACCCGGTGTATTTATTAAAATCGCTAAAATTCCACCACCAGTTAAACTTCCCGTATAAACTGAAGTCATCAAAATCAAAGCTGTTAAGGCATCAAGAGATAAGGTTAAAGGTAAAATGATAGCTAAACCTAAAGCAGCTGTCATTCCAGGAATAACACCTATAATTAAACCAAGGATCATGCCAAAAAAAATTGCAATTGGCATTTTCCATGACAATAAAAGATTTAATCCTTCAAATAAATCATTAAAATTTACCATAGTGGCAAGGGGATCTTTAAAAGTTTATGAAAAAATAGAAAAATTATAATTACTGATAAGCAGGCTGGAAAAAAAACTAATTTTACCTTCGATCCTAGTAAAAAACTAAGAATTACACAAAACAAAAAGGCAGATAAAATATAACCAAAGTAATTTATTGCTACAAAAAATATTAAAACTGAANTTAAAAAATAGATTTTTTTTTTTTCAAATAATTCTCCCGACGTTTTCAAACCTTTTATAAAAGTTTCTAAGATAACGAAAATGGAAGTTATANCCAGTAAATAAAAAAGNGGTTTAATTAAAAGGACACTTTCTTTTCCATCCTCTAATTTAATTGTACTGTTTAAAAAATAGTATGACCAAAAAACTATTAAGACAACAAAAAAGTTAAATTCATTAAAAATTTTTTTTTTAAATCTTTTCATGGAGAGTTTGGAGGGGAAAATTTTACCCCTCCAACTTAAATTTTAAAATCTTTAATAATTTTTCATTATATCAGTAAACTCTTTGTCTACTTTTCTATATAATTTATTAGATTTTTTTGGACCTAACCAAGATCTTCCTACTTTGGTTTTATCTGCAAATGCAATAAAATCCTTATTAGATCTTGTTGTTTTCTTATAGGCTTGAACAATTTTTTTATATCTTTTTGGATATTTAGTTTTTACATCTTTATGAACCGCATGGAATCTATAAGCCCCGCCATATGGTACTTTTGTCTTATATCCATATTGTTTAAGAACTTTGTTGATTGGTCTAGCTTTATCCCAACCGGGAACACTGCCATCCATAAAGGCACCCAAAACAACAGAATGTTTTTTTGCTTTTAGCGCACCACCGGATCCTGCTGCAGTCATATGAACTTCTCCAGCAATAAAAGCTTTTCTTGTTTTTCCACCGCCTTTGTAAGGCACAATTTTAATATCAAGACCAAGCTTTTTAAACAGAACTCTAGATAATACTGGACCTACCGAACCTTTACCGCTTGATCCGAAAGTATATTTTCCAGGATTTGCTTTAACAGCTTTAATCATATCATCAATATTTTTCCAACCAGTGTCTTTTCTTGCAATTATGATCGCTGGATCAATCCACTGAATATTAATAATATCCAAATCATCAGTGTTAAAAACTGACGAATCCTTAAATTTTACATAAGTAGTGGCAGGGGCAAAAGCCGTTAGTATTGTGTAGCCGTCTCTTGGTTCTTTCATGAATTTTTTTAAACCAATTTTTCCACCAGCACCCTTGTGATTTTCAACGATGACCGATTTACCAAATTGACTTGGCAAAAACTTTTGTAAGGACCTAGCTGTACGATCAACACCACCGCCAGCACCATAATTCACTATTACCTTTATTTCTTTTTCTGGATAATCAGCCATAAGCTGTGTGTGAGAGACAGAAAAAGAGAAAAATATAAGTAAAATTAATTTTAAAGCATATTTCATATTTTTACTCCTATAGTTATTTAATTAATATATACATTAAAAATTAATTTTAAAAAGGCGTTTTAAGTGAGAAATGAAAATATTTAACAAAAAAAAACCTATTATAAACGTAATAAATATATTTAATAAAAAAAATTTTTTTCAAAGCTATTTACTCGCTGAAAGAGAATTTACATTAGCGCTTGGTGATCTTAGAGTTATACCAAAAAATTCTGCGTTTGAAATTGCAAAAAAGTGTAATATCAATCTTTATAATTTAAATAAAATTGAAAAAGAAATCGATCAAACTAAAGCACCAATAGCCACACTTGCAAATTTTATTTCAAAAAAATGTAAAAAAAAAAATCAAGGGTTTGTTCACTATGGAGCAACTACTCATAATATAATGCACACTGGTATTACGCTAATATTAAGAAATTCCCATATACAATCAATGTTCAGAATATCAGATTGTCTTAAGATTTTATCTAAACTTTCATACAAACACTCAAATACTGTAATGATTGCTAGAACAAATGGTCAGCATTCAATGCCAATCACATTTGGTTTTAAAATATCAGAATGGGCTGAGCTAATCCTGAGATTGGAAGAAAGATTTTCTGAAATAGAAAAAAGGTTATTTATATTAATTTTTGGCGGTGCCGTGGGAGCAATGCATTCATTCAAAGGAAAGAAGGGACCTCTCTATAATAATTTATGTAAAAGATTGAATCTTAATAAAGTCATAGTGCCCTCTAGATCATTGGTAGACAATATATCTGAATATATTTTACTTTGCAGTCATTCCGGTTCCATTGTTAAAAAAATTGCCACTGAATTAAGTTTTCATATGCGTGAAGAAATCAAGGAAGTCTTTGAAAATCAAGATAAAAAAATTATTGGTAGCTCAACAATGCCACAAAAAATAAATCCTAAATATGTTTATAGAGTAATTGCTTTGGCTAAAGAAATAGAGAGTTATATTTTTAAAGGAGTAAACATGATGGAAACACAAAATGAAGGTGATTTTGGTACCCAATTTTACCAAATAAAAATAATTAGAGAATTCTTTCCAAAATTTAATATTATGTTAGATGAATTTAATAATTTATTAAAAAAATTGGTCATTAATAANAATAAAATGTTAGAGAACATTAGCTTAACTCAAAACCTAATATATTCTGAAAATGTGACAATGGCTTTGGCACCGGTATTAGGAAAAAAAAGAGCCTACGAAATTACAAGCAAAATAATAAAATCAGTTAGAAAAGAAAACTCAGATTTTAAAACATTAATTTGTAATAATAAAAAAATTAAAAAAATTTTGAAAAGTAAAGAAATTGATCAACTCTTTGATTATAAAAAAAATATAGGAAATAGTGATAAAATTGCTAAGAAAATATCTAAAATATTAGAAACAAGATCTATAAAATTAAAA
>NYVZ01000019.1 GCA_002684895.1 Pelagibacteraceae bacterium
CAAGATTTAATCTTAATTAGTTTTATTTTTAATGTCTGCAATTAAGAAATCTCAATTTTCGCTTCAAGATAAGATTGTTAACGATATACAAAATAAAATCGAGTCCAAAACTTTAAAAGTCGGTGAACTTATCCCTAGTGAGGATGAGATTGGAAAAAAGTTTGGTGTTAGCAGGGTAACTGTGAGATTAGCTTTAAATAAGCTAGAAGCAAAAAACCTTATTATCAAAAAACAAGGGTTGGGTACTTTTGTAAAAAGTAAGAAAATAAAACAATCTTTATCTACGGCAAAAACTATCATTGATGCCTTAAGAGAAAAAAATTTAAATCCAAAAGTAAAGATATTATCAAATCAAATTATTAAAGCAGATGAAGAGCTAATTTCTGAACTTAATTTAAAAAAAAACACAAAGGTTGTGCACACAAGGAGGGTTGTAAATCTTAATAATCAACCTTATGCTATTTTAGATACTTTTATGCCTGAGGTTTTTAAAGGAGTAGCAGATATTGTATCTAAATCACAAAATGTCAAAACAACTTACGAAGTGTTCGAAGAAGAGCTTGGTATGATCATTAAAGAAGCAAAGTATGAAATTAGTGTGACCGGTGTTCCAATTGATATCTTAAAATCATTAAAGTTAAAAAAAGGTTCATATTGTTTAAAGAACTCAAGAGTTACCTTTACCGACAGAAAAAAACCCATTGAACTAACTGTTTTTTATTATCCTCCTGAAACAGCAAAATTTGAAATGATATTGCCTAGAAGAGATAAAAATATGTTATTAAGAGTTAAATAAATTATGGATTTAGGAATTAAAGATAAAGTCGCTTTTATAACTGGAGCAAGTTCTGGTATAGGTTTATCTACTGCAGAGGCATTTGTTAAAGAAGGTGCTAGAGTAATAATTTGTGGTCGTAATCAGGAAAAATTAGAAGAAGCAAAAAAACAAATTAAACAAAATACAGGCGCAGAAGTTGGTGCTTATGCATGTGATACTTCTAAATTTGATCAGGTTGAAAAAACAGTTAATCAGATAATTAAAGAATATCAAAAAATTGATATTTTAATTAATAATGCTGGCAAAGCACAAGCTGGAGGCGTAGTTGATGCTAAACCAGAAGACTGGCAATCAATGATTGATGTTAAAATTTATAGCTTAATAAATACATGCAAACTTATAGCACCCATCATGAAAAAAAATAAATGGGGTAGAATTGTCAATATGTCGTCAATTGGTGGAATATATCCCAATCCAAAACTAACTATTTCTCATGGATTAAGTGCTGCGATTAATAATTTAACTAGAAGTTTATCTTTAGATCTTGCACCTTATAATATAATTGCAAATGCAATAGGTATTGGCGCGGTTAGAACAAAAAACTGGGAAGAAAATATGTTGCCAAAAGTTAGACAGACAAGAGAAGATTTAGCAAATTTAGACGATGAAGTTATTATTAAGCAACTTGGTCAAGAAATGACTCCGGTCGGCAGGTTTGGAAAACCAATGGAGATTGCTCAAATAGCATGTTTCTTATGTTCTGAATGTAATGGTTTTGTTACAGGTTCAGTTATTGAAGCGTCAGGTGGCGCTGATAAATTTATGTAATAAAATTTCGATTATGGTGCCCACAGCCAGAATCGAACTGACGACCCCGTCCTTACCATGGACGTGCTCTACCAACTGAGCTATGTGGGCTACTTAATAGAAATAATATCATTTTTTACTTTTTTTACATTGTCTAATTTAGGACTTCTTTTTATCCAAAATTAAACTTTATTTTTTTTTATTTCTTAAGCATGATAAAAAAAATTATAAATATCTCGTTACTTTTAGCTTTCGTATTAGTAGCTAATTGTGCGCAACATTCAGTAAAGTTTGGAAAAAAATGTACTCAAACAGCCAAAGATGGGACTTATGAAAAATCCTTTGTTTGGATTGTAAATAATAAGATTAATCCAGATTTTGATAAAAAAATTACTAGACAAAACTGTATTTCTGCTGAAAGTTGAAAAAACTCAAGTACTGCAACAATGCATCTTCTTGACAAAATCTCTGGATACCTATTTAAAGTGCCCAGCATCGAAGTTGATGCTGTAATCTAAGAAGAAAGTAAGTATGAGTATAAAAGGAAAAGTAAAATGGTTTAATGGAACTAAAGGATATGGTTTTATTGAACGTGAGGACAAAGAAAAAGATGTTTTTGTCCATATGTCTGCAGTAAAAGATTCAGGAGTAGGTTATCTAGATGAAGGTGATTCTTTGACTTTTGAAATCGAAGAAGGAAAAAAAGGACCTTCAGCAGTTAACCTAAAAAAAGAATAGGTTAAAAATTTAACGAGGGAGGCTCGCTCATGGGTATACATTATGATTATAAATCCAAAAGAGGAGAAAGAGCTATGTTAAAAGAAGCTAAAAGAAAAGAACGATTAGCTTTGAAGCGAGCTAAAAGAGCCTCCTCGTCTGATCAAATTGAAAAAAGTGACAAGGTTGAAATGCATGATATCAACAAGCCCATCACTCTAGACGATTTAACCAATCCAAATAAATAATCTTATGAAATTATTATCCAATAAGGATGATAAAAAACAGAAATTAGCTTTAGCTTTAAAGGCAAATTTAAAAAAAAGAAAAGTGTTTAAAAAAAAGCAAGGGAACAAGTAAATTTTAATGAGCGTTCTTTCAGATAAATGGATACGTAAGATGTCCCTAGAGCAAAAAATGATAAGCCCATTTGTTGAAAAACAAGAAAGATCAAACAACATTTCTTATGGACTCTCGTCTTTTGGTTATGATGCCAGGGTATCTAATGAATTCAAAATTTTTACAAATGTAAACTCTTCAATTGTTGATCCCAAAAACTTTTCAGATGAAAGCTTAATTACAAAAACTGAAGATGTTTGTATTATCCCTCCAAATTCATTTGCTCTCGCATCTACGGTTGAATATTTTAAAATTCCACGCGATACCCTTGTGATCTGCTTAGGCAAAAGCACATATGCAAGGTGTGGTATAATTGTGAATGTGACTCCATTAGAACCAGAATGGGAAGGGCATGTAACTTTAGAGTTTTCTAACACAACACCGCTGCCAGCTAAGATATATGCCAACGAGGGAGCTTGTCAGTTTATATTTTTGAAAGGTAATGAGTCTCCCGAAACATCTTACGCAGATAGAAAAGGAAAGTATATGAAACAAACAGGTGTAACCTTACCAAAGATTTAATTATATTTAATGAAAAAGATTGTTATTGAAGGTGGTACGAAGCTTCGAGGATCAATTGATATTTCAGGTTCAAAAAATTCAAGTCTCCCCATATTAGCTGCAACATTATTAATTGATGAAAAAATTACATTAACAAACGTTCCTATTGTTAAAGATATTTTAACAATGATAAACCTTTTAGAAACTCTTGGAAAAAAAATTAAGATAAAAAAAAATAAATTAGAAATCTCTTCTACAAACAAAAAAAACTATTTTGCAAAGTATGAATTAGTAAAAACAATGAGGGCTGGAATTTTGGTCATTGGACCATTACTTGCTAAGTTAAATCAAGCCAAAGTTTCTCTACCTGGTGGATGTGCAATTGGTGCAAGGCCAGTTGATATTCATTTAGATATTTTATCTAAAGTTGGGTACGAAAACAAAGTATTAAAAGGGTATGTTGTTTCTAAAAAAAAATTTTCTAAAAATAAAGTGTCTTATTTATTTAAAAAAATATCGGTCGGAGCAACTGAAACTGCAATTTTAATTAGCTGTTTATCAAATAAAAAGGTCATATTAAGAAATATTGCAATAGAACCTGAGGTTATAGATCTTATTAATTTCTTAAATCAAGCAGGAGCAAATATAAGATTTTTAAGAAAAAGGTCTTTAGTAGTTAATGGTGTTAAAAATTTAAAAGGGATAGAATATAAAATTATGCCAGATAGAATTGAGGCAGGCACTTATATTGTAGCGTCAGCTATCACAAAAAGTCCTCTAATTCTAAATAATATTTCTATAGATCACCTTAAAAATATAATTGTCGTTTTTAAAAAAATTGGTTTGAAATTTAAATTTATATCAAATTCGTCTTTAAAGATTTTGCCCAATAAATTAAAGTCTATTAAAATAAAAACTGTACCTTACCCGGGATTTCCTACAGACATGCAAGCCCAATTAATGAGTTTATTAATTTTTGCCGAGGGCTCATCTGAAATTAGAGAAGATATTTTTGAAAATAGATTTCTGCATGTTTTAGAGCTTCAGAGGATGGGAGCAGTTATCGAAATTAAAAATAATAAAGCAAAAATTACTGGTACAAGTTTACTGTCTGGAGCACAAGTAATGGCAACAGATTTAAGAGCCTCAGTTTGTCTAGTTCTAGCTGGTTTAGTAGCAAAAGGCAAAACCACAATAAATAGAATTTACCATCTTGAAAGAGGTTATGAAAACCTAGTTATAAAATTAAAAAAATGTGGTGCAAAAATTAGAATTATAAATGCTTGATAATCAGGGTTATTTAAAACTTAAAGCNGATGATGATAATGATTTAAAAGTATTTGCTGCATATTTGCAGGACAGCTTGACTGTATCGGGNGACATCAAATATTTAGAAAAAAATAAAACATTTATTTGCATATTTAATCGATTTATGTGGGAGGATGCAGAAAAGGGAATTTTTAGGGATAATAAAAGAATTAGGTCAGCATTTAAAATTAATGATGCAAAATCAGTCAAATCAAAAAATATTAGTAAAAAAGAAAATAAAGTACTTGAATTTTTNACAATAAATATAGAAGCCAGCGAAAATAAAAACATTAATATTAACCTTTTATTTTCAGGTAATATGACTATATCTGTAAATGTTGAAGCAATTAATGCAACTTTAGAAGANTTTTCTGATAGTTGGAAAACAAAAATAAAACCGGTTCATAAACTTTAATGAGAATATTAAANACCAAAGATAAATCATTTAAAAAAGCTTTCTTTCTTGTTGTAAATTCTAAAAGAGGTCAATCNAAAAACAATTTAAGCAAAGTAACAAAAATAATTAATCAAGTAAAAAATAAAGGTGACTTATCATTAATCAAATATACTGAAAAGTTTGATAACATAAAGTTAACTACTAATAGTATTAAATTAAATAACGTAATTATTAATAAAAAAATAAAGAGTTTAGAAAATAAAATAAAAAAATCTATAGACTTGGCNTTTGANCGAATAACTAAATTTCATAAAAAACAAACTTTTAAAGGATTTAAATTTAAAGATAAATTAGGCAATGAGCTTGGATACAAAATCTCACCATTAGACAAAATTGGTGTTTATGTGCCGGGTGGAACTGCAAGTTACCCAAGTACATTACTTATGAATTCAATACCTGCGATGGTTGCCGGAGTTAAAAATATTTATTGTGTTATGCCAACCCCAAATGGAGAAATAAATGCAGGAGTANTATATGCTGCCAAAAAATGCAGAATTAAATCAATTTTTAGAGTTGGNGGNGCGCAAGCGGTAGCCGCTTTAACTTACGGAACTAAAAGCATACCAAAAGTAGATAAAATTGTTGGACCAGGAAATATATATGTAGCTACAGCAAAAAAAGAGGTTTTTGGNACTGTGGGNATCGATATGGTNGCTGGCCCTTCAGAAATTACAGTGATTGCAGATGATACAAATAAAGCAGATTGGACTGCGGCAGATTTATTGTCACAAGCGGAGCATGATGTTTTGTCACAATCAATTTTATTAACNAAAAGCGAAAAATTNGCAAAAAAAGTTNCACGTGAGATTACTAATATTTTAAAAACTTTACCCAGAAAAAAAATTGCGTCACAAAGTATTAAAAATTATGGATGCATTNTTNTTTGTAAAAATNANAAAGAGNTAATTGATTTGGCAAATATTATCGCACCAGANCACCTTGAGATCAAAATTAAAGNCGCAGAAAAAATGATTAAAAAAATTAAAAATGCTGGTTCAATATTCATAGGCCAATATAGCCCCGAAGCAGTTGGAGATTATTTAGCCGGACCAAATCATGTTTTACCAACTTCTGGATCTGCAAGGTTTGCTTCAGGTTTGTCTGTAAACGATTTTATAAAAAGAACGTCATTCATTAAGTGTACCAAAACAGGTATTGAAAAGATTGGTCAAATGGCTATAAATCTTGCAAATTATGAAGGACTCCATGCGCATGCATTGTCTGTAAAAAAAAGGATTAACAGTTAATGGCTAAAGAAGAAATGATTGAATTTAAGGGGAAGGTAACAGAGTTGTTACCAAATGCGAACTTTAGAGTAAAACTAGAAAATGATCATGAAATTTTAGCTCACAGCTCTGGAAAATTAAGAAAAAACAGAATTCGTGTATTAGTTGGAGACACAGTCCTGGTTCAGGTTACACCTTATGATTTAACCAGAGGTAGAATAACTTTTAGATTAAAGTAAACGTTCAATGTCTAAATTGATTTTAGCGAGTAAGTCACCAAGAAGGCTAGAATTGCTCAAAAGTACAAACATTATTCCTGACATTGTAGACCCAGCAAATATAAACGAAACCATGAAACAAAAGGAAAAACCTAAGATTTATCTAAAAAGAATTTGTCTTGAAAAGGCCAAGAACATACAAAAAAAATATGAAAATGATATCATTTTGGCTGCGGATACCATCGTAAGTACTAAGCAGAAAATTTTTTTAAAACCAAAAGACGAGAAGGATGCAAAAAAAACATTAAAATATTTATCTGGTAGGAATCACAGTGTAATTACTGGAGTATGTGTTTTATTTAAAGATTGGAAGAAAATCAAAATTATAGAAACCAAAATTAAATTTAAAAAACTTCATAATAATGAAATAGATCAATACATTAAAACTAGTCAGTGGGTTGATAAGGCCGG
>NYVZ01000020.1 GCA_002684895.1 Pelagibacteraceae bacterium
GATTGGCTTAAGCTAACAGCCGAGGGTCGGTTAAAAGACGCTTATGAAATTTCTGCATCAACGAATTCTTTACCTGAAGTATGCGGAAGTATTTGCCCCCAGGATCGCTTATGCGAAGGAAATTGCGTAATAGAGCAGTCAGGACATGGTACAGTTACAATTGGCGCAGTAGAAAAATTTATTACAAATACCGCTTGGGACAACGGATGGATAAAACCTATAGTTCCTTTAATTGAATTAAAACAATCAATTGGTATTATTGGNTCAGGTCCAGCTGGTATAGCNGCAGCTATGGAACTAAGAAAAGAAGGTTACCAGGTTACCATTTACGACCGATATGACAGAGCAGGTGGGTTGTTGATATATGGTATTCCAAATTTTAAACTAGATAAATCGACTGTGCTGAGAAGAATAAAACTTTTAGAGGATAGTAAAATAAAAATCATTAATAACTTTGAGGTAGGAAAAGACTCAAGCTTCAAAGAATTAAAAGAAAAACATGATGCAGTTCTTATTGCAACTGGTGTTTATAAGGCTAGAAAAGTAGATACTCCCGGATCCGAGTTAAAAAATATATTTCCCGCAATGGAGTTTCTTACAGCTTCTAATAAAAAAGGATTGGGCGATAAAGTTGAAGAGTTTGATAATGGTATGTTAGATGCAGAGGGTAAAAATGTGGTGGTGATTGGCGGCGGCGATACTGCAATGGATTGTGTAAGAACAGCAGTCAGACAAAAAGCAAAATCTGTATCTTGTTTATATAGAAGAGATAAAGCAAATATGCCCGGATCAGCAAGAGAAGTTGCAAATGCAGAGGAAGAAGGAGTAAAATTTATCTGGTTATCAAGCCCTAAAATTTTTAAGGGAAATGAAAAAGTCGAAAATGTAGTATTAAATAAAATGAGACTTGGTGAACCAGACTCCTCAGGAAGACAATCCCCTAAAATAATTGAAGGTTCCGAGGAAGTTTTGAATTCTGATCTCGTTATAGAGGCACTTGGATTTGAACCGGAAGAAATACCAAAGTTATTTAATGAACCTGAATTAGAAGTTACTAAATGGGGTACAATTAAAGTAGATTTAAAAACATTGAAAACAAATATTAAAGGAGTCTTTGCTGCAGGTGATATTGTGCGAGGCGCTTCTTTAGTTGTGTGGGCGATACGTGATGGTAGAGATGCCGCAAAGGGAATGAGTCAGTACTTGAGACAACTTTCTAAAAATAAAATACGAGCTGCATAATTATGATTAAAAATTTTCTAAATAACAAAAAAAAATTAGAACAAGCTAATGTGAGGATAGAAGATCATGATGCTTGCGGTGTAGGTTTTGTTGCTTCAATGACCGGCAAGCAAAAAAGAGAGGTTGTTAAAAATGGTATTGAAGCTTTAAAGGCAGTCTGGCATCGAGGGGCCGTAGATGCGGATGGAAAAACGGGAGATGGGGCTGGAATACATATAGAATTCAGTAGAGATTTTTTTATTGAACAAATAAATGTTACAGGACACGATGTTCGTGATGATCAAGAAATATGTCTTGGAATGGTTTTTTTACCTCGAACAAATTATTCAGCTCAAGAAAGATGTAGAACGCTTCTAGAACAAGAGTTATTAAATAATGACTTTTATATTTTTGGTTGGAGACAGGTACCTGTTAATCCAAAGGTTTTGGGACAAAAGGCCAACGATACTCGACCTGAGATAGAACAAATTATATTTGCATGCGAAAAAAAATATGACTTTCAAGAACTGGAAAGAAAACTTTATATAATTAGAAAAAAAATAGAAAATCAAGCAGCAAAAGAACAATTAAACGATTTTTATATTTCATCACTGAGCTCTAAATCAGTAATTTACAAAGGTATGTTTTTAGCTGAAAATATTGCAGATTTTTACCCTGATCTGATGGACGAGAGATTTACATCAAGGTTTGCAATTTTTCATCAGAGATTTTCCACAAATACATTTCCATCATGGGAGTTAGCACAACCCTTTAGAGTCATAGCTCACAATGGTGAAATTAATACTTTAAAAGGAAATGTTAATTGGATGAAGACTCATGAGGCTGGAATGGAGAGCAATCTTTTTGATAATATTGATGACATCAAACCAATTATAAAGGCAAATAATTCAGACACAGCCTCTTTAGATGCAGCATTTGAATTATTAGTTAGAGGTGGCAGAGATCTACCAATTGCAAAAATGATGTTAATTCCTGAAGCGTGGTCCAAAAAAAGCAAAATTATCTCTAAAGCTCATCGTGATATGTATAACTATTTAAATTCAGTGATCGAACCTTGGGATGGACCTGCAGCAGTTGCTGCATTTGACGGACGTTGGATTGTTGCAGCATCAGACAGAAATGGCTTAAGACCGTTAAGATATACGATCACGAAAGATAAAATGTTGTTTGCTGGATCAGAAACAGGAATGGTTCATGTTTCTGAAGACAACATTCAATACAGAGGTAGGGTGGGACCAGGACAAATGATTTCGTTAGACTTGGATAAAGGAAAATATTTTAACGACAAAAAAACAAAAGATCACTTAGCATCTAATCCAATTTATAAAGAATTTGCTTCAAATCACATTGAGTTATCTAAAAATTTTAAAAACCTTAAGGAAAAATATAGCTTTGACGGACAAGAATTAAGACAACGCCAATATCTTGCAGGGTTGAGTATCGAAGATTTAGAAATCATACTTCACCCAATGATTGAAGACTCGAAAGAGGCAGTTGGTTCAATGGGTGACGACACTCCTATAGCTGTGCTATCGAGTAAATTTAGACCACTATCGCATTTTTTTAGACAAAACTTTAGTCAAGTTACAAATCCTCCAATTGACTCTTTAAGAGAAAATAGAGTGATGTCATTGAATACTAGATTGGGTAATTTAGAAAACATTCTTGATGATAAATTGACAAAACAAAAAAGTTATTTGCTAGAAAGCCCGGTTTTAACAAATGCTCAATTTAANAAGGTTTGTGATACATTTAAAGATGAAACTAATATCATCGATTTGACTTATGTGATTAATGATAAAAATACCTTAAAAAACCAACTTGATAGAATCAGAGTTGAAGCTGAGGAATTTGTTAGGTGCGGAGCCAAACACTTAGTAATAAGTGATGAAAACATATCAAAAAAAAGATTATCTATTCCAGTTATTTTAGCTTTAGGAGCTGTTCAATCACACCTAACCTCTCTTGGTATTCGAAAATTTGTTTCAATTCATGTTAAATCCTCAGAGTGTCTAGATACACATTATTTTGCTGTTTTGATTGGTGCCGGAGCAACAACAGTAAACCCATACCTAACGATTGATTCTATCCATCAGAGATTTAAAAAAGGTTTATTCGGTAAANTAAGTTTCGATGAATGTGTTCAAAGATACACCAAAGCTATCAATGATGGTTTACTTAAGATAATGTCTAAAATGGGTATTTCGGTGATAAGTTCATATCGCGGAGGTCTTAATTTTCAATCTTTAGGATTGAGTCGGTCACTAGTTTCAGAATATTTTCCAGGTCTTGAGTCCAGAATATCAGGAATAGGTATTTTAGGNATCGAGGACATGATCAAAAAACATCACGAAGAGACGTTTAGAGAAAATGTAATTTCTTTACCAATAGGGGGTATTTATAAATATCGGCATGGTGGAGAAACTCATGGTTATCAAGCTAAAACAATGCATTTATTACAAAGCGCAGTAACAAATGACTCCTATGATATATACAGAAAATATTCAAAATTAATTCATGGGTTACCACCTATTCATTTAAGAGATTTACTTGGTTTTAAGTCTAAAAAAAAATCAATATCACTAGACGAGGTTGAGTCAGTGACTGAAATTAGAAAAAGATTTGGAACTGGAAGTATGTCAATGGGAGCTTTATCAAAAGAGGCTCATGAAACCTTAGCTATTGCAATGAACAGGATAGGTGGTGCATCTTGTAGTGGCGAAGGAGGAGAAGATGAAGATAGGTTTGTACCTCGAAGCAACGGAGATAACGCAAATTCAAGAGTGAAACAAGTAGCGTCCGGAAGATTTGGTGTTACAGCAAAATATTTAAATAATTGCAATGAAATTGAAATTAAAATTGCACAAGGCGCTAAGCCTGGTGAGGGAGGTCAATTGCCAGGATTTAAGGTTTCAAAATATATTTCTAAGTTAAGACATTCCACTCCTGGGGTAACCTTGGTGTCACCACCTCCGCACCACGATATTTACTCTATTGAAGATTTAGCTCAGTTAATTTACGATTTAAAACAAATTAATCAAAAAGCACGAGTAGGTGTGAAGCTAGTTGCATCAACTGGTGTTGGTACGATTGCTGCAGGTGTCGCAAAAGCAAAAGCAGACATTATTTTAATTAGTGGACATAATGGCGGATCTGGAGCTACGCCACAAACGAGTGTAAAGTATGTTGGTTTACCTTGGGAGATGGGCTTGACTGAAACCAATCAAATTTTAACAATGAATAACTTAAGGCACAAGGTAGTTCTAAGAACTGATGGAAGTATTAAGACTGGAAGGGATGTTGTTATGGCTGCAATGATGGGTGCAGATGAATTTGGAATTGCTACAACTAGCCTAATAGCAATGGGCTGTATAATGGTTAGACAGTGTCACTCAGATACTTGCCCAGTAGGTATATGCACGCAAAGAGAGGATCTAAGGTCAAAGTTTGTTGGAACACCAGAAAAAGTTGTAAACCTTTTTACTTTTGTAGCTGAAGAAGTAAGAGAAATACTATCTGAACTTGGCTTTAAATCATTAAATGAGGTTATTGGTAGAACAGATTTGTTGACGCAAATATCTAAAGGATCTTCAAATTTAGATGATTTAGATTTTAACCCTTTATTAGTTCAAGCGGATCCTGGTGACAATCCAAGATATTGTAAAGATAAAATAAGAAATGAGGTTCCAAATACTTTAGACGAAAAAATAATTAAAGATGTAATTTCATTAGTTGAAAGCGGCCAAAATGTAGATTTAAATTACAATATTAAAAATACTGATAGAACGGTTGGTGCAAGATTAGCATCAACTTTAGTTACAAAATTTAAAGATAAATCCTTTAATGAAAATCAAATTAATATTAAACTTAGAGGCTCAGCGGGACAATCGCTTGGTGCATTTGCAGTAAAAGGAATTAATCTTGAGGTTATAGGTGATTGCAATGATTATGTTGGCAAGGGCTTGTCAGGNGGAACAATTATTGTGAGACCTGCAAGAGCCACAGANGTTGAAACAGAAAAAAATACCATTATTGGTAATACTGTCTTGTATGGAGCTACTAGTGGAAAATTATTTGCTGCTGGTCAGNCAGGAGAAAGATTTGCAGTAAGAAATTCAGGAGCAACTTCGGTTGTTGAAGGTTGTGGAACAAATGGGTGCGAGTATATGACAGGAGGAACGGCAGTATTTCTTGGAGATGTTGGAGATAATTTTGCTGCTGGAATGACTGGAGGAATGGCTTTTGTGTATGATCCTGAATCNAAATTAGAGGATTTAATAAATCCGAACAGTGTAACTTGGAATAAAGTTGAAACAGATTATTGGAAAAAATATTTAAAAAATTTAGTTGAAGAACATTCCAAGTTAACAAAATCGAGTTATTCTCAGAAGATGCTTTATGAATGGGATGTTAACCTCAGTCATTTTGTACAAGTTTGCCCATTAGAAATGCTAAATAAACTTGACCATCCATTAACCAATACAGAGTTTGAAAAAAAGGTTGGTTAACTCAAATTCTTTATAAGACTAATTAATTCACTACCTATACGTTTTAAATCTTTTTTTGATGAAAGGCTATGGTCACCTTCATTTTGCAACATAATTAAACTATCTTTCGCAATCAGGGTCTTTGATAATAGATATGAATATTTTATTGGAACGACATCATCTTTTAAACCATGAAAAAATCTAAGAGGGAAGTTACAATTTATCTTTTTTTCTAAAATTAAATGTTTATTCCCTCCATATATNAATGATTTCCCAATCGGATAAAAACTGTCGTAACTATTTTTTTGTTTATAAATTTTACCAGACCTGATTATTTGCTTTGTTTTTTTTGAAAATGTATTCCACATTAAATGCTTTGTAAAATCAGCTGCAGCAGCAATACCAATATAACCAATAATATTTTTTTTAATTTTCCATATTAGTCTTGCTGCAATCCATCCACCACATGATGATCCTACTAATATAATTTTTTTATTTTTAAGTTTTGAACTATAAATTTCTACAGATTCTTCAATCCAGTCATCAATTCCACGGTATTCGAATATGCCTGAGGATTTACCATGCCCAGAGTAATCAAAGGCTAAAAAATTTATATTATTTTTTTTACATAAAGATCTCAAATACTTAACCTTTTTTCCTGAAACATCTGACATCAAACCGTGTAGAAAAAAAACGGCGACCTTACTCTTTGTACTCACTTCGGTGTAATAGAGAGACTGTTTTTCTTTAGTATAGAAATAATTTTTTTTGTTTTTCATCTGAATAAATATATAGTTATAAAATCTTTTAAATGAGTGCAAATATAAGATTATTACAAATCATTCCAAATATGGATGTTGGTGGAGCAGAAACAGGGTGTCTGCATGTCGCTGAGTACATTTCTAAGATGGGTGGTTTTTCAGCAATTTTAACGAGTGGAGGTAAATTATTAGAACTGATTGATGATAATAAAATAAAGATATTTAGATGGCCAATTAATAAAAACCCCTTTTTTATTTTGTTAAATATTTTTTATATTTTTATAAAGATAAAATTAAACAATATAAATGTTGTTCACGCTCGTAGTAGAGGTCCAGCATGGTCTGCCTACTTTGCTGCAAAATTAGCAGGCGTCAAATTTATAACAACATTCCACGGAACATATAATTTTAAATCAAAATTAAAAAAATTTTATAATTCTATTATGTTAAAATCCGATCATGTTATTACTGGGTCTGAATTTATTTTAAATCACATTCATTCTAATTATGATATTAAAGCCCCTTCCTCAGTTATCAAAAGAGGAATAGATGAGAAATATTTTTCAAAAAAAAATGTCAGTGATGAAGAAATTAGAAAATTAAAAAAATCTATGAATATAAGTGAAAAAAAATTTATAATTTTATTACCAGGTAGATTAACTTACTGGAAAGGTCAAAAATTATTTATTGAGTCTTTGAATATACTTAATAAAAAAAATTTACTTAAAAATGTAAGTGCACTTATAATTGGAGGTCACCAAGGTAGAGTCGATTATAGGAATGAACTTATAAAAATGATCAAGGCTTATGAGTTAGAAGATAAATTATTAATCGCACACGGTTTAAGTAAAATGCCTGTTGCATATTCGATTGCAAATCTTGTCTTATCAAGCTCAATAGAACCAGAATCGTTTGGCCGTGTTAGTGTTGAGGCTCAGTCTATGGAAAAACCAGTTTTAGCCAGTGATATCGGTGGTTCTTTGGAAACAGTCATTAATAATAAAACCGGATGGTTGTTTAAAAACAATGATGCAAATGATTTAGCATCGAAAATAGAAATGATAATAAAAACTGAGCAGAATATATTGGATTTGATTGGTAAACAGGGTAGAAAAAATGTTAAAGAAAATTATACAAGAGAATTAATGGTATCAAGAACACTGGAAATCTACGGTTCATTAGTTTAAGAGTCTAAGGTAATATGATTTCAATATCACTTTCAGATGGAAAAATAAAAAAATATAAATCACCTGTAACAGGTAATCAAATTGCTAAAGATATAGCTCCTTCATTATTTAAAAAAGCTCTAGCAGCACAAGTAGATGGTGAATATAAGGATTTAAATATTGAAATTGCAAAAGATTCTAATGTTAAAATTATTACGATGGACGATGATTATGCATTGGAATTATTAAGACACGATTCTGCTCATTGTATGGCAATGGCAGTTCAGCAGTTATTTCCAGGTACACAAGTTACAATTGGTCCAGTAATAGAAAATGGTTTTTATTACGATTTTGCAAGAGATGAACCATTTAGCGATAGTGATTTAGAAAAGATTGAAAAAAAGATGTATGAAATAATTGAGCAAGATCCAAAAACAACAAGAGAAGTGTGGGATAGAAATAAAGCTATAAAGCATTTTAAAAATTTAGGAGAGCATTACAAAGCAGAAATAATAGATAGTATTCCAAAAAATGAGGAGGTATCAATATATTTTCATGGNCCTTGGCATGATTTATGCAGAGGACCACACCTCCCTAGCTTGGGCAAAATTGGCAAAGCATTTAAATTAACGAAAGTTGCAGGAGCTTATTGGAGAGGAGACTCTAATAATAAAATGTTGCAAAGAATATATGGGACNTGCTGGAAGACAAAAAAAGATTTAGATGATTATTTGCATAGAATTGAAGAAGCTGAAAAAAGAGATCATAGAAAACTTGGTAAAGCACTAGATCTCTTTCACTTTCAAGAAGAAAGCCCAGGAGCAGTGTTCTGGCATCAAAAAGGCTGGAGTTTATTTCAATCATTAGTTAAATTTATGAGAGAAAAACAAAATGATGCTGGTTATTTAGAGGTGAATACTCCAGAAATGTTAGACAAGACTCTTTGGGAAAAGTCAGGACACTGGGATAAATTTCAGGAATATATGTACACAACAGATGCTGATAAAAAAACTTTTGCAATTAAACCTATGAACTGCCCTGGACATGTACAAGTTTTTAATCAAGGTTTAAAAAGTTATAAAGATCTACCTCTTAAAATTTCAGAATTTGGCAAAGTCCATAGATACGAACCTTCTGGAGCACTTCATGGTTTAATGAGAGTGAGGGCATTTACCCAAGATGACGCGCATATTTTTTGCACCCAAGAACAAATTACTGAGGAGTCACTTAAAGTTACAAACTTAATTTTAGATATTTATAAATCATTTGGTTTTGAAAATGTAAAACTTAAGTTTTCAGATCGTCCAGATAAAAGAGTAGGTAGCGATATAATTTGGGATCAAAGTGAAAAGGCTTTACTTGATGCTATCAAAGCAAGTGGCTTAAAGTATGAAGTAAATAAAGGAGAAGGAGCTTTTTACGGTCCAAAAATAGAGTTTGTTCTCATCGATGCAATTGGAAGAGAATGGCAGTGTGGAACCTTGCAAGTAGACTTTAATTTGCCAGGAAGATTAGATGCAACTTATGTTGCTGACAATGGTTCAAAACAAGTCCCAGTAATGCTGCACAGAGCCATGTTTGGATCTTTAGAGAGATTTATTGGAATTTTAATAGAGCATCATGCGGGCAAGTTTCCATTTTGGTTAGCACCAGATCAGGTTGCTGTTTTACCTATTAGTAGTGAACAAAATGATTATGCATTTAAATTAAAGATGTTACTTGAAAAAAAAGGATTAAGGTCTATTATTGATAATAGAAATGAAAAGATTAACTATAAAATTCGAGAACATTCTGTATCGAAAATTCCAGTTTTAATGATTTGTGGCGCAAAAGAAGTTCAAAATCAAACTATTACAATTCGTAGGTTTGGGCTGGAACAGCAGCAAACTATGAGCCTCGATGAAGCTATGGATAAATTGTCATTAGAATCACGCACTCCTTCTATTTAATGCATAAAATAAAGTTTTCTAATTAATGAGAGGTCCAAGAGTTAACAAAAGAATTCGTGCAAATGAGGTACAACTTATTACGCATGAAGGTGATAATATTGGAATTGTTCCTATTGGCGAGGCCCTGGACAGAGCTAGAGAGGTTGGCTTAGATTTAATTGAAGTTGCGCCTAATGTAAAACCACCAGTCTGTAAAATTATTGATTATGGAAAGTATAAGTATGAAATTCAAAAAAAAACAAGTCAGGCGAAAAAAAAACAAAAAATTATTACTCTTAAAGAACTTAAGATGAGACCTAGCACTGATAAACATGATTATGATTTTAAAATGAAAAATGCGAAAAAATTTATTTCTAAAGGAGATAAAGTTAAATTTACGATCAGATTTAAAGGAAGAGAAATGGACTACATGAAAGCAGCCTATGATCTTGTAGATAAGATTATTACAGATACCAAGGATATTTCAAAGGTAGAACAAAAAGCAAAACTTGAGGGTAGGCAAATGACCCTTATTATTCAACCAAATTAATCAATTATTGATATTGTTATTATATCTTTATTAGGTATAACCACACTCGTTATGGGTAAGCTAAAGACCAAAAGTTCAGCAAAAAAAAGATTTAAAATCACCGCAAAGGGTAAAGTAAAATCCGCACAAGCTGGTAAAAGGCATGGAATGATTAAAAGAACTAATTCTCAAATTAGAAAATTAAGAGGGACTACGATTTTATCTAAACAAGATGCAAAGATTATAAAATCTTATATGCCTAATAGTTTAAGAGGATAATATGGCTAGAGTTAAAAGAGGAAAAACTAGTAAAGCGAAACATAAAAAAGTTTTAAAAGCTGCAAAGGGGTATTGGGGAAGAAGAAAAAATACTATTAGAGTTGCAAAGCAAGCTGTAGAAAAAGCAATGCAGTATGCCTATAGAGATAGAAGAAGAAATAAAAGAAACTTTAGGTCACTCTGGATACAAAGAATCAATGCTGGGGTAAGATCTGAAGGATTAACTTATTCAAAGTTTATTAATGGGCTTGCGAAATCAAAGATAAATATTGATAGAAAAGTATTAGCAGATATCGCATATAATAATCCAGAGACCTTCAAATCTATCGTAAAAAAGGTACAATCTCATTTAAATTAAAATTTAAATGTTAGATCTAAAAAACTTATCTCAAGAGATAAATTCTAAAATTCAGGAAATTACAGATAGACAATCTTTAGAATCTTTAAAAACTTTTTATCTTGGAAAAAAGGGTGTGATTACTGAAGCCTTTAAAAGTATGGGCAAAATAGATGCTGACCAAAGAAAAAATTTTGCGGCTGAACTAAATTCAATTAAGACAAATTTAGTAACACAAATTAATGTACACGAAACTAAAGTTGAGCTTAAAGAGATCGAAGAAAAATTGATTTCAGAAAAAATTGATATTACACTTCCAGCTAAAGAAATTACAAAAGGAAAGATTCATCCAGTATCTCAAGTTATTGATGAACTAACGTGTATTTTTGCTGAAATTGGATTTTCTGTTGCAGAAGGACCTGATGTTGAAAATGAATTTAATAATTTTACGGCATTAAATACACCTGAGCATCATCCCGCGAGAGATATGCATGATACTTTTTATTTAGATGAAAATAAAAAAACTTTACTTCGAACTCACACATCACCTGTTCAAATCAGAACAATGCTAAATAACAAACCACCAATTAAGATCATTGCACCAGGCCGAACTTACAGATGCGATAGTGATATGACACACACACCTATGTTTCATCAGTTAGAAGGTTTACATATCGATAAAGATGTGAATATGGGAAATTTAAAAGGTTGTTTAGATTTTTTCTTAAAAAAATTCTTTGAAGATGAAAATCTTGAAATGAGATTTAGACCTAGCCACTTTCCATTTACCGAGCCAAGTGTAGAAGTCGACATTAGTTATAAACTTGAAAATAATAAAATTGTTGTTGGCAAGGGAGACAATTGGCTTGAAGTTTTAGGTTGTGGGATGGTTCATCCTAACGTTTTGAGAAACGTAAAAATAGATCCAAAAAAATTTCAAGGATATGCTTTTGGCGTAGGCATAGATCGTCTTGCAATGTTAAAATATGGAATTACTGATTTGAGATCATTTTTTGAAGGTGATCTTAGATGGTCTAATCATTATGGTTTTGATGCAAATGATGTACCCACAAACTATAGAGGTCTGAGCAAATGAAATTAACAGTACCATGGCTAAAGAAACACTTGAGTACAAAAAAATCATTAGATCAAATAGTTGGTGCTTTAACAAATATAGGTTTAGAAGTTGAAGATGTCATAAAGCCAGATGCAAATTTAAAACTTTTTAAAGTTGTAAAAATAATAAAAACAGAAAAACACCCAAATGCTGATAAATTAAAAATTTGTGATGTTGATGTTAATGGTAAACTTGAAAAGGTAGTGTGTGGAGCCTCAAATGCTAGAGATGGACTTTTAACAGTATATGCACCGCCAGGAGCAGTTATTCCAAAAAATGGAATGAAATTAGTTGTCGCTCAAATCAGAGGTGTTGAGTCAAAAGGTATGCTTTGTTCGGAGAGTGAATTAGGAGTTTCAGAAATCAGTGATGGAATCATAGAGATTAAAAATAAGAAAGTTGGTGAAAATTTTTTTAAAAATAGTGATGATGTAATAGATATTTCTATAACACCAAATCGATCAGATTGTTTGGGCATTAAGGGTATCGCAAGAGACTTGAGCGCCTATGGCCTTGGGAAATTAATTGAAGAAAAAAAAATTAAATTAAAAGAACAATCAAAAAAAAAAATTAAAGTTGTTATAAAAAAAAACTCAGGGTGTAACACATTTGGCTCTTTGTACATTGAAGGTATTAAAAATTGCGAAAGTCCAAAATGGTTAAAAAAAGACTTAAATGCATTAGGTTTAAAGCCAATTTCTGCAGTCGTTGATATTACAAATTATATAATGTTTGACCTTAATAGACCAATGCATGCTTATGACTCAGATAAAATTAATGGAAATATAATTATAAGGCAATCAAAGAATGGTGAAAGTTTTGAAGCTTTAGATGAAAAAAAATATCATATACCAAGCAATGCCTGTTTAATTACAGATGAAAAGAAAATATTAGGCCTAGGCGGTATAATTGGCGGTCAATCTAGTGCGATTAATCTTAATACAAAAAATATAGTTTTAGAAGCTGCTGCATTTGATCCAGTCAAAATCGCAAAAGTATCTAAACAATTAGGCATAATTACTGACGCAAAATTCAGATTTGAGAGAGGTGTTGATCCCAATTCAACAGAGAGCGGTTTAAAATTAGCAGCAAAACTAATTCAAGAAATATGTGGAGGTAAAATCTCAAAAATTAATATTATAGGGGATCAAAAATTTATAAAAAGAAAAGTTAAATTTGATATTAATAACTTTAAAAAATTAATTGGATTTTCAGTTAGTAGCAAGGATTGTCAAAAAATCTTAGGAACATTAGGATTTAAGATTAAAGTAAAAAAACAAGTTTTGGATATTGATGTACCTAGCTGGAGACCAGATGTGAACCAAGAAGCAGATATAATAGAAGAAATTTTAAGAATTAAGGGATTAGATAAAGTTTCATCTATATCTCCACTATCAAATCAAAATAAACCAGCATTAAGTTACCATCAAAAATTATTTCATTTAGTTCAAAGATCATTTGCTAGTAGAGGTTTTTTTGAAACTATAAGTTGGTCGTTTACAAATAGTAAGTTCAATCAGTATTATACAGATCAATCAATCAAAATAACGAATCCAATTTCATCCGATTTAGATGTGTTAAGAAGTTCAAACTTTGTAAATTTAATACTACAGGCAAAATCAAACTTAGATCGGTCGAATTTAAATCTACAGATGTTTGAAGTTGGACCGGTATTTAAGGCTGATTTAACCCAAGAAACAATAGCATCAGGTATTTTAGTTGGTAAAAAAATAAGTTCCACTTGGATAGATAGTGATCAGGACTTTAATGTAATTGATGCAAAAGAAGATTTATATTTTATTTTAAGCGATTTGGAATTATCATTAGATAACTTGGTCATAGAAAAAAGTGATAAAAGTTACTATCACCCAGGCCAGTCAGGTAATATTTTTTTAGGTAATAAAAAAGGTCCCAAAGTTGGGAGTTTTGGAACCATTCATCCTTTAATTTTAAAAAAAATGGATATTCAAAAATCAAATATCATTGGGCTAGAAATTTATCTTGATAATTTTATTGAGCCAAAAAAACCATCAAGAATCTCAAAAAAACAGCTTAAAAAATATGATTTTCAAACGGTGGAGAGAGATTTTTCATTTATTTTAGATAAAAATGTTAGGGCTGGGGATCTGGTTTCATTAATAAAAAAAACAAATGAAATAATAAAATCCGTAAATGTATTTGACGTATATGAGGGTGAAAATATTGAAAAAGATAAAAAATCGTTAGCAATAAAAGTTCAGTTTGAACCAACTGATAAAACATTAAACGATAAAGAAATTGATGAACTATCGGATAAAATTATTTTAGCTGCTAAAAGCTTAGGTGGTTCATTAAGATCTCAATGACAGATATAAACCTAATAAGAAACTTCTCTATTGTTGCCCATATAGACCATGGTAAATCCACACTCGCTGATCGATTAATACAAACTTGTGGCGGGTTAACCGATAGAGAAATGAAGGACCAGGTTCTAGACTCAATGGATATTGAGCGAGAAAGAGGCATAACTATTAAAGCTCAAACCGTAAGATTAAAATACAGTCATAGTGATGGTAAAGAGTATATTTTAAACATAATAGATACCCCCGGACATGTTGATTTTAGCTATGAAGTGAACAGATCATTAGCAGCCTGTGAGGGA
>NYVZ01000030.1 GCA_002684895.1 Pelagibacteraceae bacterium
AAGTGAAAAATATAAAAATATTTTTTTAACCGAAAATGGCCAAAGCCTGGCAAAAAAATCGAATGCAAGACATGAGATACTTTATAAATTTTTAACTAAACTTGGCGTACCAAATAAAATAGCTGAGATTGACTCAGAGGGAATGGAGCATCATGTTAGTACTGAGACTCTCAGTTTAATGAAAAAATTTAATAACTCTAATTAACTACGCTGTACTGATAGCCAAACCATTTTATTAACCCACCTGCTGCAGGCATTGTACAATTTATCCTTCCACGCCTTTTTTTAAACGGCAAATCAAATATTAATTCAACTTTACTTGTGTTTATAAAATTTAATTTTGTGCTCCTCCAGCTTCCACCTGAATTATCAAAACAATTAATACTTTTCACATTTTCATTAAATTCTAATTTCATATTTGTAGGATTATTTTTTGAATTCAAAAGAATAATTTTTGGTTCATATGATTTTAAATTAAAAGCCCTTGATCTTAGGATATTTTTAAATCGTTTAGGCTTTCCATAGTTTTCATTTAAACTAAATCTTGGAAGATAATAAATATTTTCATTTTGACTTATGACTCCTGAGTGCTGACCGAAAATAATTTTATATTTAAATTTTTTAATAAGTTCTATTAAATCAGAACTTGTTTCGCCAAAAGTATGTGCGTATAAATCTGGAATAAATTTTAATTCTTTTAGATAATTCTTATGCGAAATTTCTATGTCCTTTTTTACTTCACTGATTTTCATATCAACGAAGTACTCATGACTCCATGA
The DNA here is from genome assembly GCA_002684895.1 of Pelagibacteraceae bacterium. Classification (GTDB taxonomy): domain Bacteria; phylum Pseudomonadota; class Alphaproteobacteria; order Pelagibacterales; family Pelagibacteraceae; genus HIMB114. The sequence goes on from NYVZ01000030.1 coordinate 780, forward strand.
GTGTCCTCCAATAGTTACCAAGCCAGAGTCTTTTAATTCTCTTATTTGCTCCCAGGTCATATAATTTGGGTGATTGTTATTTATTTCTCTTGTATTAACAAAAATAATGAAAGGTATTTTTTTTTTCTTTTAATATTGGCCAAGCATTTTGATAAAAGCTTTTAAAAGAGTCATCAACAGTAAGTAAAATATACCTTTCGGTAAATTCTTCTCCACCTAAAATTTTTTTTTTAAATTTTGAGGGTTCAATAAATTTTAATCCGCTTTCCTCTATAGCTTTTAAGTGCTGTTTAAACATTTCAACCGAAACATTTGTGCTTGGGTATTTTCCCTCACCTACCCGGTGATACATGAGGGAAATAACACCAAGTTCATCTGAGATCGATTGAAAAGAATACAGTAAAAGAAATAAGAATATGAATAATTTTTTCATTTTGTTAACTTGTAATTTTTAAGCTTATAATCCCATTTACCTTTTTTTTGAAGAACTTGACGTACTATCATTTTACTCTTTTCATCAAACCATACTAGCGTATTAAGTTTGTTCCCTTTTATACTATACGCAGATGTATCAAATAATTGGTTCATAATTTTAAGTTTTTCTCTCTTAATAAATTTAACTTTTTGGTCGAGCACTCTGCAAGTGATGCCTGATACCTGTTTTGAAACCATCAAAATCTCATGATTCCAATACGACGATATTCTAAAAGGTTTTTCAATGAATCCTTTGTAATTTGTCCCGTTAATTTTATATTTTGAGCTGTGCAGTCTAATCTTGCAAAATTTAAGCTTTCCATTGTCACTAGTTTTTGAGTCAAAGGCTACAAGCTGTCCTAATGAATTATATTTTTCAATTCCATTAGACTCGTATTTGTAAAAATTTATACCAAATTTTTTAAGGCTAAATTTGATATTATTTGTTACTATCAAATTACTATCTTCTAACCATTTAAAAGAAATATGATGATAACCTACGTAATTTCCATTTCTATAAATATCAAAATTAAGATTTTGTAAATTGGTGTGGTGCGCAACATGCGCCGAACTTGGGAATGTTTTTAAAAATATTAATAATAATAGAATATATTTTTTCATATTGTGTCGTTTATCTTGTATTGAAAAAGCAACAAAGTAAAAGGTTTTTACACTTATGCAATTAAGTATTTAGTTTAAACTATTTTAACTTATTATTTTTTTGGATCTGTTTTAGGAGCAGGTTTCTTGGGAGTTTCGCCTACCCTTTGTCTCAAATATTTTCCAACATTTCCTCTATTGTAAGTGAATAAATAAGGGTCTTGCCTTACTAATCCTGCACAATAAGCTGTCAAATCATCTGTTGGAATTCCGTTCGCCTTAATATCTTTTTTACAATTATTTAAATATCTTACATCTCTGTATTGCTCTTCAACTTGAAGTCCAAGAAATAGTGATAAGACTAATGCTATGATAAATAATAAAATATTTGTGCCTCTCATGATTATTTTGTTCGTAGATGGTATTGTGATCTGAGTCAAATTAATTGGGGTGAAAAATCACCCCAATTTAAAATCTATAATCAAATACCTTTTTGATTTGGATTGATTACGTTATCCTTCGCTCGTGGACGACTATTGCGCTCACGGAATGTTTTACGAATTTGACGTAAGGCATTTGCGCCAGTGTTGCTTACTTTACGCAACAATTGAAAATCCTTATAAAACATAGATCCTCCATATTATAATTGTTACGCCTTTTAACTCATGGCTATGAGTCACTTTTTAACCATGTGATATGGTTTATTATAATGCATATCAGCTATGCATTATATGCATATATTATTTTTGTATCTTTTTTTCAAGTAAAAAAAAGGGTATCTTTATAGAAATTTTAGGAAAAAATTATGAGTCACTGTGAAAAAGTAGATGGAATGCAAATACCTGACAAAGAAACAGAAGGTTATGTGTTTAATCATATGATGTTAAGAATTAAAGATCCAATAAAATCTCTAGATTTTTACTCAAAAATTATGGGAATGCGTATGGTAAAAAAAATAGATTTTCCATCAATGAAGTTTTCATTATATTTCCTGGGAAATCTCACAGATGATGAAGTTAAAACAGCCCCTCAAGATAGTTATGACAGAACTGTATGGGCTTTTAGACAAAAAGGTCTTTTAGAGCTTACGCATAACTGGGGTTCAGAAAATGATGACTCAGTAAAATTCCATGACGGAAACTCTGAACCAAAGGGATTTGGTCATCTATGCTTTTCTGTTCCGGATGTTTACGCTGCTTGTAAAAGGTTTGAGGCATATAAAATGGAGTTCATAAAAAAACCTGATGATGGATCAATGAAACCTCTGGCTTTTGTAAAAGACCCCGATGGTTATTGGATTGAGATAATCGAAGCAAAAGCTACGGCTAATATAGCTAAAGAATTAGGAAAAATTTAGTTCAACCTTTAAGAGTATTTAAAAAAATACTTTATCTGTTTAATAAATTTGTTATTATCCACTTAAAATCGTAGTTATTAAGATCAAAAATAACTAATTGCAAATTAGTTAGCAGAATATCTTTTTTGTAACTAAAAAAATTTCATCAATATAGTTTTTTTTATTTTAGATTTAAAAGTAATTCTTTGACGATAAATGCTTTTTTGTGTTAGGTTTATTAATAGTAAAAGTAAATTTTAAAACAGGGGATTTGTAAAATTTATATTTTTAATATCCTGTGTTTTAAACAAAACGAAAGGGAAGAATGACTATTACAAGAAGAAATCTTCTACTAGGTGCAGCATCTACAATTGCATACCTTCAACTAGGTACAATGCAGACAAAGTCAGATATTAAAATTGCATCAAAAGCGGGAGATCAAAAAATGGTAGCATCGATGTGTAGAGCTTTATATCCTCACAAACGTTTTCCTGAAAACATTTATATGGATGTCGCAGCGGGTGCTATTAAAAAAGGAAATGCTGATACTGGATCAAAAATTATGTTTCGAGCTGGCTTAGATGGTTTACAAGCTAAAAAGTTTGATAAGCTAAGCTTTAGGAAGCAAACCAAGTATCTAAAATCAATCGAGGGATCTGCCTTCTTTGGGTTAATAAGAGGTCACACGACTGTTGCATTGTACGATCATAAACAAGTTTGGAAAATTCTTGGTTATGAAGGAGAAAGCTTCAGCAAAGGTGGTTATAAGGATGGTCAGTACAATAGTTTAGACTGGTTACCGAATCCTAGAATTAAAGAACACCCTGAGCTTCAGGCTTTTTTAAATGACAGTTCTTCGGTTAAGTATGCATCAAGTAAAATAATTAAATCTAATTAAAAGGGGATAGGGTTATGAAAATTGACAAAAAAGAAAAGGCAGTCGTTGTAATTGGTACCGGTCCTGGTGGTGCAACTGTTGCTTACGAGTTAACGAAACGTGGTATTCCAGTAGTTTCACTTGAAGCTGGCCCACGTATAATGAAAGAAGACTATAAAAACGATGAATGGCCAGCATTTAGCCAAATGGCTTGGTTAGACAAAAGAACAATGACAGGAAATGCCAGAGTAGTAAAAGATTTTAATGGCTTACCTACCTGGCTTGTTAAAGCTGTTGGCGGTACTGCAACACATTGGGCTGGCGCAACACCACGTTTTTTAGATTACGAATGGAAAACTAAGTCGACCTATGGGAATGTTAAAGGTGCTTCTCTTCTAGATTGGCCAGTTGATGGCAAATCAATGAAGCCTTATTATGTTAAAGCTGAAGATGCCATAGGATCAACTCACAGAGGAGGAAGACCTCCATTACCAGCAAACAACAATTATAAAGTTTTTGCTGAGGGAGCAAAAAGAAATGGTTACAAGTTCTATGCTACTGGACCTTATGGAACTAATGCCGCTCCTTATGATGGTAGACCTGGATCTGTACAAGATGGCTTTAACTTTCAGGGTGATAAAAATGGCTCTAAATGGAACCCAAATGTAAGGGAAATACCGAGAGCATTAAAAACTGGCAAGTTAGACCTTAGGCCAAACTCACAAGCAGTTCAAATCACACATGACAGAAATGGTAAAGTTGATGGTGTCTTATATATTGATACTAAGACCAAAGCTCTTCACAGACAAGAAGCAAAAGTTGTTTGTGTAGCAGGAAATTCAATTGAAACACCAAGACTATTTCTGATGAGTGCATCATCTATGTTTCCAAATGGTTTAGCAAATAGCTCTGACCAGGTAGGTAGAAACTACATGAGACATTTGACTGGTTCTGTTTACGCAAGATTTGACAAACCCGTTAATTTTTATCGTGGAGAAACTATGGCTGGTTTTTTAGCAGATGAAGTTAAAAATAATCCAAAAAGAGGTTTTGTTGGAGGGTATTATTTAGAAACTCTTGCATTGGGACCTTCTTTTATGGGAGCATTTTTAGAACCAGGTGGTTGGGGCAAAAAATTTGCTGATATGATGGATGGATACCGAAATCTAGCTGGTATGTGGATTGTTGGTGAAGATATGCCTCAAGCAAATAATAGAATAACATTAGGTTCTGCGAAAGATGCATTTGGTCTTCCAGCTCCAAATGTTCATTTTGATGACCATCCAAATGATACAGCTATGAGAAATCACGCTTACAACGTTGGAGAAAAAATCTATAAATCTGTTGGGGCTAAACAAACTTGGAGAACAACTCCTTACCCGCATACTCACAATTTAGGAACAATGAGAATGAGTGCGAAAAAGAAAGATGGAGTTACGAACAAGTGGGGAAGATGTCATGACATTAAAAATCTTTTTGTGTCAGATGGATCAGTAATGACTACTGGTGCAGCATGTAACCCAACTTTAACAATTGTAGCTTTGGCGATCCGTCAAGGTGAGTATCTAGCGGATCAGCTTAAAAAAGGTAAAATTTAATTATTAAGTAATCTACTAAAAAAAGGCCCCGGAACCACGGGGCCTTTTTTATTATAAAATGAGGAAAAATTCTGAAAAATATCCTTACAAACCTAAACAATAAAAAAATGTTTTTTATTTTTAAAGTTCTCCTTTCTGCCTTGATAATAGCTGGAGCTAGCTGGTTGTCTGGAAAAAATCCAAAATTAGCAGGATTTATAATCGCATTACCTTTGGTAACTTTAATAGTGTTAATTTTTTCATATGTTGAGCATAAAAATGTGATCGCAACTATTACTTTTGCTAAAAGTATATTAGTTGGTGTAACTCTCAGTTATTTATTCTTTATACCTTTTTTTTTCGCTAAAAGTTTGAACATGAATTTTTGGGTAATTTATACAATTGGTCTGGTTTTGCTAATTTTGGCATACTTTATTCACAAATACATCGTTTCATTTTTTTAAGCTATTTGCGATCTTTTTAAAGGACGTTCGTCAATTGGCAAATGCATCAGGGTCGCAAAAAAAGATAGTGCTATGGATAGATACCATGCATAATCATAACTTCCGAAATTATCAAAAAAATATCCACCTAAATAAGCGCCAGAAAAAGATCCAAATTGATGACTTAAAAAAACAACACCACTTAACATAGCTAAATGTTTAGTACCAAAAACTTGAGCAACAATTCCGAATGTTGCCGGTATGGTTGCTAACCACAAAAAACCAAAGCATATTCCAAAAGCAATTGCTAACATATTAGAAGCAGGTAAAAATAGGAAGAGGATTATAGTTATTCCTCTTAAAAAATATAAACCACTTAATAATGTTTTTTTAGAGTATTTGTCAGCTAAAAAACCCATCGTTAAAGTACCAAAAATATTAAATAAACCAATTAAAGATAAAATTGCTGCACCCGTCCACCCGTCTAAGCCTCTCTCAATAACGTACTTTGGTACATGTGTTGCCACTAATGTAATTTGAAAACCACAAACAAAAAAGCCAGCCATTAAAAATAAATAGCTTTTGTATCCAAAAGCTTCTTTAATTGCCTGATATAACGATTGTTTAACTTCAATATTATTCTGACTGAATTGATCAGCTTTAGGTTCTTTTAAAAATATTGATAAAACACTAGCTAGTAATAAAATTAAAACAAAAATATTTAATATTTTGCCCCAACTATAATAATTAAACAAAGTACTAGACATAATAGGATAAATAAACATTCCAACGCTGGCAAAAGCTGTGACTAAACCTGCTGCTTTTGCTCTATTATGATTGGGAAAATGTTTTGCCACTGTTGGCACAATTATTGGAGCAGCTGCTCCACCTAAACCTATGCCTACTAGGATACCAAGATTTATTTGAAATAAAAATCCCTGACTATTCAAGTTGCCCAAAGAGTAAATACCGATAGCGTAAGTAACGAGTGCAATCATTACAACTTTATTAGATCCATATTTATCGGCAATCATACCAAAAATTGTTGCAAAAATTCCCCACACTATAGCCTGCACCCCAATTGCAAGTCCAAAATATGTACTTGTAATATTTAAATCTGTTTCAAAAAACTGAAAAAATATACCATAAGTTTGACGAATCCCCATTGAAACAGAGACGACAAAGCACCCTATAATTAATGTGTAGAGTGCTACTTTATTATTTATAAACTTAGTATTAATCATTTAGAACTGACACTCTATCATTTAAGAATATTTGTCCAGCTGTTAATGGTTTTAAATAAATGCCAAAGTCGATATGATCATAAATTTGATTAAGTCTCTGTGGTAAATTGATATCTAAAACTTTTGATCGATATGGGAAATTAGTTGCTCTACATCTTGGTGTATTACAGAATACATCGAATACAACACTGCCAACTCTAATTTTCTTTTTGGCAAGTTCTAATTCTTTCATTGCAGGTAATCCATCAATAACAATATTTGCCCTGAAACGTTCGTGATCAATTTTAAGACCCGATTTAGCTTCAAAATCTCTAAGGCTAGACAAATTAATCAAAGATACAACATTATCGTTAATCATATCAAAAAAGGGTGTTTTTAAATTATATAAAAAATATATTTCTTTATCCTTAAGTTCATTCTCGTTTTTTTTTATTTGAGATACTACTTTTTGAAGATTTAAAAAATTAAAATCGTTAATGGTAACTAATTCCTTAGTTTCTTTAAAAATTTTAAGTTCATTTTTTTTAAACAAAATCCGGTAGTTATTTAATAAGGGGGTATTCTTTACACTTAAATAACTTTGATTATTTCTCAAATATTGCTTATTTTGAAATTTTTCTGCATCGTCTTGATTTTTGTTTCTAACGAAAGCAAAAATTCTATCATTTTCAACTCCCCTGCCCTCAAGAATGTTCAACCTATCATCTTCAATAAAATTGAAGGATTTTACAGGTGAATAATAAAGTTTTTTTATTTGTATATTCTTGTTCATTCTGATTTATTTAAATGATGCCAGAACATATGAAAAATTACAACGAATCTATTTTTTCCAATCTTACCCAAGGGGAAATAATACAGATTGTGACAATTACACTTATTTTAGTCTATCTGATATTCAATTATTTAAAAAAAAAATGATTAATTTTCGCTTCGTAAAAAAGCAAATTATTAAGTATAAAAAAGAAATCCTTTTCTCGGTTGCAATGGCTATGATTTGTTTTTCAATAGCTTTATGGGCTATAGGTGTGAATTTTATTAAATATCACAATATAATTGGTTCATATTAATATTCTCAAAACGCATACTTGGTATGTTGATAATATCGTTATTACCAATATGCATAAGTGATAACAATCCATCATACGGTTTCAAATTTAATATAAAAAAAGGAGAATATTTATGAAAAATTTAAAAACCACTATAGCTTTTGTCGCCCTAGTTACTTTGGGTAGTTCCATGGCAATGGCTGACACAACTATTAGTAAAGAAGGCCAGTATATATTTAATACTTTGGCATTCTACTTGGGAGGTATTTTGGTTGCTTTTATGGCTGCAGGATTTTGTATGCTTGAAAGTGGTTTGGTAACAAATAAAAGTGTTTCTACAATTGCTGCAAAAAATATTGGAAAATTTGCAATTTGTTCAATTATTTTTTTCCTATTTGGTTACAACATGGCATATGGAATACCAGAAGGTGGTTATATTGGATCCTTTTCAATATGGACAGAAGGCTCAAAGATTGAAACAGGTTATTCAGATAGCTCAGACTGGTTTTTTCAAACTATGTTTGTCTGCGCGACTGTATCAATTGTTTCAGGTGCTGTAGCAGAAAGAATTAAAGTTTGGCCTTTTTTTCTGTTTGCAGTATTAATGTCTGGTTTTATTTATCCGATATCAATGGGTTGGCAATGGGGGGGAGGCTGGTTAGCTAAAACTGGTTTCTCTGATTTTGCTGGATCAACATTGGTGCACGCATGTGGTGGAGCTGCTGCCTTAGCAGGTGTAATGGTGTTAGGAGCAAGAAGCGGGAGATTCACTGGATCTGGGTCTAAAAGAGTTATGGTTCCGTTTGCAGCTTCAAGTATTCCTTTGACGACACTTGGTACATTTCTATTATGGTTTGGTTGGTTTGGTTTTAATGGATTTAGTCAATTAGCTATGGGAACCTTTGATGATGCGACAGCAATTACTAAAATTGCTGTAAATACACATTTAGCTGGTGCTGCAGGAACTTTTGCCGGCGCTGTAGTATCAAGATTGTATGGCGGAAAAACAGATGTGATTATGATGCTAAATGGAGCATTGGCTGGCTTAGTAGCAATTACTGCTGAACCTTTAACGCCGAGTCCAATTACTGCAATGTTGATAGGTGCTATCGGGGCAGTCATAATGTACTTTGGAACAAAGATGCTTGAAAATTACGGTTTAGATGATGTTGTAGGTGCTATACCCGTGCATATGTTTGCTGGAATTTTTGGAACATTGGTTGTGCCACTTACGAATGGAGACACTTCATTTGTAACTCAGTTGATTGGCGTAATATCAGTTTGTATTTTTAGCTTTATTTTATCCTTTGGGATATTCAAAGCTCTAAGTATGACCATCGGTCTAAGAATAAGTAAAGAAGCAGAAAAACTTGGAACCGATAAAGCTGAAATTGGAGTAGTTGCTTACTCAATAAGAGACTAATTGAGTCATAATTTAGGGCCTGTAAATGCAGGCCCTAAATATTTTACAATCATCGAATAACATATGGTATTAATGTTTTATGATAAAAAAAATTATCCTTTTAGCAGCTATTTTACTACCTTTTGTACTTTACTATTTATCTATTTACTTGATTAAAAAAGATACAAACAAAAAATTTCCAATTTTACCGTTGTCGCTAGCAAGCTTAATACTATTGGCCTTAGTCTTAATTTTTTTTAGATTTTCTGACAACGATCCTTCCGATGGGAAGTATACGCCTCCCCAATTTAAGGATGGAAAAATTATATCCCCAAAAACGCAGTAGAAACTTAATACTCACATACTAACACTGTTTGTAACTATCATATCGCAAAAGTTTAATTTTTCACTCAAAGATGATTCAAAACAAGAACATTGATATTAATAATAACAGGATATCAACAATTACACGGTTAGAGTTTCTCTAGAATGTTTCTTTCTTTCATTGGCTAACAGTAATTTTTTTCTTAATCTCAAATTTTTAGGAGTTACTTCCAATAACTCATCATCATTTACATAAGCCATCATTTCCTCTAATGACATCTTTATTGGAGGTGTTAATGAAATTAAACCATCACTACCAGCAGCCCTAACATTGGTTAATTTTTTTCCTTTTAATACGTTAATCTCTAAATCATTGTCTCTATTATGCTCTCCAACAATCATTCCGCCATATACTTTGGTCTGTGGTTCTATAAACATGAGGCCCCTGTCTTGTAAATTAAAAATTGCATATGCAACAGCTTCGCCACTATCAGTTGAAATTAATGCTCCATTTCTTCGACTTTTAATATCTCCTTTGTACTCTCCATATGATTCAAATACTCGGTTCATTACACCTGTACCTCTAGTTTCAGTCAAAAACTTACTTTGATATCCGATCAAACCTCTTGTAGGTGCCTTAAAAATAATTCTTTTTTTATTTTGGCCAGTATCACGCATATCTATCATTTCACCTTTTCTTTGATTTATTGAATCTATTACTGTACTTGAATATTCTTCATCAACATCAATTGTAACTTCTTCAAAGGGCTCCAATTTTTTATTATTTTCATCTTTAAATAATACTTTTGGTCTTGATACAGATAATTCAAATCCCTCTCTCCTCATGGTCTCAATTAAAACACCGATTTGAAGCTCTCCGCGTCCTCCGATTTCAAATGAGTCTTTTTTTTCATTTTCGGCAAATGAAATTGCAACATTTGTTTCTGCCTCTGCAAGTAATCTTTCTCTAATCATGGTAGATGTCACTTTTTTACCTTCAAGTCCCGAAATAGGTGAGTCATTAATTGTTATAGTTACTGACATGGTAGGAGGATCTATCGGTGTTGTTTTAAGTGCTTCGTTTACTTCCAAATGGCATATTGTGTCTGAAACTGATGTTATTTTTAATCCCGCTACACACACGATATCTCCTGCTGTCACTGTATCTGTTGCAACTTTATCAGTGCCAGAGAATGTAAACAATTTTGTAAGTCTACCTTCCTCTACTTTATTATTATTTAAATTTAGAGATTTGACTGTATCATTTACTTTTGCAATTCCATGCACTACGCGTCCAATTAAACAACGACCTAAAAAAGTATCGGAATGTAACAAGGTTGATAGCATGGCAAAAGGTTTACTTAAATCAACTTCAGGTTCATTAACATGATTAAGTATTAGATCTAAAAGTGGATGTAAATTTTCTCTCTTCTGATCGAGTTCATAATTACACCATCCATCACGACCAGAAGCGTAAAGAATGGGAAAGTCTAGCTGCTTATCATTAGCATCTAACGCAACGAAAAGATCAAAGATTTCATTTATAACCTCTTTAGCTCTTGCATCTGATCTGTCTACTTTATTTATAACTACTACAGGTCTTAAACCTTGGGATAATGCTTTTGATAAAACAAATTTTGTTTGTGGCATTGGACCCTCTGCAGCATCAACTAAAAGTATAACACCATCTGTCATTCCTAAAATTCTCTCAACTTCCCCTCCAAAATCTGCGTGTCCTGGTGTATCAATAATGTTTATTTTTGTATCTTTCCAAACAACGGATGTGGGTTTCGCTAATATTGTTATCCCTCTCTCTTTCTCAAGATCACCACTATCCATTATCCTCTCATTAACTTTCTGGTTTTCTCTAAACAAGCCACTTTGTTTTAATAAATTATCTATCAAAGTTGTCTTGCCATGATCAACGTGCGCAATGATTGCAATATTTCTCAAACTATTTGTCATAAAATTTTCGTTTGATACACTTTATTTTTTGATTTGCCAGTTAAATATTTCCGTAATTAATATTATCTAATTTTGTTACATTTACTTAATCTTTTGCTCAATTAAATTAATAGACTGTAAATGATTGCTACTCACAATGCTTGAGGCGGTTGCTAGAAAAATGAAGAATAACATGATTGTAATTTTTCTCATGAATCTTTTATAATTAACAAATAAGACAATGAATGAACTGAAATGTGTTCTTATATTGACGGTTTAGTTCTTATGTAGTTTATTTTTTAAATACAATATGAACGCTGCAATTTCATAGAAAAATGCAAAAATATGAAACAATATTGGTCTTTTAAGAATTTTATATAACCAATTAAGTTTTGGTATGTTTGACCAAACAACTAAAAAAGCCCTCGCTCCCTTAATAAGCTTTCCTTTATTCATTACATGTAGCCGTCTAGACAGTTTATCTATGTTTAAATTGGTTATTTGAGACTCTTCTTCTTTAATATCGTACCACTCAAGTCTATTCTCCATTTTTCGATAAATATCTATTTCCTTTTTACAGATACTGCACGACTCATTAAAAAAAACTTTTATGCTCATTTTTTCTTTTTTCTTTTCTTTTTTGTTTTCTTTTGGTTTTTTTCAATACTATCCTTAAATAAACTTAAAATTCCAAAAACAATTAATGCCCCGCCTGCCAAGAGACCATAGGATAATAATAATTCGGCTGACGGAAAATCAGTCATCTTCTTCTTCTTCTAACCATTGTTCCATAAAAACTTTATGGCATGCATAACAAATTACAGGTATAGAACCAAAAAATCCAATAGTGACACCTACTTTTATGCCATACTCAACGCAAGAAAAGTGTGTCAATGTGATTGTTGGTATTGTACATACTGCAAGCAAGTAGGGTAACCGCCATTTAAATGAAGGTTTAAAATATTTGATGAAATATATTATTTTAAAAATCATTAGTATAAAATTTCTCTTTAATTTATTAATCTGCTATGGTTTTTTTTCAACTATAAATTATGCTAAGGAATTTTCGCCAAATATGATCGATGACAAGTTTCAAAATCCTCCTGGTAGCCCAAAAAGAGACGGAAAAGGCAAATTTTCATATTGGACTTTTATAAAAGAAAAGAAGAAAATAAAAATTGAGATACCCTCCGACCATGTAATTGATAAAGAAACTATTCAATATACCCTTGATCAAAATAAAAATAATGATTTTATTATGTGGATTGGACATGCTACATTTTTGATAAAACTAGGGAACAATATGATCATTACGGACCCAGTTTTTTCTAAAAATGCTGGACCATTTTTTTTTGGTCCAAAAAGATATGTTGAGCCGGCTATTTCTTTAAACAAAATTCCAAAAATTAATCTTATACTACAAACACATAATCATTATGATCATCTAGATATAAAAGCACTTAAAAAATTTCCATATAAAAGTACAAGTGTGATTACGCCGCTTAAAATGAAACAATATTTTTCATCAACAGGTTTTAAAAATATTAAAGAATTAGACTGGTACCAAAATATAAAAATAGGTAGCGATTTAAAAGTTACACTTATCCCAGCTGTTCATTGGAGCAAGAGAACCCCTTTCGATACAAATAAAACTTTATGGGGTAGTTTTGTTATAGAATATAAAAATAAAAAAATTTTATTTACATGTGATACTGGTTCTGGAAAAATTTATAACGATATTGGTAAAAAGTTTGGTCCAATAGATATACTATTTATTAATATCGGAGCATACGATTTCAGGCCAATGTTTGAAAAATCTATTTACCATACCACTCCTGAGGAAGCTGTAGAAATTGGAAAAATGGTAAATGCAAAAAAAATTATTGGCATGCATTGGGGTACATTTATTTTATCATTGGAAGATCCTTTCGAACCACCCAAAAGATTTAAAAATTCTGCCAATTACTTTGGATACAATAAAAATGATTTAATTTTATTTAAAATCGGCGAAATTAAAACAATAAATCAGATCTTAGAATAAATTGAATAAAGAATTCATATTTTTTTCAAAAAAAGTATATAAATGCAATAAGTGTGCAAGATTAGTAAATTTCAGAAATAAAATTACCTTAAAAAAGCGAAAATCTTATTTGGATCAAGTCTATTGGGGTAAACCTATTTCTGGGTTTGGTGATTTAAATGGAAAAATAATTATTATTGGACTTGCGCCCGCTGCACATGGAGCTACACGTACTGGACGTGTTTTTACTGGCGATAAGTCAGCGGATTTTTTGTTTAATTGTTTGTTTAAATCAGGCTTAAGTAATCAACCAAATTCAGACCATATTAAAGATGGTTTGAAACTAAAAAACACATTTATCACTCTTGCTTTGAGATGCGTACCACCTGAAGATAAACCAACAAAAGAAGAGTTAAAAAATTGCTCAGTTTTTTTTAAAAAAGAATTAAATATGTTAAAAAATAAAAAAGTTATTGTTGCGCTCGGAAAAATTGCATTTGATGCTTGTATTAAATTTTATAAAGAAAATTATGGACTTACGGGATCATATAAATTTGGTCATGGAAGTAAATACAACATCAACGGCTTAACAATATTTGGTTGCTACCATCCTTCTCCACGTAACGTTAATACTAAAAGAATTAACGCAACAAAAATGACTCACCTATTTAAAAAAGCAAAAAAATTAATCTAAAAGAGATGCAACATATTCCCAATTAACAAGGTCATTGATGAAGGCCTTTAAATAGTCAGGTCTACGATTTCTATAATCAACGTAATATGAATGCTCCCAAACATCGCAACCCAGGATAGGTTTCATGTTTTGAACTAGAGGGTTTGAAGCGTTTGCAGACTTTGTAACAATTAATTTTCCATTATCTATAGCAAGCCATGCCCATCCTGAACCAAATTGAGTGACGCCCGCTTGAATAAAGTCCTCTTTAAATTTATCAATGCTACCAAAATCAGCTACAATTCTTTTCTCTAGTTCAGATGGCATTACTCCTCCACCCTTGGGTTTCATGCATTTCCAAAATAGAATATGGTTCCAGTGTTGGCCTGCATTATTAAAAATTCCGGCTTTTGAATTATCTTTAGCCGTTTTCTTTATAATCTCCTCTAATGACGCTCCAGCTAAATCAGTATCTTTAAGTAAATTATTTAAATTTGTTACATATGTTTGATGATGCTTGCCATGATGTAAATCTAATGTTTCCTGTGACATGATAGGTGCCAACGCATCATTTTGATAATCCAGTTTAGGTAATTCAAATGTCATAAAATGCTTATACGTTTAAATCACATCGTTTTCAAGTATTCCAATTGGATCTATTGATATTTTTATTTTATCACCAGATTTCAAAAATTTAGGCGGATCAAATCCAATACCAACACCGGAGGGAGTGCCAGTTGCTATAATATCACCTTCTAGAAGTGTCATCGATTTAGTTAAAGTTTCAATTATAGTTGAAATATTGAAAATCATATCTTTCACAATTCCGGTTTGTCTAATTTCCCCATTGATGGTTGTTTGAATCTTAATATTCTTAATATCTTTGATTTCATCTTTTGTGATAATACAAGGTCCTATTGGACAATATGTATCGGGGCTTTTACCAATAAACCATTGCTTGTGATTATTTTGTAACTTTCTGGCGGTAACATCATTTATTATTGTGTACCCAAAAATTATATCTGTTGCATTTGAATACTTTATATTTTTAGATCTTTTTCCAATAATAACTCCAAGTTCTCCCTCATAATCCGTTGTGTTTGTGCGGTCGTTTATTAGTTCTATTTTATCATTTGGTCCAATAACTGAAGTAGTTGCTTTATTAAAAATAATTGGCTCATCTGGAACATGCTTTTTTTCTTGTAAAGTACTGAAGGATGATTTCTGAACTTCTTTTGCATGTTCAGCATAATTTTTTCCAACGCAAATAATATCACGAACAGGAACGGGTATGGGAGATAATAAATTTACTTCATTTATAGAATAGTGAATATTTTGAGCGTTATTAATATTTTGTATCTGATCTTCAACTTCTGCATAATTTTTAATAATTTTATTTAAATCATTAGGTAGATTTTTATTTGCTTTGTTAATATCAATAATTCCCCTGTTAAGTATTTCTAATCCTGCCCTAACCATGTTATTTTTTTTAAATGTTACAAATCTCATTTTTAATTGAAATATTTTTTCTTAATATAATTTGCAACTAAAGACATTATTGCAAGAGCTAATAGTGGGAAAAAAATTTCTGGTGCAAATAATAAATTTAAACTAAAATCTTTATTGCTTTGGAATGCACTACTAATACCACTAAAAATACTTACAGAAATTATTATAGGTACTGCTTCACCAAATAGAGTTGCAAGAAAATAATTTTTTACTTTCATATTAAATAAAACAGGTAAAAGGTTTTTTATTGGAAATGGTATTCCAGGAACTACTCTGAGACTAAAAAAGTAACTCAGTTCATTTTCGTTTATATTATTTTTTAATTTGGAATATTTATTACCCAAATACTTTTCGACCAAGTCTTTAAAATAATGATTAGCAAAACAATAAAGTAAAGTTGCACCAATTGTAAAAGAAAAAATTGATAAAACCGATCCAAGTACTGTGCCAAATGCAAATCCTGCAAATATAATTAGGGGTGTTCCAAAACCCATTAAGAAAACCCAAATGATAGCAAAAAAGAAATAAACGCTACCAATCAATATGAGGTTTTGATCTCTTAATCCAAAAATATAATTTTTGTTTTCAATTAAATATGACGGGCTAAGAAAGGTATTTGCTCCAAAGTAAAAGAAAGCAATAACTACACTGGTAACAACCATTAAATACATCAAACCTAAAAAGATTTTTATTTTAGATAGTCTATTCATAAGTAATACTGCCAATAATTTTTACTGTACATACAAATAAGAATTTCTTATAAGTGCAAAAAAATTATTATAGCAATGAAAAGAACTTATCAACCTAGTAAAAAAGTGAGAGCCAGAAGACATGGTTTTAAATCAAGAATGTCAACAAAGAATGGCAGAAAAGTATTAGCAAGAAGAAGAGCTAAAGGTCGAAAAAGAATATCAGCTTAATCAATGCAAAATAGAATCTCCTTCGAAAGTCTTAGTGGGAGTAAAGAATTTAAAGAAGTGCTATCTGGTAAGAGATTGAATTCTAATTTGTTTACAATTTTTTACAAAACAAAAAATTTTACAGATAAAAAGAATTCAATCCAATTAAGTTGTGTTGCAGCTAAAAAACTTGGTAATGCTGTTAAAAGAAATAAAATGAGAAGAAGGCTTAAAATGGCAACAAAAAAAGCAATTGAAGAGATAGAAAAAAAATTTAAAAAGAAATTTAAATATGCAATCTTTGCAAAATCAAAGGTATATAATGAAAATTATCAAAATATTGTAAATGAACTTATAAACAAACTGAAATCAATTTAATGAAAATTCTTGAAAAAATTTTATCAAATGTTGCAATTGGAGTTATAAAAACCTACAAATATTTAATTTCACCAATACTTGGACCAAATTGTAGGTTTTTGCCAACGTGTTCTAATTATTTTATAGAATCCATTGAAAAAAAAGGTTTTTTAATTGGAAGTTATTCAGGTATGAAAAGGATTTTAAAATGTCATCCTGTAAAGTTACTAGGTGGTAGTTCAGGCTTTGACCCTGTGGAGAATAAAGATGGAAAATAAAAATGTTCTTATGGCTGTTGTACTCTCAACATTGGTCATTATTTTTTGGCAGTTTATGTACGGTGATGAGTACGTTGAATTAGAAAGTCAACAGACCAAAACGGAAGAAGTAAGAAATGAAAAACCTTCAGCTCCATCAATTGTAAAAAAAAAGGCAGTTATAAAAGTTTCTAGATCTGATGCTATTACTCAAACAGGTAGAGTAAAAATTGAAAATCAAAATCTAACAGGATCCATAGCATTAAGAGGTGGGTTAATAGATGACATCACCCTAAAGAATTATAACTCAAATCAAAACATAAATAGCGATAAAGTAGTATTACTTAACCCAAAAAAAATAGATCAATCCTATTACTTGGAAACTGGTTGGGCAACATCTGGTGCAGAAATTGTACCTAATAATCAAACTGAATGGAAAGTTATAGGAAATAAAATTTTGAGCCCAAATAAACCTGTCAAATTAGAGTGGAGTAATGGCAAAGGACTGATTTTTATTAAAGAATTTTCTATAGATAATAAATATTTAATAACAGTAAACGAACAAATCAAAAATCAATCAAGTCAAACTATTAATTTGTTTCATTATGCCCAGATTACAAGAAAACAAAAACCAAAGATACAAGACTTCTATATTCTGCATGAAGGTTTACTCGGTGTTGTAGATGAAAATTTAACAGAGGAAGATTATGACGATGTAGTAGAAAAAAAGAAAAGCTATAAAGGATCGAAAGGATGGGTGGGTATTACAGATAAATATTGGCTTACAGCTGTAATTCCTGAGAAAGGTAAAAAATTTAATGCAGAGTTTTCATATGATAAGGCATACAAAGCAAATTATATTATTACTGACCCAACAACTGTTAATGTAAATCAATCGGGATCAAATATATCTAATATATTTATAGGTGCAAAAGAAGTAGCTGTCGTTGATGGTTATGCTGAAAGTAAAGGATTTCATAAATTTGATTTAGCAATTGATTGGGGTTGGTTTCATTTTTTTACTAAACCTCTATTTTTTATAATTGATTATCTTTATAAAATTAGTGGTAATTTTGGTATTGCCATAATTCTTTTAACTGCGGCTATAAGATTATTATTTTTTCCCTTAGCAAACTATTCTTTTGCATCAATGGCAAAAATGAAAGCTCTTCAGCCAGAAATGCAGAGATTAAAAGATTTACATAAAGATGATAAGCAAAAAATCCAAATGGAGATGATGAATTTATACAAAAGAGAAAAAGTTAATCCTATTTCAGGTTGCCTGCCTGTTTTAATACAAATCCCTTTTTTCTTTGCAATATATAAAATGCTTTTTGTAACTATAGAAATGAGACACGCACCATTTTATGGTTGGATAAAAGATTTATCAGCTGCAGACCCAACTACAATTTTTAATCTTTTTGGATTAATTCCTTGGAATCCGCCGAGTTTTCTAATTATTGGGGCTTGGCCGATAATCATGGGTGTTACAATGTACATACAGCAAAAGCTTAATCCCTCACCTCCTGATCCAATACAAGCAAAAATCTTCATGTTCTTTCCATTTTTTTTGACGATTTTATTAGCATCATTTCCATCTGGTCTAGTTATTTACTGGAGTATAAATAATATTTTAACTATGGCTCAACAGTATGTAATAATAAGAAAAACAAAAATCAAAACTGTTTGATGAGTCTTAAAAATCTTTGGCCTAAAAAAGATGCACCTCAAATAGAAAAAGCTCTTCAATTCATTGAAAAATATAAAGATAAAAAAATTGTATTAAAGTATGGAGGGCAAGTTATGGCTAGTGATCAACTTTCAAAAGCTTTTGCCCAAGATGCTGCAATATGCAATCAGGTTGGTATCAAAAATTTAGTTATCCATGGTGGTGGTCCACAAATAAAAAAAAGGTTAGAGGAACAAAACATACAAAGTAAATTTATCTTAGGCTTGAGAGTAACAGACGAAAAAGTTATAAAAATTGTTGAAGATGTATTGTTGAATGACATTAATCCGGATTTAGTAAGATCAATTAATTCATTTAATGTTGTTGCCGAACCAGTCACCGCAAGAAATGGAAATGGAATTTTAAAGGTTACAAAAGCAAAAAATCCAGACCTAGGATTTGTTGCAGATCCTGAAGAAATCGATGTAAATAAATTAAATGATATAATTAATTCTAATAAGGTACCTGTAATTGCTCCAATGGGTCTTAGTGAAAATGATCAAGTATATAATATAAACGCGGATACTGCAGCTGGTATAATAGCAATAAAAACAAAGGCTGAACGATTGCTTTTAATGACTGATGTGCCTGGTGTGAAAGATGGTAATGGTAAATATATTTCGAAATTAACTGTATCTGAGGCACAAAAATTAATTGATAATGAAATTATAACTGGTGGTATGATTCCAAAAATACAAACTTGTATTTCAGCTATTAAAAATGGAGTTGGTGGCGTAGTAATTATTGATGGAACAAGGCCGCATGCTGTATTACATGAGTTGTTTACAGATGAGGGTGCTGGTACATTAATTACACAATGAAAGAGTTAAAAAAAATCAGATACTGGATTTTTGATTTAGATAATACGCTTTATTCTGCAACTACTAATGTATTTGGAAAAATAGATAAGAAAATGTGTGAATTTATCATGGAAAATTTAAATGTTTCAAAAGAAGAAGCTTTAAAAATAAAAAACGATTATTTTCACAGTCATGGAACAACATTAAATGGATTAATGAAAAAACATAAGATAGACGCTCATCACTTTTTAGAATTTGTTCATGATATTGATTATGATTTTCTAAAAAAAAATCCTGAGCTAAATGAAGAAATTCAAAAATTGCCGGGAGAAAAAATTATATTTACTAACGGATCCAAAAAGCATGCTGAAAGAGTTATTGAACGACTTGGTGTAAAAAATAATTTTAAAAAAATATTCGATATAGTGGATTGTGATTTTATTCCAAAACCTGAGATAGAACCTTACCAAAAACTCGTAAAAAAATTTAATATAATATGTGAGAACAGTATCTTTATTGAAGATATTGCTAGAAATTTAGAACCAGCACACAACATGGGTATGAAAACTGCTTGGATTGAAAGTGACGATCCATATTGTAAAAAAGGATTTGATGGAAATCATATTCATTATATTGTAAAAAATCTTACAGACTTTTTAAAACAAACAAATAAATTTATAGGTCAATAATGGAAAAGATTATTAATGATGCTTGGGACGAAAGATCTAATATTAATGTTAGTTCAAACAAATCAGTTCTAGAGGCAATCAATAATACAATAGACAAAGTAGATAAAGGAGAAATCAGAGTTGCTGAAAAAAAAGGAACAAATTGGGTTGTTCATCAGTGGATTAAGAAGGCAATATTATTAAGTTTTAAAACTAATGAGATGAAAACTCTTGTAGGACCCTATGCAACTTGGTGGGATAAAGTTAAAGGTAAAACTGCTGGATGGGGTAAAGAGGAATTTATTAAGGCAAATTTTAGGATGGTGCCCAATGGGGTTGTTAGACACGGATCTTATATAGCAAAAAACGTTGTACTCATGCCTTCATTCGTCAATATTGGTGCCTATGTAGATGAGGGTTCAATGATTGACACATGGGCATCGGTTGGATCATGTGCTCAAGTCGGAAAAAACTGTCATATATCTGGAGGTGCTGGTATTGGAGGCGTGTTAGAGCCAATGCAAGCTAATCCTACTATCATTGAAGATAATTGTTTTGTTGGCGCAAGATCTGAAATTGTTGAAGGTGTAATTGTTGGTGAAGGTTCAGTTATTTCAATGGGTGTATTTATTGGACAGTCTACAAAAATAATAAATAGGAAAACTGGTGAAACTATTTTTGGCAAAATTCCTCCGTATTCAGTTGTAGTTCCTGGCTCATTGCCAGATAAAAATAACAAAGGACCAAGTTTATATTGTGCTGTAATCGTAAAAACAGTTGATGAAAAAACAAGAAGTAAGACTTCTATAAACGATTTATTAAGAGACTAATGAATGAGTAAGCTAATTGACGAAATTAGGTTTACGCAGGAGCTTATTAAAATACCAAGTATTACTCCTAGGGACCTTGGAGCAATGAATGTAGTTACCAAACATCTAAAAAAACTTGGTTTTAAGTGCAAATTAATGTCATTTCAAAAAAAGGGAACGGAAAAAATAATTAATTTATACGCAAGGTACGGAAATAAATCTCCAAATTTATGTTTTGCCGGTCATACTGATGTGGTTCCGGCTGGTGATTTAACGGCATGGTCTATCGATCCTTTTAAAGCAAAAATAAAGAAAGGTTATTTATTTGGTAGAGGTGTAAGTGACATGAAAGGTGGAATCGGTTGTTTCATTTCAGCAGTAAGTCATTTTTTAAATCAAAATAAAAAATTCGATGGATCAATTAGTTTTTTGATAACTGGAGATGAGGAAGGAATTGCAGTCAACGGAACAAAGAGAGTTGTTGAATATTTAAAAAAGAAAAAAGAAAAGATTGATTTTTGTATCGTAGGCGAACCTTCAAATCGAAGCAAATTAGGTCAGATGATCAAAAATGGGAGGCGCGGTAGTATAACAACATATTTAACTGTTAAAGGAAAACAAGGTCATATTGCATATCCTAGTGAAGCCTTAAACCCAGCAACACCTATAATTAAAATTCTAGATGAGCTAAAATCGAGATCATTGGATAAAGGAAACAAAAATTTTCAGCCTTCTAATTTAGAAATTACAAAAATTCATATAGATAATGAGGTAGACAATGTAATTCCAGCAAAAGCAAGTGCAACTTTTAATATAAGATACAATAATCTTCATACTTTTAACTCACTAAAAAAAAGAATATTGACAACAATTAAAAAAATTGAAAAAAAATTTAAGTGCAAAACAGAAGTAAAATTTATTAGCACTGGTGTCTCGTTCCTAACAAATCCAAATCAAACAGTTAAAAAAATTCAGAGAATAATTCAAAAAGAAACCAGGCAGAAAACAAAGCTATCAACATCTGGGGGGACCTCTGATGCTAGATTTATAAAAGATATAGCTCCATGTATTGAGTTTGGGTTAGTTGGAAATACGATGCATCAAGTAGATGAGAGATCGTCAATTAAAGACATGAAAAAGCTAAAGTCAATATATCTTAAAATCATTAAAAGTTTTTTTGACAAAAGTTAAATTGTAAGATTTTTAAAAAATTCTAACGTTTCAGGGTTTGCCAAAGACTCAGTATTGGTTATATTTTCTTTATTCAAAATTTTTTTAACCACAATCTCAACAATTTTTCCACTTTTGGTTCTTGGAATATCTGGACAATCTTTGATTATAGAGGGTACATGTCTTGGTGAACAACTCTCTTTAATTTTTAATTTAATACTTTGAATCAATTTATCACTTAAGATCATTTTTTCTTTTAACTTAACAAAAAGTACAATTCTTATATCATCATTATAATTTTGCCCGATAACTATTGACTCATCAACCTCGTCAAAGCTTTCAACTTGTCTATAAATTTCTGCAGTTCCAATTCTTACGCCACCAGGATTTAATGTAGCATCTGACCTACCATAAATTAAATATCCGTCATTTTTGGTTTTTTGTATATAATCTCCATGATGCCAAATATTGTTATATTTTTTAAAGTAAGCAGACTTTATTTTTGACTCATTAAAGTCGTTCCAAAACTTTACCGGCATAGACGGAAAAGGTTGCTTAACTACTAGTTCTCCCTTTCCATAATTAGAAATACTATTTCCATTTTCATCAAAAATGTCAATTTCGATTCCTAAGCTAGGACCCTGAATTTCACCAGCATAAACAGATTGAAAAATATTACCAATAACCAAACATCCAACCATATCCGTTCCTCCACTTATAGATGATAAGTGAACATCTTTTTTGATATTTTTGTAAACATACTCAAAACTTTCGCTAACCAATGGAGATCCGGTAGAAGTAATAGTTTTTAGATTGCTAAGATCAAATTCTGAGGCGTTATATTTTTTATTTTTTAAGTAATCTATATATTTGGCACCAACTCCAAATAATGTAAATTGATTTTTAGAACAATACTCAATTAAAACATTTAAGTTAGGGTAAAAAGGTGAGCCATCATACAAACATATCGATGCTCCACACGATAATGCCGCGATTTGCCAATTCCACATCATCCACCCTGTAGTAGTAAAATAAAACACTCTATCATTTTCCTTTACGTCACAATGTATCGAAAGTTCTTTTTTTTGCTCTATTAAAGCATTGCCAGCACCGTGCACGATGCACTTGGGTGCTCCTGTAGTTCCACTTGAATACAAAATATAAACAGGATGATTAAAATCAAATTTTTCAAAATTGTTGTCTTCCTTGGATGTATTTAAAATTTCATTAAATTTATCGTAATCATGATTTGTTATTTGCTTAGAATTATAATTGAAAACTATAACTTTTTTTATCGATGGTATTTCTTTTAAAATTTCTGGAATACGATCTAGAATATTAATTTTTTTTCCATTATAAAAATAATAATCACATGTAAAAAGAACTTTAGGATCTATTTGTTTAAATCGATCCACTAATCCTTGAATGCCAAAATCTGGAGAGCAACTTGACCATATATACCCATTTTTAGCTACTGCTAAAAAACTTTCAACAGACTCGATTGTATTTGGAACATATCCAGCCACACGATCATTTTTGTTAAGACCGATTTTTTTAAGAAAATAAGATATTTTGCAAACATTTTCACGCAATTGTTTCCAAGTAATTTTTTCATTTATACCACCTTCTTTTAAAGAATAAATTGCAATATCGTCATTACTTTTAAATAATAAATTTTCTGTAAAGTTTAACTTTGAATTTTTAAAAAAAAGATTTTTATAAAAAATTTTGTTTTTAGTGATTACTTCATCACCTTTACTTCCGATAATTTGTGAATAATCCCAAAATTCTTTCCAAAAATTTTCAGGATTTCTAATTGACCAATTATATAATTTCGTGAAATCGTCATTAAAATTAATCTTATATTTTTGAGAAATTTTTTCAGAAAATTTTTTTAGATTTGAATTTTTTTTTCTTTTAATATCTGCATTCCATAATAGTTTATTTTGCATTTTAATACTCAACACTTTCCAAATAAAGACCACGGGCAGGTGCAGGCGGTGCACATTTTTGTCTGTCTTTCGAATTTAAAGCTTGCTTAAGATCTTTCAAAGTCCATTTATTTTCCCCAATCATTTTTATAGTACCGACCATGGATCTTACTTGATGTTGTAAAAATGACCTTGATTTAACCGAATAAGTAATTTCATCATTATTTTTTTTTAATTCTGATAATATAATATCTCGTATTGGAGAAGTTGCTTCACACGAAGAGGCTCTAAAAGTTGTAAAATCATGTGTACCAATAAATAATGAGGATGCTTTTTTCATAAGTTCAAAATCTAATTTTTTTTTTACATGCCATACTTGATTTTCTAAAATTGCAGGCACGGCAATACGATTTAAGATTCTGTATTTATATGTTCTTAATTTTGCATCCCTACGAGAATCAAAATTATCATTTATTGGTTTTAAAGATAATATGCTTACATTTTTTTTTTTAAGAAATGATTAAGGCCAAGTAAAACTTTTTTACAATCAAGATTTTCTTTATAATCAAAATGAAATACTTGGCCAAGAGCATGAACACCAGAGTCAGTTCGTCCTGATCCAAAAATTTTTATTTTACTTAATTGTATATCAAGAAATGATTTTTCTATAATCTGCTGAATTGTATTTCCACAAGGTTGTGATTGCCAGCCCACATAACCCGTACCATTATATTCTACAACAGCTTTATAACGAGTCATTAATAAAAGTTATAACCCTTTAAAAATTCTTTAGTTTTTTGTTTGTTTTTTCCCGGCTTTTGAATTTCTAAAACTTCTAGGTAATTATCTTTGCAACCGATAAACAATCTTTCATTTTCAATATAGATATGTCCAGGTTGATTGGATTTTTTTTTGGAAATTGTGCACTCAAAGATTTTCAATTTATTATTATTAATACAGTAATACGAACCCGGGTTTGGAGATAAAGCGTGAATTTTTGAAATAACAGTTTCTGCTTCTAAATCCCAAATTATTTCCTCATCTTCTTTTTTAATTTTCTTGGCGTATGTTTTAAGATTATGGTCTTGTTCTATAAATTCATAACTATTATCTTTTATTTTATCAATCGCTCTTAAAATTAATTCTGATCCAATTTCAGCAAGTCTATTATGAACCTCGCCATATTTAGAATAAATAGTCAGTGGCAAACTTTGAGTTAATAAAACTGGACCACTGTCAAGCTCACTTTCAATCTTCATAATTGAAATCCCTGTAGATTTATCTTTATTCATTAATGATCTTTGAATAGGAGCAGCACCTCTCCATTTGGGTAAAAGCGATGCATGTATATTTATAAATAAACATTCTTTTAAAAAAGCATCTGGAATAATCTGTCCATATGCAGCAACAACCGCCAAGTTAAAATTTTTTGATTTAAAAAAGTCTAAATCGGCATTTAATTTATTTGGTGTTCTAACCTCTATATCTAATTGACTTGATGTTTCGTGAACTGGATTTTTTAACTCCTTCATGCCTCTTTTGGATTTTCTTGGAGGCTGTGTAAACACTGTATCGATTTTAAACACTTCATGAATTTTCTTTAAAGCCGGTACAGCGAAATCCGGTGTTCCCATAAATGTAATTTTCATAAACTATTTTATTATAAAGTTTGTTTATCTTTATTTGTTTTAATTAACTTTTTAATAATCATATCTTTTTTAAGTTTTGATAAATAATCTATAAATAATACTCCATCACAATGATCAACTTCATGTTGAATGCAAGTTGATAATAAATTATCAACCTCATCCTCTTTTTCATTACCATTATAATCAAGATATTGAATTTTGCATTTTGATGGCCTGGTAATTTCCGCAAAATATCCTGGTATAGACAAACATCCCTCCTCTCTTGTAATTACTTCCTCTGATTTCCAAATTATTTTTGGATTCACAATATATACTGGTTTTTTTGGTTCATCGTCTTTTGCAATGTCAATAACAATTACTCTTTTTAATATTCCAACCTGTGGCGCCGCTAAACCAATTCCGGGCGCTTGATACATAGTTTCAAGCATGTCATTCATTAAACGTTGTATATTTTCATCAACTCTATCAACTGGTTGAGATTTTTTTCTTAGAATAGGATCTGGTTCTTTTATAATTTTCAGAATTGACATTTTATTTTTCACTTATTGGATTTCTATATTTAAAAGCAGAAAATAAAGTTCCATCGTCTAAATATTCAATTTCACTACCCACAGGTAATCCATGTGCTAATTTTGTTATCTTTATACTTAGACCTTGTAAACTATCATTAATATAATGTGCTGTAGTTTGACCCTCAATCGTTGCTGATGTTGCAATTATCACTTCCTTAACATTATTTTTTTTTACTCTTTCAATTAAAGAATTTATTAATAACGTTTCTGGATTAGATCCATTTAAAGCCGATAGAGTGCCACCAAGAATGTGATAATGCCCTTTATAAATATTTGTAGCTTCCATCGCCCACATATCTGCGATATTTTCTACAATGCATAATTGATCGTAAGAATTATTGATATAATAACATTTCTCTATAGTGCAATTTGCGTCTAATGATTTTATTGCTCCACAAATTTGACATCTTATAATTTTAGAATGAGCATTTGACAATGTTTCCGCTAAAGGTTTCATAAGACTGTCTTTATTTTTTAATAGGTATAAAGCTATTCTTCTAGCAGATTTTGGTCCTAAACCGGGCAATCTAGAAATTAGATTAATTAGGTTATCAAGTGCAGGTTCAGTAAATTTCATTTTTACATAGGAAATTTAAAACCAGGTGGCATTTTTATACCACCCGTTATTTTTGACATTTCTTCCTGAGTTTTTCCTTCAACTTCTTTTTTTGCGTTATTTGTAGCAGCTACTATTAAATCCTCGATTACAGCCTTGTCTTCCTTCAGGATTTCGTCACTAATATCAATCTTTATTACCTCAAAATGTCCATTCATTTGAACTTTCACAGCATCACCACCAGAAACCCCCTCGGCAATAACATTTTTAAGGCCATCTTTTGCCTCCATCATTTTCTGCTGCATTTCTTGTGCCTGTTTCAACATTTTAGTAAAATCCATATGTTACTCCTCTGTATTAAAATTTTTGACTTTATCAACATTTGTTAACTCAGCATCTGGGAAAAGTTCCTTAACTTTTTTATAAACCTCAGTTTTCTTTGCCAACTCAAGCACCTTTTTATTTTCTTCATCTTGAAGCTCATAAATTGTTTTATCACCTTCATTCTTTGATAAGGTAATAATCCACCTACGACCAGTCCACTCGAGCAACTTAGATGTAAGATTTTTAATAAAATCTTTTGATAACTTCTCATTAAAGGCTATATCAATTTTACCATTTGAAAATTTTACTAATCTTACATTTCTCTCCAAATCAAATTTTAATTCTATTTCTTTTTCTGTTTCAGCTAATTTAATTAGATCATTAAGATTATTGATTTTTGAAGTAATTTTATTTTCATCTAAATCTGTTTTAGGTCTTTCTAATTCTTGAGAAATATTTTTGATTTGTGTTTTTGAATCAATAGATTTAGATATATTATTATCTATATTAAAATTATTTATTTTGTTTTCTTTCATATTGTCTAAAACATCCTGTGGATCTGGCATATTTTTCAAATAACATAATCTTGTTAGTAACATTTGAAAAGCTATAGATAAGTTGGGATATAAATTTAAATCATCTAACCCTTTAATTAAAAAATGCCACAGCATCGTTAAATAAGTCATATCTAGATTTTTAACAATTTCTTCTAGACGTTTTGACTCTGACTCCGATACACTTAAATCTTTTGAAATTTTTCCTAGTGTTTTTGTTCTCGTCATCAAATAACAGACTTCTAATAAACTATGTAGAACAAGCTTAGGATCTGCTCCAATGTCAAATATTTCCTCTGAAATTTCTATGGCTCTAAGACTATTGCCTTCTACTATATGCATCATTAGTTCAATAATCTTTGCCTCATCTGCCAAACCGAGAATTTTTCTTACTTTATCTTCTGTAACCTTTTCTCCCATCAAATTATGAGTAACTATTACCTGATCTAAAATTGACAATGCATCTCTAACAGAGCCTTCAGAAGATTTGGATATTAATTTTAAAGAGTCATTATCGATATCTGCTTTTTCCTTTTGAGATATTTTTTCTAAAAAACTTGTCATTTCATCAGCTTTTATTCTTCTTAAATCAAACCTTTGACATCTTGATAAAATGGTTACTGGAATTTTTTTTACTTCAGTAGTAGCTAATATAAATTTTAAGTGAGGAGGTGGTTCTTCTAAAGTTTTTAATAAAGCATTAAATGCTTGTTTAGATAACATATGAACTTCATCAATTATGAACACTTTATAAGATGCTACGGAAGGATGATATTTTGATGCTTCTAAAATTTCTCTTATGTCATCTACACCAGTTTTAGATGCGGCGTCCATCTCTAGGATATCAATATGATTTGAATTTGTTATTGCTTGGCAATTATCACACTCACAAAATTCTTTATCTTTATTTTTATCATCTAATGTAAAGCCTACTTTACAATTAATTGCTTTGGCTATAATCCTTGCTGTTGTTGTTTTGCCTGTACCGCGTATTCCAGTTAATAAATAAGCATTCGGTATTCTTTTTAACTTAATTGCATTCTGTATTGAAATAACCATACCTTCTTGGCCAATTAATTGCCTAAACGTTTGTGGTCGATATCTTAAAGCTAATGGTTTTCTATCATTCATAATTTTTAGCGGGGAACTGAATAACAACCTGAAAAATTTACGGTACGGCTGCTTTCTTTCGAACCTGACCGGATTAACGTAACATCCACCTATTACCAATCCCCCATACTAATATAACAAGTTGGTCCAAAATCTACAGAGTTGAATCTGTGGACTAGTCTTTATTTCTGTAATTAGAGGCCTGATAAACACCCAAAATATCTAGGCTTTCTGTATTTTTTTTTAATACATTGATTGCTGCATTTACTTTAACATCTTCAAGATGACCTTCTAAATCTAAATAAAATAGTACCTGGTCAAAGGTATTGTTAATTGTAAAGCTCTCTAACTTAGTTAAATTTACATTCTGAGACGCAAATCCACCTAAAGAATTATAAAGAGCAGCAGGTAAACTTTTCAACTTGAATATGCAAGTAGTTATATAATTTTTTTTACTATTGAATGTGATTATATTTTTTTTTTCTGATGACATTGTTAAAAATCTTGTAGTGTTTCCTGAGATATCTTCAAAATTTTTTTCTACTATTTCTAAATCATAAATTTTAGCAGCTAATGTAGAGGCTATAACTGCACTTTCTATATTTTTTTCTTCACATAATTTTTTTGCAGCACCAGCTGTGTCTGTTTCAATTATTGGCATAAGTTTATATTTATTAATTTTATCATGGCACTGACCAATTGCATGTGAATGACTTTTAACATACTTGATATTTTTTAATTTATTTCCTTTTAGAGTTAATAGACAATGACTAACCTTATGGAAAGATTCACCAATGATTTTAAGTTTATATTTAGGTAATAAATAATGAACATCTGCTACTCTGCCTGCAATAGAGTTTTCAATAGGTATAACAGCTTTTATTTCTTTATTATTTTTAGTTAAGCTTAATGCTTGATCAAAAGTTTTACATGGAATAACCTCTGCATTCTCATATATTTCATTCGCAGCAATGTGCGAATAAGATCCTAATTCACCCTGTATAGCTATTTTTTGCTTCATAATATCTTTCTAATTTTTTCTAAATCCTCTTTTGTATCAATACTTAACGGGTTGTCGTCTGTATAACCAACAAATATATCAATATTATGGTCAATAAATCTCATTTGTTCAAGGCTTCTATTTTTTTCGTTATGAGTTTTCTCCAATTTTACAAATTTAGATAAAGCACTACTCTTGTATCCATAAAGTCCAATGTGATGATAGTAAAATTGTTCATTGGTAATTGACCTGACAAAATCAAAAGCTTTTGAAAATTTATTTTTTTCTAAATTATTTATCGTGACTGCTTTGACAACATTTTTGTCATTTATTTCATCTTCATTCAATTTGCTTGCAACTGTAGCTACGGGTACATTTGTATTTGAAATCATAAAATTATTAATCATATTGATAGTTTCGGGATTTATGTTTGGCATGTCACCCTGCACATTGATTATTATTTCATAATCTAGATTTAGCTTTTCGAATGCTTCATAAATTCTATCGCTACCAGTACTATGATGTTTTCCTGTGATAATAACATTTCCACCATTTCGCTTTATTTCTTCCTCTATATCCTCATCTGCGGTTGCAACAAATATATCCTTCACATTTGATTTATTTGCACGTTCCCAGACATGCAGTATCATAGATTTATTATTTATCTTTAATAATGGTTTATTTGGCAGCCTTTTAGCTGCTAAATGACTGGGTATGATTATAGCAGTTTTATTCATCGAGTGCGACAACTGTTACTTTATTTTATACTCTAAATCTCTAAAAAAATAATATATGAATTTAAATATTAAGAAATGGATAGTTTTGAATTTAACAAAATAGCTGCTGCAGTGCTGGTTACTGCTTTACTGTTTATTGGTATCAAGGAAATAGGCAATTTCGTATATAAAGTAGATAAACCAAAAAAATCTGCTTATAAAATTGAAGGAGTTGCAGATAATACTAAAACAACAAACGAAAAAGTTAAAATTGAAGAAAAATTAGCTTCCATAAAACCTTTGTTAGCCTCAGCGTCTATTGAATCTGGAGCTAAAGTATTTAAAAAATGTGCGGCTTGTCACAGTATTGATAAAGGTGGCGCAAATAAAATAGGGCCAGCTCTGTGGGGTGTTGTAAATCGTAAAATTGGTGGTGTGCAAGGTTTTAAATATTCTACTGCAATGGCTAAATATGGAAAAAATTGGTCTTTTGAGGAATTGAATGGCTTTCTTCATAAACCTATGAAATACATTAAAGGAACTAAGATGGGTTTTATTGGTTTAAAAAAAGATAAAGATAGAGCAAATGTTATTGCTTATATGAATAGTAAAAGCGATACACCTATACCTGTAAAATAATTACAAAATTATAAAAACCTAATAAAATTTTATTAATGATTAAAGAGTTAAATATATTCTTAAAAAAGGAAAATATACTCATGGCAGGTTTAGGATTTTCTGCTGGTTTACCTATCATGCTTGTTTTTTCTACTTTATCCGTATGGTTAGTAAAAGCTGGTATTGAAAGAAGCACTGTTACATTGTTTAGCTGGGCGGGATTTGCTTATTCTTTTAAATTTTTATGGAGTCCTATAGTTGATAAATTTCAAATTCCATTTTTAAATAAAATCGGACACAGAAAAAGCTGGTTATTTATTACTCAAATTCTAATTCTTCTATCGATTATTTTAGCTTCATACTCTAACCCACAAGGCAATTTAAAATTTATGGCTTTATCTATTGTTTTAATAGCCTTTTTTAGTGCAACTCAAGATATTGTAATTGACGCATTTAGAATTGAGTCTGCTCCTGAAAAAAAGCAGGGACCACTTTCATCAATGTATTTAGCGGGGTATAGGGTAGCAATGATTGTTTCTGGTGCTGGTAGCCTTTGGCTGGCATCTTATCTGGGTAGCGAAACTTATCAACAAGATGTATGGAAACAAGTTTATCAGATTATAAGTTTGTTTATGTCAGTGGGACTAATATGTACTTTGCTCTCAAAAGAACCAAATATTAAAAATAAAAATAAAACAAATTGGTTAAACCAAGTAAAGTTTACTTTTTCTACAATATTATCAATTATAATTTTTTTTATTATATTTTTTAATTTTCCAAAAATTAATAATTTAAATTATATTTTTATATTTATTTTAAATATAATTAAAATATTATTAAGTTTTACATTCTCTATTTTTGCGCTTTATATTCTTGAAAAAATTAAATTTTTACCCAAGAAACAGTCTAGAGAGATATTTATTAAGCCTATTACTAATTTTTTTGTTAGATATAAAAAAATTGCAATAATAATTTTGCTGCTTATAGGCCTTTATAGAATTGCTGACGTTGTAATGGGTGTCATGGCTAATATTTTTTATTTAGAAAAAGGTTACTTAATAAGTGACATAGCAACATTTTCAAAATTCTTTGGACTTATTGCCACAATTTTTGGTGGTTTTTTTGGTGGAATTTTTGCAATGAAATTTGGAACTTATAAAAGTTTGCTGATCGGAGCTATAACTGCATCGTTAACAAATGTATTCTTTGCTTTTCTTGCAATTGCTGAAAATAACTTAGTTTATTTAGCTACCATTATTATTGCTGACAATCTAGCAAGTGGTTTTGCAGGGGCAGCATTTGTAGTTTATTTATCTTCTTTGACATCGATCCGCTTTACCGCCACACAATATGCTCTTTTTAGTTCTTTGATGCTATTTATACCTAAATTAATTGCAGGATATTCTGGTGCTATTGTTGATGTTCTTAATTACCCAATTTTTTTTATATTTACTGCCATTTTGGGTCTTCCTGTAATTTTTATAATAATTTATTTAAATAAAGTTAAATAAAATTTTACACAAAGCAATAGCAATGGTACGAACGCGCATGAAGACAATTCAATACGTATTAATTTTAACATTTTTTTTAGGTTTTGAGTCTCATGCTGAATTCAAAAGTATAACAAAAAAAAAATTCCTAGATACTAATCTTAAAATTTTAGAAAAGAGATTTGATCAAATAGATACAAACAAAGATCAAAAAATTGATGTTAAAGAGAATAAGGCCTGGAGAAAAAAAGTTTTAAAAGCAAGACAAGAAAGAACCAAAAAATTAAAGAAAAAATCTCAAGAATTAGCAAAAAAAATTGATGCTAATAATGATGGTAAAATTACTAAAAAAGAACTTGAAGATTATAAAAAGAAATTAAAAACTAAAAAATAGTTTTTATTATTAGCAAAATTCCCATAAAAACTAACATCAAATTAAATAACATTTTAAATATGTTTTCACTTATATTTCTTCTAAGTACCGTTCCTAAATAAACTCCTAATAAAATTGGAATACATGCAATGGACGAAAGAGCTAATATTTTCAAGCTAATTAAATCATACAAAATGAATAATAGAAACTGCGTACATGCAAAAAGGAAGAATGTGAGACCCATTAATTGAATAGCTTTATTTTTTGAATATTGCAAAGATTGTAAAAGAAAAATAAATGGCATTGTGTATATTCCTGAAATTCCAGTAACTGTTCCTGTTAAACCACCAATTAAAATTTGATAATATTTAGATTTATAATTTTTAAATTTAATTTCGTATTTAAGTAGTCCTAAAAAAGAATTATAAATTAATACTATTGCCAAAATAAGTAAAATTGTATCTGATTTTAATAGAAGTAAAAAATAAAACCCAAGAAATACCGTTGGTACAGCTGAAATTTGAAAAATCTTGGTATCATCTATAATTTGTTTTAAATACTTACCATTCAGCATTTGATACAAATTCGTTATTATTACTGGTAATAAAATAATTGATATAGACTCTTTGATATCAAAAATAAAACTTAGAAGTGTCAAAGTAACTGTAGGCAGCCCCACTCCAATCAAGCCTTTAACGGCACCGCCTGCTAAAAAAATCAAAATTACCTGTATTAATATTAAATGATCAATATTTGATATTACTTGCATTAAATTTTAAATTATAATTAATAAGTTTATATGATTATTCAATGCAAATGTAAGAAATACAAGTTTAAAATACCCAAAGATGAGATCATAGTTTCCGGTCATAATGTTAAGTGTGAAATTTGCAATCAGGAATGGTCCCTTAAATTAGATACAATAGAATCAAAAAATAGAAAATTAGATATTCTCCAAAATATCAATCCCTCTAAACTAAATATTGGTAATAAAATTAAATATAAAAATACAGATACTAAACTTTTAAAATATACTTTAATATTTTTATTAGTTTTTTTTATAATTTATAAAATTTCAATCAACTTTCAATTTGAAGTTATCCAAAAATTTCCAAATACAAAAAATATTTATGAAAGTTTAGAACTTGTAACCGAAATAATTAAATCCTATATTGGATTTTTTAAAGAGATATTGAGTGAAAAATTCATTAATTTATAGTTTTTTTTTAAAACCAGTGTTTCTAGATTTAAAGCAACATTTTAAAATGTCATTTTTGCCACCATTGCTAATCTATCTAGCAGCAGGTGTATCAAGTATAACAGGAATAGTTGGGATTTTTTTTATAAAAGATTATCTTAACATCTCTGCAGCCTTTCTCGCTGGTCTCGGTTTTTGGGCAGGGATACCCTGGGCTTTGAAAATGCCATTGGGCCATATGGTTGACCTTATTTGGAATAAAAAAAATATTTTAATTTATATCGGGGCAGCTCTAATCTCTATTAGTCTTTTGATAATGTATTTTCTAATTTCTAATACGGATTTAATGGTTCAATACATGTCTGCTGAAAAGTGGTTTGTATTAAGTGTCATTTTATCTCCTATTGGTTATGTTCTTCAGGACGTAGTTGCCGATGCAATGACAGTTGAAGCAGTTCCAGAAGTTGACAGAAACAAAAGAAAATATTCTGACAAAGAGATCAAAGCTATGCATACAACTATGCAAACATTTGGTAGGTTCTCAATTATAGGCGGCACAGTTTTAGTTGCTGCAGCAAATATTTATTTTTTTAGAGATGCTTCCACTTTAGAAGAACAGCAGAAAATTGTGGTGTACTCAAATATTTATCTTTATGCGTTAGCAATACCTTTAATATCAATATCAGGTATTTTTTTATCTAAATTTATTTTTAAAAATAAATTAAAGTTTAGTCTAATAAAACCAGATTATACAATAATTTTTGGCAGCTTAATATTTGTGATTTTTGTTGTAACAGTTGGACTCCTAAATCACCCAATGTCTCAAGAAATAGTTTTTTTTGGGTCATTAATCATTGTAATTTATTTAATGAAAAATCTGTTAAAAAAGATATCGCCAACAATTAAGAATACAATTATTGGAACAGCCATAATTGTATTTATGTTCAGGGCAGTTCCAGGTGTAGGAGCTGGAATGGGCTGGTTTGAAATAGATATCTTAGGTTTTGACCAACAGTTTTTCTCGTTATTGTCACTTATCAGCTCTCTATTAACAATGACAGGTATAATTATATTTCGTAAATTTATGTATGAAAATACGATATCTAAAATAATCATTTATTTATCTTTTTTAAATGCGATTTTACTACTTCCAAGTCTGGCAATGTATTATGGTTTTCATGAGTGGACTTCAGATATTACTAATGAGGTAGTTGATGCTAAGTTTATTGCCCTAATAAATACAGCATTAGAGTCGCCTTTGGGTCAAGTGGCTATGATACCTATGTTAGCCTGGATAGCAAAAAATGCCCCATCAAATCTCAAGGCAACTTTTTTTGCAGTTTTTGCATCTTTTACAAACTTAGCGTTGAGTGCAAGTAATTTATTTACAAAATATTTAAACCAAATATTTACCGTTACTCGAGAGGTAAAAGACAAAATCAATCAAAATATATTAATAAATTCAAACTATGATGAGCTTGGTATGCTAATATTTTTTGTTATTTTAATTACCTTTTTTTTACCTTACATTTCAATTTTAGTAATACAAAGGACAAGTTTGCAAACTAATGAGTAAATTTTTTTACTGCAAAGCAAAGAAGTCTACTCTTTTCAAAGAGCCAAGTCTTAAGTCTGAACATTTAAAAGAAGTAATCTTTGGTGAAATATTTATTATGTCAGAGGAGTATGAGGACTTTTATTATGGCTTTACACAATACGATAGATATTTTGGGTATGTCAAAAAATCCAATATGAAAAAAGGTTGCATAAATAATAATTATTTAATTAACACAAATAAGGCTTATATATATAAAACGAATAATTTAAGATCTAAAACTAAAAAATTTCTATACTTTAACTCAAAGATTTATATTTCATATATTGGTAAAAATTTATCTCAGAGTAATACAGGCTGGATTAAAAATTCTGATTTAATATCTTTTAAAAAAATTAAAAATAATAATTTTCTACAAAATATCAAAATATTTCAAAAAACTAAGTATTTATGGGGTGGTAATACAAGTGATGGGATAGATTGCTCGGGTCTAGTTCAAGAATTAATGAAAAATAAACTAATTAGCTGCCCTCGTGATAGTAAAAAACAAGAAATTTTTTTTAAAAAATCAGTTTTCAAAAATCAAATAAAAAGGGGGGATTTGTTATTTTGGAAAGGTCACGTTGCAATTGCTTTAAATAAAACTAATTGTATACACGCATATGGTCCATCTAAAAAAGTAGTACGAATGAAAATAAATACTTTGATTGCTAAATTGGCAAAAAAATCTCTAAAATTATCTTCTATCAAGAGACCTTTTTAAATAATGAGAACATTTTAAGGGTTGATTCGGTCGCTTTTTATCCATAGTTTGTTCTAGAGTATTATCTAAATATAGTAGGTCAAAATTATAATGGCACAAGAAACTACATCTAAAATTTTAGCAATTCTAGGACCAACAAATACAGGTAAAACTTTTTTAGCAATTGAAAGAATGCTTGAATTTGAAAGTGGAGTTATTGGATTTCCGCTAAGATTATTAGCAAGAGAAGTCTATGATAAAGTTGTCGAAAAAGTTGGAAGTGAACGTGTGGCTCTAGTTACAGGTGAAGAAAAAATAATTCCACCAACAGCAGACTTTTATCTTTGTACTGTTGAGTCTATGCCACAAGATATCAACTTTGATTTTGTAGCAATTGATGAAATACAAATGTGTGCAGATCCGGAAAGGGGCCACATTTTTACTGAGAGACTTTTAACTTTTCGTGGTGATAAATTAACAATGTTTTTAGGATCTGATATAATCAAAACTCTTATTTCTTATTTGGTTCCGGAAACAGAATTTATTTATAGAGATCGATTGTCAAAACTGACATATTCCGGTTTTAAAAAAATATCTCGCATAAAGCCTAGAAGTGCAATAATTGCATTTTCTGTCGATGATATTTACGCTTTAGCTGAATTTGTGAGAAGACAAAAAGGTGGTGCAGCTGTTGTCATGGGATCTTTGAGTCCTAAAACCAGAAATTCTCAGGTTGAGATTTATCAATCTGGTGATGTAGATTTTTTAATCGCAACTGATGCTATTGGTATGGGCATCAATATGGATATAGATAATATATATTTTAGTGGATTAAAAAAATATGACGGTAAACAAATTAGAAACCTAAGGGATATTGAAATAGGACAAATAAGTGGACGTGCAGGAAGATACATGAACAATGGATCATTTGGGACAACAGGAGATTGTGAAAAATTAACTGATGAACAAATTGATAAAGTTGAAAACCACAAATACGATGATGTTCTGAACATTTATTGGAGAAATAACGAACTTGATTTCTCCTCAAGTGCTAATCTTATTAATAGCTTAAACAAAAAGCCAATGGATCAAGTGTTGTCCAGAAATAAAGACTTAATAGACGAAAGTACTTTTAGATATTTGATAAGTGAAAATCCAAATTTAAATTTCAAAAATAATAAAAGGAATGTTAAGTTATTATGGGAATGTTGTCAGATCCCAGATTTTACTAAAAGCTCATACAATGAACATACAGACGTAATATATAAAGTTTTTTCTTTTCTCGCTTCTAAAAATGGAAAAATTAATAATAGTTGGATGAAGCAGCAACTGAGTAATTTAGATAATTATGAAGGTAACATAGATTCTCTTGCCAATAGGATATCTTACGTGAGAACTTGGGCCTATGTATCAAATAAAAGTAATTGGGTAGAGAATGCCGATTATTGGATTGAGAAAACAAAGGATATAGAAGATAAATTGTCAGAAAAACTGCATGAAGAATTATCAAAAAGTTTTGTAGACAAAAGAATTAGTGTTTTATCAAAAGGCTTAAAGCAGGATATACAATTAAATACAAAAATTATTGAAGAAAATAAAATTTATATCAACGATCATTTTATTGGTAAAATAAATGGTTTAAAAATAGAATTGAACTATTCAAAATCTAATCTTGATACTGATATAAAATCCTTAAAGAAAGCTGCAAGGTCAGGTGCTCAGCAAGAATTAAATAAAAGAATTAACCATATAGTTAATAATTCTAACTCCTTAGAACTAAGAGATGATTACAAAATATATTGGGATGGAATTCGGATTGCAGAACTTAGACCCGGAAAAAACTATCTTAACCCTCAGGTCAAAATTCATGCTGACGATACCATTACTGAAGATCAATATACCAAGCTTAAAGTTGCCATCGAAGTTTGGATCGAGATTAAGAAAAAAGATAATTTACACGATTTAATATCGATAGAAAAAGCTATATTTAAAAATTCATTTGCAAGAGGCCTGGCTTATCAGCTATTTGAGCATAATGGAGTTTTAAAGAGAGATAAAGCAAGCGAGCTAGTTGATAATCTTACAAAAGAAGAGAGATTCAAATTAAGAAAAAATGGAATCAAAATAGGAAAATATCATATTTACCAACCAAGGATGATAAGGCCAAATGCAATAAAATTTAAAAGCATTTTATGGAAATGCTACTACAATTCCAAAAATTTAATCTATCCAAAATTTGGATTAAATTTCTTAATCAATTTTCAAAATAAAAATAAGGAATTTTTACTAATATGTGGATTTGAGACTTTTGGTAAATTTATCATTAGGATAGATATTTTAGAGAGGCTATTTTTAGAGATCATATCAAGATCCAAAAACTATAAATTTAAATTAGACTCTAAAATTTTGAATTTATTAGGCTGTAATAAAGAAAATTTTACTAGTTTCATTAAATTCTTGGGATATCAAAAAATTAATAGTAAAGATGATTTGGAATTTAGATTTATTCCCAAAAAAATAAGGAAAAATAATAAAAAAATAAAAGATAATGTTTTCTCAATTTTACAAAAATTAAAGGTTTAATTTAATGTTTTTTAAAAAGCAAAATAAGAAAAATAATTTTGATAATATTGACAAAGCAATATGTATGCTTCTTATTCACGCAGCTAGAGTAGATGAAATATATGAAGATCAAGAAAAAAAGTTGATAAAAGAATATTTTTTAAAAATAGGAAAAGATAAAGAATACATCATAGAACTTGTTAGATATTGTGAAATTAAAGAAAAAGATAGTGTTGAAATTATTAATATGACCAAAGAAATAAAAAAACTTGATTATAAAAATAGATTAGAAATTATTGAAATCATGTGTAAAATAATATACTCAGACCGCCAACTTTGTAATTTTGAAGATCGATTAATTAGAAAAGTTTCTGGATTAATTTACGTAGAAAATAGGGATGTAGGGGAAATTAAATTAAAGGTTAAAAATGACATATATAGTTAATGAAAAATGTATCAAATGTAAGTTAACAGATTGTGTAGAAGTTTGTCCAGTTGACTGTTTTTATGAGGGTGAAAATATGTTGGTTATAAATCCAGATGAATGCATTGATTGTGGGGTTTGTGAACCTGAGTGTCCGATTGATGCAATTGAACCCGATACAAATCCTAATACTGAAGAAATGTTATTGGTGAATAAAGAATATTCTTTAAAATGGCCAAATATCTCAAAAAAGAAAGAACCAATGTCAAATTGGGAAAAATATAAAGAACAAAAAGACAAATTTAATAAGTATTTTGAAAAAAAATAATTTCACTAATACAATTAAGATTGAAAAGTGTGTATTAATAATATAACTCACTGCACTTATGCCAAAAAAGAAAAAAGTAAATCCTAAAAAAAACATTAAAAAAAATAAGTCAGCCAAGAAATCTGCTAAGAAAATTCTCAAAAAAAAAGTAGTAAAAAAAAATTTAAAAGTAAAAACGAACAATCTTAAAAAGAATGTTTTAGAAAAAAAAGCTCCTCAGCCTTTAACTATAAAATCCGGTCAACAAAACGACATTATTGAAATAAAAAAAATTAAAAAGCAAGAAAGTGAAAAAAGAATTTACAAAGTAAAAGATTATGTAATTTATCCTAAGCATGGAATTGGCCAAATCATTTCAATCGATAAGCTCAATATTGCCAACATTGATGTAAGTGTATATAAAATAGAAATCACAAAGGATCGTCTAAATCTTACTATCCCCACAAATCAGCAGCAACATTTGAGACCTCTGTCTAGTTCAAACCAGGTCAACAAAGCTCTAACCATATTAAAAGGTAAGGCCAAAATTAAAAGAACAATGTGGAGTAGACGTGCAGCTGAATACGAACAAAAAATTAATTCTGGAGATATATATCAGATTGCCGAAGTCGTCAGAGATCTAAACAAAAACACTGATATGCCTATTGATCAGTCTTACAGTGAGCGTCAATTATTTGAAAAGGCATATGATCGACTCCTTGGTGAAGTGTCTATTGTTATGAAAATATCTGAAGAAGAAGGTAAAATAAAATTGAATAAATCTTTAGGTAAAAAGATAGAAGAAAACACTAATAATCAAACATAAAAAAAAACGCCCTTCCAAATTAGAAGAGCGTTTTTTTCTAAAAAGTAAAAATTAACTAAATTACTATCTTCTTTTCTTTCTTTTTTTAGCTTTCTTTTTACCTTTTTTAGCTTTCTTAGCTTTCTTAGCTTTCTTAGCTTTTTTCTTAGTTTTCTTTTTAGCTTTTTTTGCTTTTCTTCTTGTAGCCATCTTTAGCTCCCTTTTTAAGTTAAACGAATCAAAGT
This sequence comes from Pelagibacteraceae bacterium, assembly GCA_002684895.1. GTDB lineage: Bacteria > Pseudomonadota > Alphaproteobacteria > Pelagibacterales > Pelagibacteraceae > HIMB114. The sequence goes on from NYVZ01000030.1 coordinate 41,669, forward strand.
GATTCGCTATTAACATATTTTTATTTTTTTATACAACTGATGTCAAATCTTTAATTTTCTAATTTTTTTTAAATTTTTTTTGAAAATCTTTTTTTTATTTATATTTTTTAATAAGTAAAAAAAGTTAACGTTTATGCCATTA
>NYVZ01000029.1 GCA_002684895.1 Pelagibacteraceae bacterium
ACCACTTCTTCCGTTTGTTTTCATCTTTAAAATATTTGAGTAATAGGTATCTAAAATTAATTGATTAAAATTACCTTTATTCACTAAATTTAGTTTATTATTTTTAACCCCTTCAGAGTCGAAGCATTGAGACCCCAATCCCTGTTTAATTAGTGGGTCGTCAATAATATTAATTTCTTTGGAAAAAATTTCCTTACCGAGATAGTCTTTAAGAAATGTAGTCCCACGTGCAAAAGCAGATCCAGAAATTGCAGAAGAAAAAAGTGACAGTATTGTCTTGGAAACATTTCTATCAAAAATTATAGGTATTTTTCCTGATTTAATTTTTTTTGCACCCAGCCTTGCACACGCTTTATTAGCAGCATTTTTTCCAATATTCCTTGGGTTATTTAATTTATTAGAAAAACGATTCACATCAAATTCATAATCCCTCTCCATTTGACCATTCTCTTCAGCTAATGCTTCGCAAAAAACCGAGTAGGAAGAGGTATTATATCCGTCACAAAATCCAATACTGTTTGCAAATATAAAATTTGATTTAACCTCTGTAAAAGACGACCCATTTGAATTTGTAATTTTCGAATTAGAGAACATTTCATCTTCCATGTCAGCTAGAAAATTTTGTTTAAAATCATATGATAAAATATTTTGATCATAAAGATCGAGATCAGGTATTTTATTTTCTAAATGATCTTTTTGTGGCAAACCTACAAATTCATCCTTTGGTGAAACTTTTGTTTGTTGGACTGATCTTTCAATTAAAGACAAAAGATTTTGTTCATCAAAATTAGAAGTTGAAACATTTGTTTTTTTTTTGTCGATATAAGTTATCAAATTGAGTGATAAAATTTCGGATCTATCAGATTGCTCTTTTTCTTTGTTTCTATAGTTTATGGTATCTGCAATGCTATTACTTATGCCAATTTCTACATCGGTCGCTCCTAAAGTTTTTGCTTTCTTAATACATTTTTCAGCAATGTTTGAGAGATATTCTTTTGATTTAAGCATATTTAAAAATAAATATTTGAATTAAAAAAATAGACAACCCATAATAATTATTTAATTTAAAAAGTGATAAATTTTTCTTATTTTTGCTTATTTCTACTGATTGAATCTGATATACTAGTAAAAAAAATGGCAAAAGATAAAATAAGAAAAAAATTCCAATCTCTTTAGCTATTAAAACACTTACAATGAATATTAAGCTAAAACTGAGCATATAAACAATTGTTAAAAATTGCTTAATATTTTTTTTAAATTTAATTGATGTCGATTTTACACCTATCCTTATATCATCGTATATATCTTGCAAACCGTAAATTGTATCATAACCCAATGTCCAAAGTATTGCTGAAATATAAATTAAAATTATTTCTAAATTAATTTCATCATTGAAAACTAAATAACTTAAAATTACACCCCAGTTAAAAACTATTCCTAAAAAAAGTTGTGGCCAATAAGTTATTCTTTTCATGAATGGATATAATCCGATTAAAATTCCAGAAGAAAGTCCAAAAATTATTGCCTTTAAATTAAATTGAAAAAGAATTAATAAAGATAAGAGGCTTAAAAAAATAGATAGCGCCCAGGCCTTACGGATCGATACTTTCCCAGATGCTATTTGTCTAAATTTAGTTCTCCTGACATTTTGATCAATCTTTTTGTCGATAATATCGTTATAAACACATCCTGCGCTCCTCATTAAAATTGATCCTACAAAAAATAAAATTAAATATGCTAACCAATTATTATCCATTGGTCCTTGACCTAAAACTATTGCAAATCCCCAAGCACAGGGCCAGAATAAAAGCATAAATCCAACAGGTCTATCCAATCTCATTAAGAAAAAATATTTTTTCATTAATTAGAAAAGCTTAATCAATTCTGAAAGATCTTTAATTTTAAATTTTGGTTGATATCCAAGTTTATCGAATGTTTTACCAAAACGGTCTACCCATATTGATTGATATCCAAAAATACCTCCACCAACTATATCCCAGGTATTGGAACTTAAAAAACAAACCTCCTCAGGTTTGCAGTCAAATTTTTTTGTAACTAATTCATAAACTTTAGGATGCGGTTTATATATCCCCACTTCCTCAATTGAAATGAGGTCGTCAAATAAATCTTGAACCTTTGCGTGAGCAGTTAATTCGTTTAGCAGCGAAGGGGAACCGTTTGATAAAATACACGTCTTAACATTTTTTTCTTTTAAATTTTTTAAACACGTCACTAATTCAGGATAGGAATTTAATTTTTTATATAATTCTAAAAGTTTTGATCTAAATTTTTTATCAATTTTATGACTTTCCATCGCAAAGTCCAAAGAGTCCTCTGTAACTCTCCAAAAATCCTCGTGTTTTTTCATTAATGATCTCAACCAGGTATATTCTAATTGAACTGTTCTCCATGTAGTAGAAAAACTGAGCCAATCTTTACCAATTTCTTTTGCTAAATTCTGAGCTGCAGAATTTATATCAAAACAAGTCCCATATGCATCAAATGCACAAACTTTAATATTTTTAATTTTCATAATGAGATATAAAATAAGTTTATGCCTAAAATTAGATTATTTTGCGCTGAATCTCTAGAAGAAAAAAAGGAAATTGATATTGATGGTGATAATTTTCATTATCTTGTCAATGTTATGAGATGTGAAGTTGGTTCAATAGTTTTTTTATTCAATCAAAATGATGGCGAATTTCAATCCAAGGTGTCTGATAAACGAAAAAAAGCATTAACATTAACTATTAACAGTAGGATAGAGTATGAGAGCATAAATAATAATTTTAGTCTAATTTTTTGCCCTCCTAAATCTAGTAGGCTCGATACTTTGATTCAAAAATGTACTGAAATTGGTGTCAAAAATTTTATCCCTATCATTTCAGATCGTACTGAAAATAGAAAATTAAATATTAATCGAATAGAAAAAATAATTAAAGAGGCTGTGGAACAATCTAATCAAATACATGTTCCCGGTATTTGTGAACCTGTTAGCTTTTCAAAATTTGTTGAAAATTATAATAAAAATAATAATGATATTTTTTTTGCCGACATACAATCAAATTTTAAATTTTCCAATTTAAAACTTGATAATACAAAATCAAATTTTATTTTAATTGGACCAGAGGGTGATTTCTCGCCTAACGAGCTTCAAGTATTAAGAGGTAGCTTCAAAAGCTTTACACTAGGTAAACGAATATTGAGAAGTGAAACAGCTGCAATATCTTCTCTAGTGTTATTTAATAACCCCACAAACTAAATATTAGTTCCACCAACTGTAATTTGGTCAACTAAAATAGAGGGCTGACCAACACCAACTGGAACCCATTGCCCACCTTTTCCACATGTACCAATACCCGGATCTAGTTTCATATCATTTCCAACCATAGATACTTTAGTTAGAATATCAGGGCCGTTACCAATAAGAGTAACACCTTTTAATGGTGCACCAATTTTTCCATTATTTATTTCATACGCTTCAGTACATGAAAAAACAAACTTACCATTAGTAATATCGACTTGACCACCTCCAAATGAAACAGCATAAATTCCCTTATCAACTTTATTAATCATTTCATCTTGAGTATTATTACCATTGATCATAAACGTATTAGTCATTCTTGGCATCGGTGCATGCTCAAAACTTTCTCTTCTTCCATTACCTGTAGGCTCAACCTGCATAAGTTTTGCATTCATGCGGTCTTGCATAAAGTTTTTTAATATTCCATTTTCAATTAAAATATTTTTTGATGTTGGCGTTCCTTCATCATCTATAGTTAATGATCCCCTACGACTTGCAATTGTACCATCATCTACTACCGTAATATTTTCATGAGCTATTTTTTGTCCCACCAAATTATGAAAGGCAGAAGTTTTTTTTCTATTAAAGTCACCTTCCAATCCATGACCTATAGCTTCATGTAAAATAATACCAGGCCAGCCTGGACCTAAAACAACTTTCATTTCTCCTGCAGGCGCAGGTTTACTTTCTAGATTGACCTCAGCTTGTCGAATTGCTTCATCACAAATAACTTTCCAATTATCATTTCCTAGAAAATTCTCGTAATTTTTTCTTCCACCAGTGCCGTATGATCCAGATTCTTTTTTTCCATTTTTTTCTATCATCACTCCGATATTAAATCTCACCAAAGGTCTTTGGTCATCATATATTTGATTGTTTGATTTTATAATTTTAATAGATTGGTGCTCACCAAAAAAAGAAGCTGTAACTTGTTTAATATTTGAATTTTTTTGTCTAACATAATTATCAATTTTTTGTAGTAATTCTATCTTTTCTTCAAAAGGTTTGCTTTCAATAGGATCTTTATCTTCATACAATTTGGTATTAGTTCTTTGAGGATTATCTTGTTTGATTAAATTTCCCGAATTCGATTTTACATTTGCTTTTAGATTTTTAGCAGCATCTCCCAAAGATTTTTTCGAAATTATATTGGAATGACTAAATGCGGTTTTATCCTCATTCACGGCTCTAAATCCAAAACCAAAACTTGTTTCAAAACTTGAGTTTTTTATTTTTCCATCATCAAGAAGGATAGACTCGCTTTTTGTATTTTCTAAAAAAAGTTCTCCGTCATCGCATTTATTTAACGTTTCAGATACCAAGCTTTCAGCTTGCTGTTGAGAAATGTCAGAATTGTTAAAAAAGTCGCTCATTTATTAGTGTTTTGTCAAAGTGTCGCAAAGTGTAATCTAGCTCTTTTTGTTATAAAAGCCAAATTAAAATTATGAAAAAATTAATTGCTTTTTATTTATTAATTTCTCAGTCTAATTCTTATGCTTCTCAGCCAAAAGAATGGCAACTTGGTTTTCAACCACCTGTTACACCTATAATGAAAGACGTAACATGGATGCATGATTATATTTTACTACCTGTGATCATAGGTATAAGCGTTTTTGTTCTATTTTTAATGCTTTATGTATTTGTAAAATTCAGAGAGTCAAAAAACCCGACCCCATCCAAGACAACCCATAACGTCATGGTAGAAGTATTATGGACTGTAATTCCATGTATAATCCTTATTGTGATTGCCGTTCCATCGTTTAAACTTTTATATAAAGAAGAAACGATACCTAAAGCAGATGTCACTTTAAAGGCAATCGGGCATCAGTGGTATTGGGGATATGAGTACCCGGATGAAAAAATTGCGTTTGAGTCTGTAATGATTGAAGATAAAGATTTAAAGCCAGGTCAACCACGATTACTTGCAACTGATACAAAAGTAGTTGTACCAGTGAACAAGGTTGTAAAAGTACTAATAACTTCTGGTGATGTAAATCATGCATGGGCTGTTCCAGCATTCGGAGTAAAAAGAGATGCTATTAAAGGAAGAATAAATGAAACTTGGTTTAAGGTAGATAAAGAAGGAATCTATTACGGCCAATGTTCTGAACTTTGTGGAATTAAACATGCTTTCATGCCAATCGAAGTGCATGTTGTCTCAGAAGAAAAATATACTGAATGGTTAATCGAAGCCAAGAAAAAATTTGCTATGGAAGAAAATGGCTCAACTAGAAAAGTAAAAAAAATATTTAATAAGGAGCAAATGTAATGTCGTTGTATACTGCATCAGCAGACCAAGCCCACGATCACAATCCAACAGGTTGGAGAAGATGGTTACTATCAACTAACCACAAAGATATAGGAACTTTATATTTATGGTTTGCATTAACTGCTGGAGTGATCGGTTTTGCTTTTTCAGTCGTTATAAGAGCAGAGCTAATGTACCCTGGCGACGGGATACTCGGCGGCAATCATCATTTATATAATGTTTTGGTTACTGGTCATGGACTTTTGATGATTTTCTTCATGGTAATGCCTGCAATGATAGGCGGATTTGGTAACTGGTTTGTTCCAATTCAAATTGGAGCACCTGACATGGCATTTCCTAGAATGAATAATATCTCATTCTGGTTACTTCCAACATCTTTAATTCTATTGATTTCTTCTATATTCGTTGAGGGACCCGCAGGTCAAAATGGTGTTGGCGGAGGTTGGACAATTTATCCTCCTTTATCAACAAGCGCACAACCTGGTCCAGCAATGGATCTTGCAATTTTAAGTTTACATGTTGCTGGTGCTTCATCAATCTTAGGTGCAATTAATTTTATAACTACAATCTTTAATATGAGGGCACCTGGAATGACACTTCATAAAATGCCATTGTTTGTTTGGTCAATGTTAGTAACAGCTTTTTTATTGCTATTAGCAGTTCCAGTTTTAGCTGGAGGGATTACAATGCTGCTAACTGACAGAAATTTTGGTACAGCTTTTTTTAACCCTGAAGGGGGAGGGGATCCAATTTTATTTCAACATCTATTTTGGTTTTTTGGTCACCCCGAAGTGTATATTTTGATTTTACCTGGATTCGGTATGATCAGTCATATTGTTTCGACTTTTTCAAAAAAACCAGTTTTTGGATATCTAGGAATGGCTTATGCAATGATATCAATTGGTGTTGTAGGATTTATCGTTTGGGCTCACCATATGTACACGGTTGGAATGGGCGCTGATACACGTGCTTATTTTACTTTTGCAACTATGGTTATCGCAGTCCCAACAGGTATTAAAATTTTTTCATGGATTGCAACAATGTGGGGCGGATCTGTAAGGTTTGACACACCCATGCTCTGGGCATTAGGTTTTATATTTTTATTTACGGTTGGTGGGGTTACCGGTGTTGTCCTAGCGAATGCAGGAGTTGATACTGCATTACATGATACTTATTATGTTGTTGCTCACTTTCATTATGTGCTCTCATTAGGAGCAGTTTTTTCAATATTTGCAGGCTTTTACTATTGGTTTGGCAAAATGTCTGGTTATGAAATTTCTCCGTTCTTAGGAAAATTACATTTTTGGCTAACTTTTATTTCTGTAAATTTAGTTTTTTTTCCTCAACATTTTCTTGGTCTAGCTGGAATGCCAAGGAGATACGCCGACTATCCAGATGCCTATGCTGGTTGGAATTACGTATCATCGATTGGATCAATGTTATCAGTTGTAAGTTTAGTCGTATTTTTTACTGCAGTGATTCATGCATTTATGAGACAAAAGGCTGTTGAAGCAAATTACTGGGGTGAAGGAGCTACAACTTTGGAGTGGACCCTGGCATCACCTCCACCATTCCATCAATTTAATGAATTACCAAAAATAAAATAAATTTAAGTGTCTGCTCGAACTACTGAATTAAATCAACAACAGGGCAGTTCTTTAAAAGTTTTTTCATCTTTTTATGAATTGATGAAACCAAGAGTGATGTCGTTGGTAATTTTTACAGCATTAGTGGGATTGGTAATAGCTCCTGAAAAAATTGATTTTATTAACAATGTATTATCACTTTTATTCGTAGCCATAGGCGCTGGCGCGGCTGGAGCATTAAATATGTGGTATGAGTCAGATACAGATAAATTGATGAGCAGAACTTGTTTGAGACCATTGCCATTAGGTAAGTTAAAACAAGCACATGCGTTATCGTTTGGCATATTAATGTCTATCGTTTCAATCTTTGGACTTTACTATTTTTCAAATACTCTTTCAGCATTTGTTCTAGCATTAACAATTGGTTTTTATTTTTTTATTTATACAGTTTGGTTGAAAAAAAAAACTCCACAAAATATTGTAATTGGAGGTGCTGCAGGTGCATTTCCGCCTGTTATAGGTTGGACGATAGCAATGAACAATATTACTATTGAACCAATTATTTTGTTCTTAATTATCTTTTTATGGACACCGTCTCATTTTTGGGCACTCAGTTTATATAAAAATCAGGATTACAAGAATGCAGGAATTCCAATGTTACCAGTTGTAGCTGGGGAGGATTATACCAAAAAGAACATTCTTATTTATTCTATAATATTATTTCCGGTAACCATTTTACCTTTTTTACTTGGATTTGCTGGCTTAATAAATTTGGTATCGTCTCTGGGTTTTGGGTTTTATTATATATTTTTATCATTTAAACTTTTTAAAGAAAAAGACAAAATGATTTATGATCAGATCGCATCAAAAATTTTTATATTTTCAATTTTTTATTTATTTTTTATTTTCTCTACAATTTTAATAGATAATTATTTAGGAGTTTAAATGGACAAAAAAACAAAAAAAAAAAATTATATTACTCTTGCAATATTGTGTTTAGTAATGGCATTTTTCTTTTTCATTACAATTTACCAAATTGGCGTCTCATTAAAATAAAGTGACTAACAAATTCAAAATTAACCCTAAGTATTTAATTTTATTAGTAGTATTAATGATAGGTTTATCTTTTGCGTCTGTGCCACTGTATGATTTATTTTGTAGAGTGACTGGTTTTGGCGGAACAACTCAAAAAGCTGAAAATTCTCCTAATAAGATCTTAAACAAAACAATAAAAGTAAGGTTCGACTCAAATGTTAGCTCAAATTTAAATTTTAATTTTAAATCTATGAAAAATTATAGTGATATCAAGATTGGTGAGGTAAATAATATAAAGTTCAGAGTAACAAATGAAGGCAAAAAACCTGAAAATGTTGTTTCTACTTTTAATACCAGTCCTCCATCTGCAGGAATCCATTTTAAAAAAATTGCTTGTTTTTGTTTTGAAAAACAAACAATAAATCCAAGAGAAACAAGGGAATTTACAGTTGCTTATTATATAGACCCTAAAATTGTTGAGGACCCAGCGACGAAAGGGATCAGTGAGATAACTTTATCTTATACTTTATTTAAAGTAGATAAACTGTATAAGAGAAAAAATTCATAATTATGGCTGCTGATAAAAAACATGACTATCACTTAGTTGACCCAAGTCCATGGCCAATATTTTGCTCATTTGCCACTTTGATCTTAGCTGTTGGAGCAGTTTACTATTTCAAAACAAAAAGTTTATGGATGTTGTTTATTGGTTCCGGGGTGACTCTTTATGGAATGTTTATGTGGTTCAGAGATGTAATAATTGAGGCAGAACATAAAGGAGATCACACACCTGTAGTTCAAATAGGGATGAGATATGGAATGGTTCTGTTTATTATTTCAGAGGTAATGTTCTTTGTAGCTTGGTTTTGGGCATATTTTGATGCAAGTCTATATCCAGATGCTATTGGAGGTTCCGTATGGCCGCCTAAAGGAATTGAAACTTTAGATCCATGGCATATACCATTGATTAACACTTTAATCTTATTGCTCTCTGGAACTACCGTAACCTGGGCGCACCATGCATTGCTTGAAAACGATAGAAAAAGTTTAATCCAAGGGTTGGTACTCACTGTAATTTTAGGTGCAATTTTTACATTATTTCAAGCTTATGAGTATATGCATGCTACTTTTAAAATATCCTCAGGTATATATGGCGCTACATTTTATATGGCCACCGGTTTTCATGGTTTCCATGTATTAGTTGGAACTTTATTTCTATTTGTATGTTTGTTTAGAGCTAAAGCAGGCCACTATACAACTGATCATCATTTTGGCTTTGAAGCTGCTGCATGGTATTGGCATTTTGTTGATGTAGTATGGTTGTTTTTGTTTGCCGCAATCTATATTTGGGGCAGCTAAGATTTTCTGAAGTCAAAATTTTTCAATATTTTTATTTTTTTTATAATAATAGTTTTGTTTTCATTAGGAACTTGGCAATTACAACGATTACAATGGAAAAAGGAATTAATTTTCCAAATATCAAAATCTTATGATAAGGCAGCACAAAAATTTGAAGTTAATTCCAAATTATATTCAAAAGTTAAAATTGAGGGTAAAATTGCTGCTCAGCCGATATTAGTTCACAATTTAGGTAATAAAGGTCAGTATGGCTATGATGTTTATATTCCAATCGAAACTAATGAAATAATCATACTTACAAGAGCTGGGTGGATAGAAAAGAAATTTAAATTTAGTTTAAGCAATTTAAATATAAATATTTCTTTAGATGCAATTTTACTTAACCCTAAAAGAAAAAATATCTTTACCCCAGATAATTCTGACGATTTAATATTTTTTATAGACATGAAAACATTACAATTAAATTTTCAAAAAAAACTCTTCCCTCTAATTGCTGAAAATAGGTCAAATTCTTTTGAAAAATATAACTTAAAAAAGCCTGATAAAATTGAATTACCAAATAATCATTTGCAATATGCTCTAACTTGGTACAGTTTATGCTTTGTTATTATTATAGCTTTTTTGATATATAAAAGAAAAATATGAATTATTTTAGCACTAGAAACACAAAACTAAACCTCTCTTTCAAGAAAATATTTTTTAAAGGACTATCTGAGGATGGTGGTTTATTTTTGCCAAATCAAATACCCAAGCTTTCAGATAAAGAATTAAAAATTTTTGAAAAATATAATTTTCAACAAATGAGTTTTAAAATTTTTAAATATTTTATTGGCGATACTTTTAATGATAACGAGTTAAAAAAAATTATTGATACAGCATATTCTAAATTTAGAGAACCTAATATTGTTGATGTAAAAATACTTGATCATATTTCTTATGTTCAATTACATCATGGACCCACTTTAGCCTTTAAAGATATTGCTATGCAAGTTTTAGGTGGGATGTACGAACTATTATTAAAAAGTGAAAATATAAAAATTAATTTAGTTACTGCTACGTCAGGAGATACTGGAGCTGCAGCAATTGATGCAATTAAAGATAAAAAAAATGTCAATATCTTTGTTTTACATCCTCACAATAAAATTTCGAGTGTCCAACGCCAGCTTATGACAACTTGTAACGCAGAGAATGTGTTTAATATAGCAATAAAAGGTAGCTTTGATGATTGCCAGAAAATAGTAAAAGATATGTTCGTCGATCAGGATTTTGCAAATAAAATTAACATGTCAGGAGTGAACTCAATTAATTGGGCAAGGATTATTGCTCAAATCGTCTATTATTTTTTTATCTACTACAGGTTCAATAACAGCAAAAAACCAATAGTAGTATCTGTGCCAACGGGAAATTTTGGTGACATTTATGCAGGGTATGTTGCAAAACAAATGGGCCTTAATATTAAAGAGCTAATAGTGGCAACAAATCAAAATAACATCCTCCAGAGATGCATTAATACAGGAGAATATAAGCCTTTAGATGTTGCCGAGTCTATCTCGCCAAGCATGGATATTCAAGTAGCTAGTAATTTTGAAAGAATACTTTTTTATTTATGCAATGAAAACGCTGAAGATTTGAAGAAATTGATGAATGACTTAAAGACCAAAGGGTATTTTAAATTATCAAAAAAACAATTAGAAAATTTAAGAGACCATTTTTCTGCAAGCAGTTGTAGTGAGGATGAGACTTTAAAAATTATACAAAATATACACAAAAAGTTTGATTATTTAATAGATCCACATACCGCGACTGGAGTAAAACCTCTTTTAGATCAAAAATATAAAAGAGAAGAATGCTTTTGTTTTGAAACTGCTCATCCTTCAAAATTTCCGGCAGCAATACTAAAAGCGATTAACTTAAAGCCTGAGCTTCCAAAAAATTTAAAGTTGAATGTAAATCAAGAAGAAAAATTTATAATTTTAGATAACAATCTTGAAGCAATTAAAGAATACATCAGTAATAAAATATAAAATTAAATCTCTGACCTAGCCAATTTATCAGCCATATTATTATACTCATTATTTGAGTGACCTTTAACCCAATTCCAATGAACATTTTTTTTTTGGTTTAGTTGATCTAAATCTTGCCAAAGATCTATATTTTTAACACTTTGCTTATTTGCAGTTTTCCATCCATTTTTTTTCCAATTATATATCCACTTTTCAATACCATCTTTCGTATATTTAGAGTCAGTAAAAAGTTCTATGTTTTCATTTTGAACATATTTTAAAGCTGATATCACTGCGATAAGTTCCATTCTATTATTTGTAGTATTTTCTGATGCTCCAGATATTTTTTCAACTTTTTCGCCGTCTATAATAATGGCAGCCCATCCTCCGCGACCTGGATTACCTGAGCAGGCACCATCTGTATAAATTTTAATCATATAATTTGGTATTTAAATTTTTATAAAAATAATTCATTTTGATTAAATATTCTTTTGGACTTTTCTTTTTAATTTTAGCGTTTTTTGGTGTATTTTTAAAATCATATAATCTTGTCACAAAAAAACGAATAGCAGCACCCAAACATAGTATATTTAAATATTTCAAGTCAGACTTCTTAATTTTCTTAACAGATTGATATCCATTAATTAATTTTTTTGTTTTTACTTTATTAATAATTTTTCTGTCAAAACACAGCGCATTTATACATACAGCTAATTCATATAGGTAGTTTTCGTAACATGAAAAATAAAAATCAATAAAACCAGAAAATTTTTGATTTTTGAAAAAAATATTATCAGGAAAAAGATCAGCATGAATAACCCCTTTTGCCAATTTTTTTGGCTTATATTTTTCATATATTTTTAAATAATGCTTTAACTTTAAGCAATATTTTGGATAAATATTTTTTGTTTTACGATAAATTTGATTCCACATTTTGTAGTCTAATGCATTCCTTCTTTTAATTGTCAGTTTAGAAGAAATATTATGAAACTTACCTATTTGCTTTCCTATATTGTAACATTCACTTGTATTAAGTTTTTTTTTTGATTTTCCGTCTAAAAATGTAACTATTATTGCAGGTTTATTTTTAACCTTAAAAATATATCGATTGTTAATATCCTTAACTGGCCTAGGACATTTAAAACCCTTTGCGTACATTATATTCATTAGTTTTACGAAATATGGTACATCTTTTTTTTGCACTCTTTTTTCAAAAATCGTTAAAATAAATTTATTTTTAGATGTTTTGATTAGATAATTTGTATTTTCTATACCTTCTTTGATACCGTGAAATTTTATTAGTTTACCTAAATTATAATTATTAAGAATATTTTTAATCTCTGCTGTTTGTAATTTAGTAAATACTGCCATTTTATATTTTACATTTTTTTTTAATAGAATAGGTATGTATAAACCGATGAATGAAAAAGTTAAACAACCTATTAAAGTAAATCTAGACAAAGATAGAGTATATTTTTGGTGCACTTGTGGACTTTCTGAAAAGCAACCAATGTGTGACGGATCACATAAAGGGAAATCTGATAAAAAATCACAAAGTTTTAGAGTGGAACAAACAAAAGACTATTACATTTGTTCTTGCAAATTAACAAAAAAACCACCTTTTTGTGATGGATCGCATAGTAAGTGAATATTAATTAGTATTTTCTAGTTTATTAATTGAGTGTTTTAATTTTGAAAGGTTTATTTCTTCTTGTTTCTTAACATCTAAATTTTCAATGAGTATTTTTTCAACTGTTTCAATAGCAATTTTTGTTGCCTCTTTTTTTACCTGATTAATCGCATCATTTTTAGCTTGTTCAATTTTAGAGTAAGCAGCAGTTTCTTTGTTTATTAATGAACGTGACATTTTTTCTTTAGATATAATAATTTCATCATCACTAATTTTTTGTGCTTTTTTTTGGATCTCAATGTTCTCATCATCAGATTTCTCTAATTTACTTTGAGCATCGCTAAGTAGTTTTTCACTATTTGATTTAAGAATTTCAGCCTCATCAATTTTACCTTTTAGTTCTGCTATTTTATTATCAAGTTGATCTAGAACAATTTTTGGGATTTTTTTATATAAAAGTAAAGCAATGAAGAGTAAAAATGATATAGCTACCCAAAAAGTTGCATCTAACATTTAATCAATACTTCCTTTTCTTTTCTTGCTAATTTCTTCAATTTTTTTAGAAATTGTATTTTGATCAATTAATTCTTTGATAGATAGGTCTTTTAAAAATTGCTCTGTTAAATTTTTTGAAATTACTTTTATTTGATCAATAGAGTTCAATTTAAAAGTATTTATTTCCTTTTCAGCTTCAACAGTGATTTGAGAAATTTTATCGTTTAATTCATCTTGTTTTTTATTAAATTCAATATTCAGCTTTTTTCTTTCGTTCGTAATAATTTCTTGTGCTTTATGATTCGAGTCTTTAATAAAATCTTTATATTGTTTATTTAATTTATCTGTTTGTTCGGTTAACTTTTTTGCTTCGTCAACTAAGTCACTAATGTAATCATTACGCTGTTCTATACTTTCAGATAGTCTTGGGTAAACTATTTTAGCAATTACAACATATAAAAACCCAAAAGTTAAAATGAGCCAAAATATTTGAGGAACCCAGCTTTTTGGATCAAGCTGGGGCATACCAACAGTTTCAGCAGCATATGCTGCTGAAGACATGTAAATAAAAAATATTAGAGCTCTAAGCATTAAGTTAATTTAAAACGCGAATAAAATAATTAATGCTATAACCAACCCAAATAATCCAGTCGCTTCCGCTAATGCGAAACCAAGTAATAGATTTGGAAATTGCTTTTGAGCTGCAGATGGATTTCTGATCGCTGCTGATAGATAATTTCCAAAGATAGTACCTATACCAACACCCGCACCTGCTAATGCAATTGCTGCAAGTCCTGCTCCAATTAATTTTGCTGCTGCTACTTCCATTTTTTCCTCCTTTGTTAGTGTAAATTTAATGCATCATTTAAATAAATGCATGTTAAAATTGCGAAAACATAAGCTTGCAGAAAAGCAACAAGTATTTCCAAGCCAGTTAATGCAACAGAAAAACCTAAAGGCAACCAACCTCCAACCAAACCAAGACTGATTACAAAACCACCAAATACCTTTAACATAGTGTGTCCAGCCATCATATTTGCAAATAGTCTTACAGATAAACTAATAGGTCGACTTAAGTAAGATATCACCTCAATAACTACTATAATTGGCAATAAAACCACAGGCACTCCTGAGGGAACAAAAAGTTTTAAATACCCAAATCCATGTTTAATAAATCCTATAACTGTTACACCTATAAAAATAAAAGTTGCTAGAGCAAAAGTCACAATAATGTGACTTGTTACTGTAAAAGAATATGGGATCATACCAATCATGTTACAGAACAAAACAAAAAGAAAAAGCGTTAAGATAAAAGGAAAAAAAGGTCTCGCTTTAGACCCGGCTGTTTCAGATATCATTTTGGCTACAAATTGATATGCCATTTCAGATAAAAGCTGCAACCTCGATGGAACTAATGATTTTTTTTGAGTCGTGATCACAAAAAATATAGAAATCAAAGCAACTGTGATGACCATAAATAAGCTAGAGTTTGTAAAAGAAACATCAAAGTTTCCAATTTCTATTTTAGGTCCAATCGTTTTGACCTCAAATTGCTGCATAGGATTTGCCATAAAAACTAGTCTTTATTAATCATTTTAGAGGATCTAACAACATTAAATATGCCTGCAACTGAGCCGATAATAAAAAAAATAATTATAAAAATTGGCGTAGTTTCAAGCCATTTATCTATATAAAAACCCATGAAGCTTGCGACAAAAACGGCAGCAACAAATTCTGTACCCATTTTCATTGCTACACCGAGTGAACTTGCGTTTTTAACTTGTGTTTCCTTAGTTTCAATATCAGATTTAATTTTTTTTATTCTCTCTTTGATTTCTTTGGAATCCATTAATTTTAAGCAACTAGCTCTTCAGCTTTATCAAGATTTACTGCAACAAGTTGACTGACACCTCTATCTGCCATTGTAACACCATAAAGCCTATTCATTTTAGACATTGTAAGTGCATGATGAGTTATAATTAAAAATTTTGTGCTTGTTATTTTTGTTAGATCATCAAGTAAAGAATTAAATCTTGTAACATTTGCGTCATCTAATGGAGCATCTACTTCATCCAGTACGCATATCGGAGCGGGATTAATTAAGAAAACTGCGAAAATTAATGCCAATGCGGTTAGTGCCTGTTCTCCTCCAGATAACAAAGTAATTGATTGTAGCTTTTTACCAGGAGGGCTTACAAGTAATTCTAATCCAGCCTCTAATGGGTCATCAGACTCTATCAATTCTAATCTGGCATTACCACCAGCAAATAATTTTGTGTAAACATCATTAAACTTTCTATTTACTTTATCATACGCATCTAAAAGTCTCTCACGGCCCTTTTGATTTAAGTCGTTAATGCTTGATTTTAATTTTTGTAAACCTTGGACCAAGTCCTTTCTATCTTCCATCATTTTATCAATTTTTTCCTGCAACTCTTTAGTTTCATTATCTGCCCTTAAATTAACTGCACCTAATGAATCTCGTCCTTTTTTTAAGATATCAAGATGACTGTAGGCATCCTCTAATTTCATCTCTTTAATATTCTCTATATTAGAAAACCCTGGTATACTCTGTAAATCTAAATTAAAATCCATTAAACTTCTTTTTTGGAAGTCTTTTATCTTTGATCGCAAATTTTCTACTATAGTTTGATGTCTTACTTTTGACTCAGTTTTTTCTAATTTGGTTTCGTTAATTTTTTTTAATTCTATATTTAATTTGTCTATTTTGTCTTGTTTTAAAATCAAACTTGAACTTATATTTTCGATATCTTTTTCATAATTTTTTATACTTTGTTGATACGATCCCCTTTTTTCCGCTATTTGTCTTGGTCTATCATCTTCCTTTTCTAAATTGTTTTCTAAAAGTTTTAACTTTTCCTTTAATTCGTCAAGCTTATTGGATGAGTTTTCTTTTAAATCTCTCCAATTTTTAATTTCCTTATCAATGTTGTCTAGCCTTTCCTTTCTTTTAATCGCCTCTTGTTTAACAAGGTCATATTTACCAAATCGAGAAGCATATTTTTCTTGTTTGTCTTCAATATTTGCTAAATTTTCTTCAAATTCTTTTTTAATATCCTCATCGTTGGCATCTTCTTTATTTTTAATAATACTTATTAATTTATTAAAAAAACTTTTTAAGCTTTCTTTAGCACTATTTAAGCTGTTAAGAGAAATTTTATAATCATCTGTGGCTTTTTTTTCTATTTCATAATAGTTTTTTTCTATTACAAGTATCTCATCTCTCTCTCCAGTTAATCTTTCCACGTTATTTGTAGAATTGGCAATTATTTCTTTTTCCCGGTTTATATCGCTGTATGTTAGTTTTATATCTTTTTTGAGCTTTTCAATCTCTAAATTTACTCTTTCTTCATCCTTGTTAATTTGATCAAACTCAATATTTAATTTTTGTAAATTTTTAACTAATTCATTAGATTCTATAGATATAGGTTTTATTTCAGAGTTTAACTTTTCAATTTCGTTTTCATTAAAATTTATTTCAATATTAATTGCACTGATTTCATCTTCATTCTCATTCAACTTTTCACTACTTACATTTATCTCATCTTCGACACTTGCAGCGTTTAAAAAAATTATTGCAGCTTCGTATCTTCTTATTTCATCAGAAATTTCCTTGTATTTGGATGCTTCCTCAGCTTGTTTCAAAAGATTTTTAAGTTGGTTTTCAATTTGACGCGTTACATCATCAGCTTTTTTTAAATTATTTTCTGCAGCATTTAATCTTAATTCAGCCTCGTGCCTTCTTGCGTGAAGACCTGCTATACCTGCAGCTTCTTCTAATATTGCTCTTCGATCGGTAGGTTTTGCAGTTATGAGTGCACCAACACGACCCTGACTGACCATTGATGGTGAGTGTGGTCCAGTGGACAAGTCAGCAAACAAAATTTGAACATCCTTTGCCCTGACTTCTTTACCATTGATAAAATATTTTGAGCCTTTATCCTTTTCTAATTTTCTTTTAATTTCTATTTCGGGAGTGTTTTTGTATTGCGCTATATCTTCGTCATTTTCTAATTTAATTGAAACTTCGCAAATATTTTTAGATGGTAAATCAGATGTACCGTTAAATATTACATCCTCCATGCCTAAGCCTCTTAAGCTCTTTGCTGATGTCTCACCCATGCACCACCTTAATGCCTCAACAACATTTGATTTTCCACATCCGTTTGGACCCACTATTCCGGTTAATCCTCTTTCAATATAAAAATTTGTTTTTTCTGCGAAAGATTTAAAACCGGATACTTCTAATTCTTTAAATTTCATTTTTTAAAGTAGCTTCTGTATATATTTTTCAACATTTTTTAATGATCCTTTAAACTTTTTTTCATTAATTATTAATGTTGGAGTAGAATTTACATTATATTTATTTTGAGCATTGATTCTACTTTTTAAAGCCCTATTTTCGTATGCTTTATTTTTTACGCAACTATTAAAATCTTTATCACTTAAACCTAATGATTGCGTTATTTTACTTAAGTTAGATTGCAATTCTTTTAATGTTTCTGCATTACTCCACTCTGTTTGTTTTTTATAAATTTCATCTAAGTACAATTTTTGATCATCAATAGAAAAACATTTTTGAATTTGGGCCGCTACTAAACTACTTTGATTTAATGGATAGTCATGGAGTTCAATATAGGCAATTTTATTTTCTACATATTTTTTTATTAAATTTGGCAAAAATTTTACATGCAATTCTGCACAGTACGGACAAGTTAATGATGAATAAATTTTAATGTTTATTTTTGTGCCCTTCGATTTTGTTCCATAAGTTACCGCATGATTTTCTGCTTTGACAGAACATGTAATAAAAAAAAATATTAATATTATTTTAATTTTTTTCATTTTTTTCTATATGAAAATTTAAAAGTTTTTCTTTAAGTTCACTGTCATTGATTACTTTAATCATATCTTCAGTTTTTTTGCTTAATTTTAAACTTTTTTTATTCAGTTGTGTACTGTTGATGTCCTCAATATTAATTAAAATTTTATTTACACTTTCAAATCCATAAAAAGAGTTAATTTTTTTTATTATCTCATCTCTCGCATAGTCAACTTCAATTAAAAATTTACGCTCAACTTTTAAAAATATACACCTTTTTTTTTTGCTATATTGTTTAATTTTGATTAATTCACATTTTTTGGCCATTTCTTCGCCTAAAACCTTTTGCCAAGACTTTTTCAAACTGTCATAGTCTGTACATGGGGTATTTTTTATTAATTTCTTAACACTTTCTGGTAATAGAGATCTTATAGGTTTTAATGAACCAAATGTTCTATTTTTTTTCATTTTATGCACTTATCAATATCAAAAAAAATTTTAGCTTGGTATAAAAAACATCAACGCAAGCTCCCGTGGAGAAAGTATAAGTCTCAAAAGGATAGACATTATAAAGTTTTATTGAGTGAATTTATGCTTCAGCAAACGCAGGTAAAAACAGCAATTCCTTATTTTAACAACTTCTACAAGAATATTGATTCTATTGAAAAATTGTCAAAATCATCGCAATCAAGGGTGAATAAATTATGGCAAGGATTAGGATATTACAGAAGAGCAAGGTTTTTGCTAGAAACATCTAAAATTATTTCAAAAAAATTTAATTTAAGACTGCCCAATAATTATACTGAACTAATAAAATTACCAGGTATTGGCGATTACACAGCTAAAGCCATATTAGCTATTGCATTTGATAAAAGCGAAATTGGTATCGATGGAAATGTTAGAAGGGTAATTTCAAGGTTATTTAATTTAAAAAATGAAAAAATGATACTTAGGAATGTAGAAAAACTTAAAGTCAAAAAAAATTCTAGCTCATTGATGCAAGGTATAATGGAGTTGGGAGCTTTAGTTTGCAATCCAAAAAATCCTCACTGCGCTGAATGCTGTTTAAAAAATTTATGTAAGTTTAAAGATAAAACAAGTATTTATACAATTGAAAGACCTAAAAGAAAAATCAAAAAACTAAACGCTTGTATATATGTCAAAAATAAAAAAATTTTATTAACACGAAAAAATAAATTTGGACCTCTTAAAGGGTTTTTAAATGTACCTATTTTTGAAAATACATCTGACAATTTACAAAATGATTTGGAAAAATTTTTTAAACAAAAGGTAAAATATACCTTTTTAAATAAATCAAAAGTATCTATATCAAATCTTAATACTGAAATAAATTGTATCAAAATATATAATTATAAGAATAGAGATAATAATTTTGTTTTTTTAACAAATAAACAGATACAGAATAATTTTAAATCTAGTTTTTTAGATAAAATTCTGAAAAGAGTAGAGGGTATTTAATGAAAAAAATAGGAATTGTAGGCGCAGGAATTTCAGGTTTAGTCTTAGCTTGTTTTTTGAAAAAAAATAAAAATTACGATATTTCTGTTTATGAAAAAGATGATATTTATTTACCGAATTCCAATGGTATACAAATTTCTCCCAATGCTCTTAGAATACTTAAAAAAATAAATTTTGATTTATTTAATCAAAAAAAATTATGCAAAATTACAGGCCTATCCTTTTACGATTATAATTTAAATGCAAAGATTGCTAGAATGAGTTTTGATTATTTAAAGAATGATCCTTATATCACTTTAAACCGTAATGAATTAATAAATTTTTTAATAAATCAATTTTCATTAAAAGATAATATTATTATAAAAGAAGTTACAAATATTAATGACAAATCAATTTTTTTTAAAAACGATAGTGAAGAAAAATTTGATACCTTAATTGTTGCTGATGGGATATTTTCAAAACTCAGACCTGAAAAAATACAACCGGTTTATTCAGGATATTCCGCGCTTAGAGGTGTATTTACTGATATGATACAAGTTAACGACATTGATTTATGGATGGGAAAAAACTTTCATTTAGTTAAGTATCCCATCGATCAAAATAAAAATTTTTCATTTACTTTAGTCAATAAAATGCCATTTGTTAAAGTTGTTGATGGATATGACTCAAAGTTTAAAGATATCAATAAAAATAATAATTTTTACTTTCCTAAATTTGATAATATGACTTTTGATAATATTAAAGTAAAAATATGGCCGATATTTAAATTAAATAAAATTTTCTACGGACATAATAATATTTATTTTATAGGCGATAGTGCCCACGGATTTATTCCTTCTAGAGCTCAAGGAGCTGCGCAGGCTATCGAGGATTCTTATGCTTTATATAACTTTCTCATTCAAAATGAATTTTGTACTAAGAAATTATATAAATTTAGAAAAAATAGAATAAAAAAAATAATCACTAAATCAGAAAATAATTTAACTATTTTTCATTTAAATATTTTTATTTTTAGATGGATAAGAAACTTGATAATTAAGCTAATCTGCTCGTATGAATTTTTAATCAAATTTGTTAATAGCTCTATTTTCGACTATAAAATAAAGGAGGATTTATAAGGCCTCTCTTACTTTCCTTCTTAGAAAATCAATAGGCTCTAATTTTCCTTCGATATTAAAATGCCAATAAGACCAACCATTACAGCTTGGCATTCCTTGTACTTGAGCTCCGACCTTATGAATTGAACCTTGTATTTTGTTACAATAAATTGATCCATCAGCCATAACTTGAGCTTTATATTTTTTTTTATGGTCAAATAAATTTAATCCAGGCTCAACTAGCCCCGACTCTAATAAATAACCAAACGGTATTCTTTTTTCCTTTTTTTTATCTATCATCGGAAAATTAAAATTTGAGTCTATTTCATTAATTTTTTTAATTCGTTGTTCAGAAACTTTAAAATATTTTTTGTCTTTTTCTATACCAATAAAATTTCTACCTAATTTTTTTGCTACCGCGCCTGTAGTTCCAGTGCCCATAAATGGATCAAGTATCAAATCATTCTTATTACTAGCGCAAATTATAATACGGTATAATAAAGCTTCTGGTTTCTGAGTTGAATGAATTTTTTTATTATTAGCAACAATTCTTTCAGAGCCGTTACAAATAGCAATATTCCAGTCAGATCTTAGTTGTTTGTCATCATTAAATGTTTTCATAGAATGATAATTAAATGTATATTTGGATTTATCAGATTTGGCAGCCCATATTAATGTTTCATGAGCATTGGTAAGCCTTGTTCCTTTAAAATTTGGCATAGGATTTTTTTTATTCCATATTACATCATTTAAAATCCAAAAATTATTATCTTGAATAATTTTCCCTACTCTGAAAATATTATGATAACTTCCAATCACCCAGATTGATCCATTTTTTTTTAATATTCTTTTACATTCTTTTAACCATTTTTTTGAAAAGTTATCGTAATCTTTAAATGAATTAAATTTGTCCCAATAATCATCGACTGCAGAAACTTTAGATGTATCTGGCCGTCTTAACTGACCCTTTAATTGTAGGTTATATGGCGGATCTGCAAATATTAAATCAACACTATCTGATTTAATGTTTTTTAGTTTAATTAAACAATCTTCATTATAAAGTTTTGCAAAAGTCATATTTCAACCGGAGGTAGAATAGACTAAATTTAGATGTTTATGTCAACAAACAATTTTTTTTAGTGCCTATTTGTTTTAATGACTCAATATTTTGTGTATTGGGGCAAACGATTTTCGATGATGTTTAGTAATCCCATGAAGCCTAATAGCTTCGATATGTTTTTTTGTTCCATACCCAGAGTTTCTTTCCCATAGATAATTAGAGTATTCTTTAGATAGATTTAACATTAAATTATCCCTATAAATTTTTGCAATAATTGATGCGGCAGCAATTGAAGGATAAATAGAATCCCCTTTGATTTTTGGAAGTATATTTTTATTAGCTTTATCGAATGACCATGGTCCATCAACGAGTATTTTATAATTAGATGGAAGCTTAAATTTATTTATAGCTCTTCTCATCGAAAGAAAAGTCGCTTGCAAAATATTAAGTTTATCTATTTCCTCAACATTTGAAATTCCAAGTTGATACTCGCATGTGTTTATTATTAAATTATATACCTCTTCTCTTTTGGATTTAGATAATTTTTTAGAGTCATTTAATTCAGTTATATTAAAATTTTTCGATAATCGAACTGCTGCAGATACCACAGGTCCAGCCAAAGGTCCTCTACCAACTTCATCGATACCAATTATATATTTTGAAATTTCTTTTTCTTGATTTACTTTTAACATAGTTTTTCTTTAAGAATTCGATCTCTAAATTCTTGTAGGTCAGACCATGCGAATTTCTTTTGAGAAGGTTGTCTAATTAAAAAATTAGGGTGATAACTTGACATACAACTATAAGTATAATTATTTATTCTTAGTTTTAGCCATTTGCCCCTAATTTTAGTTATAGACTGCTGCTCATTGAACAAGGTTTTTAAGGCAGCAGATCCTAATATCATAATTAATTTAGGATTTATAATTTTTATATGATCGAGAATTAGTGGTTGAAAATTTACAATATCATTTTCACTCAATTTTCTATTATCTGGCAATCGAAAGTTAACAACATTAGTTATATATACTTTATTTCTATTAAGACTAATTGCCTCAAGCATTTTATCTAATAATAAACCAGCGTCTTTCGAAAAGGGTTTTCCATCAATTTCATCAGATATGCCAGGTGAGTCGCCTATGAGCATAATTTTTGATTTACTGTTACCATCAGAAAAAACTAATTGATGACTTTGTTTGCTATAAATATTTTTTAGAGATAATATTCTTACTTTAAGTTTTTCAAGTGTAAGGCTATTTTTTTTATTTTTATTTTTAAAAATAACTCTGTCATAAAGGCCCGATGATTGATAAAATTCAAAAATATTTTTATTATTTTGCATTTATACATGAGTTTAAAAAGATATTTTTTAATTGGAATTACTTTAATTTTATTATCCACCGCTAATGCATCTGCATTTACTCAAAAAGAGTATAAAAGAATTTACTCCTCAGATTATATTACAAATTATCTGTACGGATCTGTTTTGCATGATGAAAATAAACACAACTTAGCAGTGAATACTTTAAGAAAAAATTCCAAATTAAAAGGTCAACATTCTTACTATGATATTAGATATATAACATCACTTGCCGTTGATGGAAAACTTGATGAAGCTGCACAAAATATTTTTTTATTAGATAATTTGTATGCAGAAGTATTTGTATTTGATTTCATAAAATCTGTATTTTATCTCAAAAATAAAGAATATGAAAAAGCTTCGTTGCAAATCAAAAAGCTCAAGAGTCAAGATAGATTATTAATTGAGCTTAAAAATG
>NYVZ01000031.1 GCA_002684895.1 Pelagibacteraceae bacterium
TATATTCTGGACTCTGCCAAGGGCTTCTAAAATCAAAATCTCTATACGCTTGTTGAAGCTTTACAGGCCCATATATAACTTTTTTTTTTTCAGGATCGTATCTAACTTCTTTGTAGCCAGTTAATGGAAAATCTTTTCTTAATGGAAAACCTTCAAAATTATAATCTGTTAATATTCTGCGTAAATCAGGATGTTTGTCAAAAGGTATTCCATGCATATCAAAAACCTCTCGTTCTAACCAGTTGGCTGACGGGAAAATATTTGTTAATGTTTGTATGCTTTCTTTGTCTTCAACTTGTAGCTTTATAGTTATTCTTAAATTATTCTCGTGACTTAAAAGTAAATAAATAACTTCAAAACGTTTTTCTTTACCTGGGTAGTCGACGGCTAGAATATCAACTAACTGTCTAAATTTTAGCTCTGGATGTTTTTTTAATAGAACTATATTTTCTATTATATTTTCTGCTTTACATGAGCAAACCAAATTGTCATTTTGAAATAGTATTGTTAAAAAAGAGAAATTAGAATTTTTTTCAATTATTGATTTAATATCATTAATACTTTTCATAATTATCTTTTTAACGAACCTTCTCTTCTAATTTTTTTTTGCAATTGTAAAATTGCATACAATAAGGCTTCTGCACTCGGAGGACATCCGGGTACATAAATGTCTACTGGTACAATTCTATCACAGCCTCTTACGACGGAATATGAATAATGATAATAACCTCCGCCGTTTGCGCAACTACCCATAGATATTACATAACGTGGCTCTGGCATTTGATCATAAACTTTCCTTAATGCAGGAGCCATTTTATTAGTCAATGTACCAGCTACAATCATTACATCAGATTGTCTTGGTGAAGCTCTTGGTGCGGCACCAAACCTTTCTAAATCATATCTGGGCATTGAAGCCTGCATCATTTCTACAGCACAACAAGCAAGGCCAAATGTCATCCAGTGCAATGAGCCTGTTCTTGCCCAATTAATTAAAGTATTGCTCGCAATTGTAACAAATCCTTTGTCAGCAAATTCCTCAGCAACTTCTTTAAATTCATCAGGTATTTTATTTAATTTCGATACTGCACTCATAAAAACAAACTACTCCCAGTCCAACGCTCCTTTTTTCCATTCATAAACAAAACCTACTGTAAGAATTAATAAAAAAAACATCATTGACCAAAAACCTAACAACCCAATGTTTCCCAATGATACTGCCCATGGAAATAAAAAAGCAACTTCTAAATCGAATATAATAAATAAAATTGAAACCAAGTAAAATCTCACATCAAATTTCATTCTAGAATCATCGAACGCTTCAAACCCACATTCATACGCGGATAACTTTTCAGGATCTGGATTACTTGGTGAAAATAGAAAGTTTGCAAATATGAAAGCAAATCCAAGACCAATAGATATAAACAAAAAGATTAAGATTGTTGCGTAATCTCTTAAAAAATCAAATAACATTGATCATGTTTATATACAGAATCAAGTCTGGTTAAATGGGTATTTTTGACCTGAATTGTCAAAAAGTGAACTGTTTCCAGTCAATTTTTAACATCCTGTTTCCTTTGATAGCTTTTAATAGACATTTTAATAATGGAAGTTTTTTTTGACCAACTATAGATAAAATTTTTGTCCCTGAAGACTTGATTAGTTCTGCACCCTCTACAGTTACATTTCTCATCTGTTTCTTTATTATTGATTTATACAAATACCCCTTACCTAAATAAAACCCTAATTTTGCATTCCTTCCACCTAATACGCTTACATATAAATCACCAGCACCGGCTAGACCTTGGGCAGTATCAATCTTGCCTTTAAACTTTTGCGTAATATATTTCATTTCCTTTAACGATTGCTCAAATAAACCCGAGGAAGTATTAAAATAATTATCCTCTTTTTTTTTAGATAAATTTCCAACTTGTCCAAATGAAGAGCCAATTATAGTTGCGTAAATATTTTTTATTGCGGCACAAATTTCAGCACCATTAATATCCTGTGTTACATCCGGGTGGTAATATTCATTCTCTAAAATATTTTTTATATATTTTGCATTTGAAATTTTTGCTGAAGCAAAAAGTGTTCTAGTGTGAGACCTATTAATTAATTCTTTTGCTAAACATGGGCCTGCAGCCATCACAATCTTATCATTTGAGCATTTTGTTTTAATATATTTACTAATTGCTAGCAGTTTATTTTTTTTTTTGACAATACCTTTGGTTATTAATAATATTGGACAATCAATTTGTAGTTTTTTTAAAATATTTATAGCCCAATCAATACCCTTGGTGTTTGTTCCGATGATAATTAAATTTATAGTTTTTTTATTTATAAGCTGGGTTTCATTATGAAAAAAAAATTTAATATTATTAGAAAATTTTAAATTAAATAATTTAATTTTTTTATTTTTTTTTAAATTTTGAATTTCTTTAAGCTCATAAGGTGAGCCTACAACTGAAGTTTTAATTTTATTAAAATCAAGTACAGAAACATAAGCTGTACTAGCAACCCCAGATCCAATTACTAAAGCATGTTTTTTCATAATAATTTCAAATATCTCTTTAAGGATACTTGTATCAAAAAAAATAAAAATATTAAAAATAAAAACATTAAATTTCCCAATATGCTAAAAGGCGTGTTATTGTTTAACACTTGATAGTTACTACTAAAAACAGTTTTTTCATTAGATGAAGATGATATTAGTGTAATACCTAGCGGGTTAATACTTGCTGATATTCCTTGATTTGTCGATCGAAATATATGCTTTCCCTCTTCTATGGATCTGAATATTGAATGAGAATAATGTTGGTACGTTCCAATAGATCTGTTAAACCATGCATCTTCTGAAATATTAAAAATTATATCAAACTTTTTTTTGCTTATATTTAATAAACCACTATCAATCACTTCATAACACACCAAAGGTAGAACTAGATTTCCATTTATTTTTAATACTTCTCTACTTTTTCCTCTTGAAAAAGATTGATAACCGAAAGTTACTTTTTTTAGATTTAAAAATTTCAATGTATGTTCAAATGGTATAAATTCTCCAAAAGGAACAAGGTGCATCTTATTATAATTATTAATAATTTTACCTTCAGAATTCAAGGTTACCAAGCTGTTAAAAATATTTCCATTCTTATCTTTTGTAGTTGCGCCAAGAATTATTTTCTGGTTATTTTTAAATTTGTCTTGAAAAACTTTTTTTAGATTTTTATTTTTAATAAATGAATAAGATCCCTCAGGCCACAAAAATATTGCATTTTCACTTTTATTAAGCGGTTCACTTATTTCTAATATACTCTCAATATATTTATTTAGATTTGAGTTTATTTGAAGTAAATTTTCGTTGGGTTGAACTAGTAGTATTTGCTGATTTATTGTCTTTAAATTAATTTGAAGTCTATTAAAACCGTATAAATAATTTGAGCTGATTATAATTAATAATATAAATAAACGCTGGACAATAATAGCTTTGTTTTTATTCAGAAAAAAATAAGGATAAGAAAATAAAAAAATTACTAAAAAATTTAGACCAAACGTTCCAATATAATTCAAGATTTGAATACTCTCCAACTGTTCACTCAAAGCATAGACGAATAAATTCCATGAAAATCCTGTTATATATGACCTAAAATACTCAATTAAAGACATTAAAATTGAAAAATTTAAAACAAAAAAATGATTAAAATTACAAAAACGCTTCAAGACGTAAAAACCAAAGCCATAAAATAAAGATAATCCTAATGGCAAAAAAAAGATGGCCAATGGTTTTAATATTGCTACTTCTTGATCAAAATTTAAAGAATAGCTTATCCAATATAGAGATGAAATAAAATACCCGTAAGCAAATAATGTTCCATAAATAAAAAAAAACCTTGGGTCGGCTTGTTGGTTTTTTTTTAATAAATATAAAATAAATGGAAATATAACAAAACCTAAAAAGAAGTAATTATAAGGAGGTAAAATAAAAGAAAGCAAAAAACCTGAAAATAAAAATATGAAGAAATTTAATTTACTTTTTAAGATATATTCTAATTTCATATTTAAATATCAATCAGTAATTATTTAATTGGCAGTTTATCAGCTAGCCAAGATGATGCATAAACTTTGCTAGATCTTAAAAAGCCATCTGATATATTGTAAGTTTCAAAACCTTTTTTTTCAAAAATATCAGCAACGATTTGTGATCTAATTCCACTCGCACATATAAAAAATATTTTTTTGTTTTTGTCTAAATTTAATTCATCCATTTCAAATAAAAATTTTGGATTTAATGATACTGTATCATTTTTTTGTAATTGGTATGATACAAAATAAGTAGATAATCCAAAGGCTTCTCCATCAGGTTTTCCTGTGGTTTTCCACTCTTCTGGTGTTCTGACATCTATTAAATAACATCCCTGTTTAAATGGAAGTTCTTTAAACTCTAATGCAGTAATTTGTTTTACCATTTTCAGTTTTGGTGCCCTCGGCCGGACTCGAACCGGCACTCCGCAAGCGGCAAGGATTTTAAGTCCTTTGTGTCTACCAATTCCACCACGAGGGCACTTAAATATTTATTATTGAATTATATACTTAATTGCAACTTTAATTAAATTCTGTTTACAACTAATAAACTGGCTGCTACCGCAGGTCCTATTCCAAGAGCAAAAATTAAAGTCCCCAAACCAACGGTTCCACCAAGGTACCATCCTATTAAAACAGCAGATATCTCTATCGAAGCACGCACAAATGCAATTGGAAAATTTGTAACTCTTGTTAACCCCGTCATTAAACCATCTCGTGGTCCTGGACCTAGATTTGATATCAAATAAATACCACTCCCTAACCCTACAAGCAAAACTGAAACTATAGATAATATATATTGAAAAAAAACAGATGAAGGTGACTCAAAAGTGTTTAATGTTAAATCTATAACTACAGCAATAATAATAATATTCATTAGAGTTCCAATGCCTGGTTTTTGACTCAAAAAAAACCATAAAAAAAGTACACAAATACTTATAAAAAAAGTTGATGCTCCTATTGTAAAACCACTTAAATTAGAAATTCCTTCAGCAAGGACAGACCAAGGGGAATTACCTGTTGTAGATAATAATAATAAACCCTCTCCCAATCCAAATAAAAATAACCCTAAACAAAGAAAGAAGAAGGTAGATAATCGTGGCTTAGTATTAAGCGCATATTCTGAACTCCATTTTTTTTTTGGAATTTTGTTTATTTTAAAAACTTCTAACAAAATTAAATACCTTTTTTTAATATAAATAAATAATTCAAAATAAATTAGAATTATTTTGTTAACTCAACGAAAGAACTAATTTTTTTACCTCTTCTTCACATTTTTTCAAAAGCTCTTTTTCTGTAGTTCTTAGCACCAAAACTGTTCCTGGTTTCTCTTTAAAGTATGGGTAACTACCAATATCTATATTCTTATATTTATCTTGTAACCTCGATAGCCCCTCCGCTACAAGACTTTCTCTTAGGCCTGTATCAATAGAAGATGATAAAATTTTTTTTCCAGTTTTTATAATATTATCTAATTGTGGGATCATAGCTTGGAGAATACTTGGCACACCGGGTAGCACAAAAACATTTTCTACGTAAAAGCCAGCTGCAAAGGTTTTAGGGTTTGGTATTAATTTAGCATGCTCTGGCATTTTTGCCATTTTTTTTCTACCATCATTAAAGTCTTGATTTTTATAAAATTTTTCTAAAATTTTGTAGGCCTCAGGATGATATTGATATTTTTGACCAAATACTTTTGATATTGATTCAGCTGTAATATCATCATGTGTTGGACCAATTCCACCTGTAGTAAATATATAAGCAAACTTACGTTTCAGTTCTCTAACTGTATCAATTATAATTTTCTCTTTATCAGGGATGACTCTTGTCTCTTCAACGCTAATACCCCTATCGTTTAACCACGTAGCAATAAAAGAGGTATTTTTATCAACAGTTCTTCCCGATAAAATTTCATTGCCAATTATTATAATACCTGCTGTAAATTCTTTTTTAAACTCCATATGAAAATAATTCCTAGTTTAATATATGTTAAATTTGTAAAAAGATACAAAAGATTCTTTGCGGATGTAATCTTAAAGAAAAAAAAAATAACAGCTCATTGTCCTAACTCTGGCTCAATGCTGGGCCTTTTAAATGAGTATAATGATGCGTGGATTTCCAAAAGCGACAACCCTAATCGTAAATTAAAATTCACCTTAGAAATTATAAATGATAAAAAAAGTAACGTTGGAGTTAATACTCATAGAGCAAATCGTATAGTAGAAGAAGCGTTGCAAAATAAAAAGATAGTTGAGCTAAAAAAATTTACTTCCATTAAACGAGAAGTAAAATTTTCAAAAGAGACAAGATTTGATTTTATGCTTGAAAATAAAAGTAATAAAGCATTCTTAGAAGTTAAAAATGTTACTTTATCTAGAGAGAAAGAAACTTCAGAGTTTCCTGATGCAGTAACTGTCAGAGGTAAAAAACACTTAGTGCATCTACAAGAGGCAATTGGAAAAGGTTATGAAAGTTATTTATTATTTTTGATACAAAGAGAAGATATAAAAATTATGAAAATTGCAGATGATATAGATCTAAATTATTATAATGAGATAAAAAAAGCAAAAAAATTCGGTGTTAAAATTATTGCATATTCTTGCAAAGTTAATGAGAACGAAATATCAATAAGTAATAAAATTAAAGTCAAAATTTAATGATTAAATTTAACAAATATTATCCTAATGAGTTTGCAAAATTAAGAGATGCAGGAAAAATATCCGCCAAATGCTTGGACTATATAACAGATAAAATTAAACCAGGTATATCAACTCAAGAAATTGATGAAATGTGCGTTCATTTTTTACAGAAACACAATGCATGCTCTGCGCCCCTTTTCTACAGAGGTTTTCCAAAATCTATTTGCACTTCTGTAAATCATGTTGTTTGCCACGGCATACCTTGCGACAAAATTTTAAAAAATGGTGATATTATTAATGTTGATGTTACATCTTTAGTTGATGGTTTTCATGGAGATACGTCTAGAACTTTTTGTGTAGGTAAAGTTTCTATTAAAGCAAAAAATTTAGTTGAAACCACAAGAGAAGCACTGAACAGATCTATCAAAATATTAAAGCCTGGAATTCATCTCGGTGATATCGGAAATGAGATTCAAACTTATGTTGAAAAAAAAGGGTATTCAGTTGTTAGAGATTTCTGTGGCCATGGTGTTGGAAGAGCATTTCATGAAGAGCCAAATATTCTTCATTATGGAAAAAAAGGGACTGGTCCAAAGTTACAAGAAGGAATGGTATTTACTATAGAACCAATGATCAACGCTGGCAAGTGTGATACTAAAGTTTTAAATGATGGTTGGACCGCGGTTACTAAAGACAAATCTTTATCAGCACAATTTGAACACACTGTGGGTATAACTAATAATGGATATGAAATTTTTACAATTTCATAATAAAATACAAAAATGATTCCTAGGTATTCAAGAAAAGAAATGGCTCAGATATGGGAGCCAATGAATAAATTTAAAATTTGGCTAGATATCGAAATTTATGCCGCTCAAGCAATGGAAAAATATAAAATCATTCCAAAAGGTGTGGCAGCAAAGGTAAGAAAAAAATCAAAGATTAACATTAAGAGAATTGATGATATTGAAAAAAAAACAAAGCACGACGTGATAGCTTTTCTTACATCTATTACAGAAACCGTGGGTTCAGAGGCCAAATATCTTCACCAAGGCATGACTTCTTCTGATGTCTTGGATACATGTTTTAATTTGCAACTTAAGCAATCTGGAAAAATATTAATTCAAGATATTGATAAACTTTTAAAAACTTTAAAAATTAAGTCAAAAAAATATAAAAATACAATTACCATAGGTAGAAGTCATGGTATACATGCTGAACCAATTACTTTTGGTCTTAAGATTGCAACTTACTACGCTGAATTTAAAAGAAACAAAAAAAGGCTAGAGCAAGCAATTGATGAAATATCGACTTGTTCAATTTCAGGAGCCGTGGGAACCTTTGCTCACTTAGGACCAAATGTTGAAAAATTTGTCGCTAAAAAATTAAAATTAAAACCAGAATTAATTTCAACACAAATTATTCCGAGGGATAGACATGCATATTTTTTTAATGTTTTGGCACTAATAGCCAGTTCAGCTGAACGACTTGCAACAGAAGTAAGGCACCTTCAAAGAACTGAAGTTTTAGAGGCCGAAGAATTCTTTTCATCAGGACAAAAGGGGTCATCAGCAATGCCGCATAAAAGAAATCCAGTTTTATCTGAAAATATTACTGGTTTAGCAAGACTGGTAAGGAGTTATTCAATTCCGAGCATGGAGAATATAGTT
Organism: Pelagibacteraceae bacterium; assembly: GCA_002684895.1. Lineage (GTDB taxonomy): Bacteria > Pseudomonadota > Alphaproteobacteria > Pelagibacterales > Pelagibacteraceae > HIMB114. Next base: position 8,384 of record NYVZ01000031.1, read on the forward strand.
TTATGGCATGAAAGAGATATTTCTCACTCAAGTGTAGAACGAAATATTGGCCCAGATGCTACGGTTACTTTAGATTTTCTTTTAACAAGATTAAATAATGTAATTGCTAATTTAATTGTCCACCCTAAGAATATGGAAAATAATTTAAATAAATTTAAAGGTTTGATTTTTTCGCAAGGCGTTATGTTAAAACTAACTCAAAAAGGTGTTAAAAGAGAAAATGCATATAAAGTTGTTCAAAAGAATGCTATGAAAACATGGGATCAAAATGAAGATTTCTATGAAAACTTAAAGAGAGATTTATTGATAAAAGAAAATTTAAGTCCAAAAGAGCTAAAGCAGCTATTTGATATAAATTATCATAAAAGATATATTAATTATATCTTGAGGAGAGTTTTAAAATAATGAGACGAAAAAAAATATATGAAGGTAAGGCCAAAATTCTTTACGAAGGTCCTGAAAGAAATACTTTGGTACAATATTTTAAAGATGATGCGACAGCATTTAATAATAAAAAAAAGGCAGTAATTGAAGGCAAGGGTGTTTTAAATAATAGAATTTCAGAATTTCTTTTCAATCAATTTAATGAAATTGGTATTGAGACACACTTAATAAAACGCTTAAATATGAGAGAGCAATTAATTAAAAACTGCGAGATACTCCCTATTGAATTTGTAATAAGAAATATTTCTGCAGGTTCAATGTCTACAAGACTGGGTGTAGCAGAGGGTACTATTCTCAAAAGACCAATAATTGAGTACTATTATAAAAATGATGATCTAGATGACCCGTTAGTTACTGAGGAGCATATCGATATAAACGGCTGGGCAACAAATTTAGAAATTGCCCATGCTACAGAGACCGCTTTTAGAATTAATGATTTCCTTAACGGATTATTTAGAGGAGTTGGTATAAAGCTTGTTGATTTTAAGCTAGAATTTGGAAGAGTGTGGAATGCAGATGACAGCAAGATCATTCTTGCGGACGAAATTAGTCCAGACACGTGTAGATTGTGGGATTCCAAAGATGAAAAAAAATTAGACAAAGATCGTTTCAGAAAAGGGTTAGGTGGACTGGTTGAGGCATATACAGAAGTTGCAAAAAGATTAGGAATCATGCCAGAAGGCAGTAACATTATGGAAATCAAATCAGGAATTTCTAAAACTATTAAACTGAAAAAAAAATAAATTGAAGTTCGAAGTTTTTGTTACACTTAAGACAGAAGTGTTAGATCCACAAGGAAAAGCTGTTGAAAATGCCCTTGGAGATATTGGTCTTTCTTCAATTAAGAATGTTCGTCAGGGAAAATACTTTATACTGGAGGTTGATGAAAATGATGAAGCAAAAGCTATAAAAATTGTCAAATCATCATGTGAAAAACTCTTAGCAAATCAAACAATTGAAAACTTTAAATTTAATAAAATTTAATGAAAGCTAATGTCATAGTTTTTCCTGGTTCCAATTGTGATCGAGATGTTAAAGTTGCATTAGAAAAATTTCAATTACAAACTAAAATGGTTTGGCACCAAGAAAAAGAAATGCCGAAATCTGATTTGGTTGTTTTGCCCGGGGGTTTTTCATATGGTGACTATTTAAGATGTGGAAGTATGGCATCAAAATCTAACATAATGAGCGAAGTTATTAAACATGCAAAAGAAGATAGGTATATAATTGGAATTTGTAATGGATTTCAAATATTAACTGAAACAGGATTGTTACCAGGAGCACTGCTTAGAAACAAAAAACTAAAATTCATATGTAAGTATGTAAATTTATTAGTTGAAAATAATTCAACACCCTTCACTTCTAAATATAAAAAAAATGAAAAGATTAAAGTTCCAATAGCTCATAATGAAGGAAATTATTTTGCTGATAAAAAAACTTTAAATGAATTAGAGCAAAATAATCAAATCGTATTTAAATATTGCGATGAGAATTCGAAAATAAACGATTATGGTAACCCAAATGGTTCTTGTTTAAATATTGCGGGAATTGTAAACAAAAAAAAAAATATAATAGGAATGATGCCACACCCAGAAAGATGTGTAGAAAATATTTTGGGTGGAACAGATGGTTCAGGTATTTTTCAATCTTTGATTAATTAATGAGCGATGTAAATTTAAATTTAGCTATACAACATGGATTAACTAAAACTGAGTATCAAAAAATTTTAGAACTTATAGAAAGAAAACCAAATATTACTGAACTTGGTATTTTTTCTGCAATGTGGAATGAGCATTGTTCTTATAAATCATCACGTGTCTGGTTGGGAACATTGCCTACTAAAAATAACAGAGTCATTCAAGGCCCTGGTGAAAATGCAGGAGTTGTTGATATCGATGATGGAGATGTTGCGATCTTTAAAATTGAAAGTCATAATCATCCATCGTTCATTGAACCTTACCAAGGTGCTGCTACAGGGGTTGGTGGTATTTTAAGAGATGTGTTTACAATGGGTGCTAGACCTATAGCAAATTTAAATGCAATTCGTTTTGGTTCACCAGATCATCCGAAAACAAAACATCTACTAAACGGTGTAGTTGCTGGTATTGCAGGATATGGAAATTGTATTGGTGTACCTACGGTTGGTGGTGAAGTTGAATTTGATAATTGTTATGACGGCAATATATTAGTAAATGCGATGAATATTGGGTTAGCGAAAAAAAATAAAGTTTTCTACTCCATTGCTAGTGGAGTTGGAAATCCTGTAATTTATGTTGGATCGAAAACTGGAAGAGATGGCATTCATGGAGCTTCTATGGCATCTCAAGAATTTGATTCAGATTCAGAATCAAAAAAACCAACTGTTCAAGTGGGAGATCCATTTGCCGAAAAACTTTTGTTAGAAGCTTGTCTAGAATTAATGCAAACTGATACTATAGTTTCTATTCAAGATATGGGTGCTGCCGGTTTAACATCTTCATCTGTCGAGATGGCCTCAAAGGGAAATATAGGTATCGAGTTAAATTTAAATAAAGTTCCATGTAGAGAAACGGGTATGACACCTTATGAAATGATGCTTTCAGAAAGTCAGGAAAGAATGTTGATTGTTTTAAAAAATGGAAAAGAAAAAGAAGCAGAAAAAATCTTTAAAAAATGGGACTTAGATTTTTCAGTCATTGGTATTTTAACCGATTCAAAAAATTTAACTTTAAAATTTGATAGTAAAACTGTATGTGACATCCCGATTTCAGCCTTAGCTGATGAGGCGCCAAAATACAAAAGAGATTGGGTAGAAATAAAAAAACCAGAACATATTGATATAGAAAAAAAATTGGACGATATAAATATAGAGCAAATAATTAAAAGACTATTATCTCATCCAAATCAAGCAGATAAATCCTGGGTATGGGAACAATATGACCACATGGTAATGTGTGATACTGCGCAAGTTCCAGGAGGCGATGCTGCAGTAATTAGAGTTCATGGTAACAATAAAAAAGCTATTGCGGCTACAGTAGATTGTACTCCTAGGTATTGTAATGCTCACCCGTACACTGGCGGAATGCAAGCTGTATGTGAAACATACAGAAACCTCTGTGCCGTAGGAGCAGAACCTATTGCAATAACAAATTGCCTAAATTTTGGTAATCCAGAAAAACCTGAAATTATGGGACAATTTGTAGGAGTCATTAAAGGAATGGCAGAAGCATGTAATAAATTAAATTATCCAGTCATATCTGGAAATGTCTCTTTATATAATGAAACTAATGGAGTTGGAATCAACCCTACACCAACTATTGGTGGTGTTGGTTTAGTTAAAGATATTTCCAAAGTAAAAAGCTTTAAGTTTAAAAACAAAAACAGTGATATTTATGTTTTAGGAAGAACAAAGGGCCATTTGGAACAAAGTGTTCTTTGTTATGACCTTTTGCATTTAAAGAAAGGGCCGCCACCACCTATTGATTTAAATATAGAGTTAAAAAATGGGAAAGCAGTTAAGTCTTTAATAGACAAAGATTTAATTGACGCATGTCATGACGTTTCATCAGGTGGAATAATTTTGTGTTTGTTAGAAATGAGTATAGCTTCAAATATTGGATTTAATTTAAAAACCCATAAAAAAGCCTTGGATAGAGTTAAGTATTTATTTGGTGAGGATCAATCTCGATATATCGTTGAGGTTAATGAGCAAAATAAACAAAGTTTTGAAAACTACCTTAAAGATATAGATATTTTTTTTAAAAATATTGGAAAAACCTCAGAAAAAATTTTTATAGATGATGACTTGAAATTTGATTTAAAAGAATTAAGTGAAATAAATAAACAATGGTTCTACAAGTATAATAATTAATTTTATGGCTATTAAGCAGGCTGAAATTGAAAATTTATTAAAAGAGGGTTTTCCAGATGCGGATATCGAAATCCAAGATCTTGCGGGTGATGATAACCATTTTTCAGCAAAAATAAGGTCGTCAAAGTTCAAAGGTAAAAACCGTGTACAACAGCATCAAATGGTTTATAAAGCTCTTAAAGGCAAAATGGGAGCTGAGCTTCATGCTCTAGCTTTAATAACTGAGGAAAAATAAATGTCAGAAATAAATAAACAATTAGATGAGATAATTAAAAATAATAAAGTTGTTTTGTTCATGAAAGGTACTCCAGATATGCCTCAGTGTGGATTTTCAATGGCTGTATCCAACGTCTTAAAACACCTTGAAGTTAAATTCACAGCTATAAACGTTTATGAAGATGAAGAAATAAGAAATGGAATTAAAGAGTACAGTAACTGGCCTACAATACCTCAGTTATATGTAGATGAAGAGTTTGTTGGAGGTTGTGACATCATAAAAGAAATGTTTGAAAAAGCAGAGCTTCAGAAACTTTTTGAAGACAAAGGTGTAGAATTTAAAAAATAATTATCTAGAGTAATATTCAACTACTAAATTTGGTTCCATGATCGCTGGATATGGGATCTCATCAAACTGTGGAACTCTCGCCAGTTTTGCTGTCATTTTTTTGTGATCAGCTACAATATATTCTGGAACATCACGTTCTTTAAGCTGTGTTGATGCCAAAACATATGAAAGTTGCTTGGAAGTTTCTTTTATTTCAACTTCATCTTTATCATTCAATTTAAAACTAGAAATATTCACTCTTTTGCCATTTACCTTAACATGTCCATGATTAATTAATTGTCTGGCTTGAAAAACTGTAGTTGCAAATTTTGCTCTGTAAATAACTGCGTCCAATCTACTTTCTAATAAACCAACTAAATTTTCTCCCGTATTTCCTTTTCTTCTGTCTGCTTCTCTATATAAGTTTCTAAATTGTCTTTCGTTTAAATTTCCATAATAGTTTTTTAATTTTTGCTTTGCTTGCAACTGCACTTTGTAATCTGAAGGTTTGGCTGATGACCTTTGACCATGTTGCCCGGGACCGTATGCTCTAGAATTGTATGGACTTTTGGGCCTTCCCCAAATGTTTGCTCCAAGTCTCCTGTCAACTTTGTGTTTAGATTTAATTCTTTTTGTCATTAATAAAAACTGGATTTATAGATATCAAAAAACTAATGTCAATTGCTACTTGAGGGAGCATTTTCCTTAAAAAGCTTATAATCTATGCTGTCAAGCAAAGCTCTAAATGATGCTTCGATAATGTTAGGTGACACCCCTATTGTAAACCAGTTTTTGCCTTTATCATCAGAGCTTTCTATTGATACTCGAGTAGTAGCATTGGTTCCAGTATTTAAGATTCTAACCTTATAATCAACGAGTTTTAAATCTTTAAGATAATTAGAATATTTACCAATTTTATCTAGATTTGATCTTATTGCTTGATCAAGTGCATTAACTGGTCCGTTACCTTCGCCTTCACATAGAATTTCTTTTCCATCAATAATCAGATACGCCTTTGCAACTGAATTTATACTTTTTTGTTTCTCATCTTTAATAATTTTTACTTCATAATTTTTAATTTGTATATAATTTGGAACTTCTCCTAACAATCGTCTAGTTAACAATTCAAAAGAAGCATCAGCTCCATCATAAGAGTATCCTGTAAATTCTCTATCCTTAACTTCATCTAAAATAATTTGAATTTTAGGATCATCTTTATTTATTTTAATATTTAATTTTTCTAACCTCGATAAAATATTTGATCTTCCAGCCTGATCAGAAACTACAATCGATCTTTCATTACCAACTAGTTCTGGTTTAATATGTTCGTATGTTTTAGGATCTTTTTTAACAGCAGATACGTGCAAACCTCCTTTGTGAGCAAATGCGGATGCTCCGACATAAGGTGCATGTTTATTTGATGTTTTATTTAATATTTCATCCAACAATCTAGAGCAATTTGTCAGTTTTTTTAATTTTGACTTATTAATATTTATTTCAAAACTTTTGTTAAAAAATTCTTTAAGAATTAGTGTCGGTATAATTGATACTAAGTTAGCATTACCACATCTTTCACCTAAACCGTTCAAAGTACCTTGGATTTGCCTCGCTCCAGCCAAGACGGCAGCAAGAGAATTTGCAACAGCATTTCCAGTATCATTATGCGCATGTATTCCTAAATGATCATTTGGAATTATTTTCGACACATCTGAAACAATTTCACTTATTTCTTGCGGTAGTGTTCCTCCGTTTGTATCACAAAGAACAATCCATCTTGCACCATTATCATATGCAGCTTTTAAACAGGATAGCGCATAATTTTTATTATTTTTATAACCATCAAAGAAATGTTCTGCATCAAACATAAACTCCTTGTTATTTTTAATAAAATAATTTGCAGTATCTTTTATATTTTCTAAATTTTCTTCTTTTGGTATATCAAGAGCAACATCAACATGATAATCCCATGCCTTACCGACGATACAAACATGGTTTACTTTTGCGTTCACGATTGAAGATATACCAGGGTCGTTTTCACAACTTCTTCCAGATCTTTTAGTCATACCAAAAGCAACTAAATTACTCTCAAGATTTGGTGGATTATTGAAAAAGTTAGTATCTGATGGATTTGCACCAGGCCAACCTCCTTCGATATAGTCTACCCCTACTTCAGATAATGAGTGAGCAATTTTTGCTTTATCATCTGAGCTGAAATCTACTCCTTCTGTTTGAGCTCCATCTCTTAAGGTTGTGTCAAAGATATAAATTTTTTCTTTACTCATTTGTATTCCCACACGGTATTACCATCTTTATCTTTAATTAGAACACCTTTACTGACTAATAAATCTCTAATTTTATCTGATGTTTCAAAGTCTTTTTTTGCTCTTGCTTCGTTTCTTTTTAATATTAATTTTTCTATTTCTTCTGGAGGCATTTTTCCAATTTTCTTGAAATTTTTCCATTCTTCGGCATTTTGATTAAACAAGCCTAAAATTTTGCATGAAGACGACAGTTGGCGAGCAGCTAAAGAGTCTCCGGATTTTGCCTTTTTGTACAAATCATTAATATTAGATATCATCAAGGGAGTATTTAAATCATCTAATAAAAATTTTAGATTTGAGTCACTTGTACTTTCAGCGTCATCTGAATAAAATTCATACCATTTCTCCAAATTTTTTCTTGAATTTTCTAAAATATTTTCATTCCAGTCAAATGGCTGGGTATAATGCGTACTTAACATTGCAAGCCTAATTACTTGACCGTTGTAATTATTTTTTAATTCATTAATTGTAATAAAATTACCAAGTGATTTAGACATTTTCTGTTTATCAATTGTGACATATCCATTGTGCAACCAGTAATTAGAAAGTTTTTGGTTATCGTTTGCACATACTGATTGCGCAATCTCATTTTCATGATGTGGAAAAATTAAATCTAATCCTCCTCCATGAAAATCAAAATGTTTTCCAAGATATTTTTCTGACATAGCTGAACATTCTAGATGCCAGCCCGGTCTTCCTTTTCCAAATGGTGAATCCCATGATGGTTCATTTTCTTTGCTGGGTTTCCATAACACAAAATCTCCTGGCTCCTTTTTATTTTCAGAAATTGCTACTCTAGAACCAGAGACTAAATCTTTTATATTTTTATTAGATAATTTTCCGTACTCTTTAAATTTAGAAACTGCAAAGTACACATGATTGCTCGATTGATAGGCAAATCCTTTATCAATTAATCTTATAATTAAATTAATCATTTCATCTAAATGATCAGTTGCTTTAGGCTCCGTCGTTGGTTTTAAACATCCTAAGTAATCACAATCATTATGAAAATCCTCTAAGACCTTGTTTGTTAATTCAGATGTCGTAATATTTAATTTTTTTGAAGCTTCTATAATCTTATCATCGATATCCGTAATATTTCTAACATAGGTAACTTTTGATTTTGGAAATATTTTTTTTAAAAGCCTGAA